>NZ_JBVVPL010000147.1:0-203 GCF_055807615.1 Bradyrhizobium sp. MV1.5 | reverse complement strand
TTCTGAGCGGCGGCATCCTGAACAACAATGCGGCCTTCAAGGTCAGCGGCACCGGCAACGCGCTGGACCACGAGACGATCACGAATGCGAGCACCGGCACGATCGAAGTGCTGGCGAACGGCGCGCTGACGATCGACCAGGGCTCGACCGTCGCCAACACCGGCAACGTCACGGTCGATGCCAACGGCAAGCTGACGGTCAAT
>NZ_JBVVPL010000146.1:0-205 GCF_055807615.1 Bradyrhizobium sp. MV1.5 | reverse complement strand
CGCTCAGAACGGCGTTGCCGGTGAGGTCGATCTCGCCGTTGTCCGTGACCGTACCAGCACCGCTGATCGTGGCCCCGGTCACCGTCAGCTTGCCGTTGGCATCGACCGTGACGTTGCCGGCATTCGCGACCGTCGAGCCCTGGTCGACCGTCAGCGCGCCATTCGCCAGCACTTCGATCGTGCCGGTCGTCGCATTCGTGACCGT
>NZ_JBVVPL010000145.1:0-223 GCF_055807615.1 Bradyrhizobium sp. MV1.5 | reverse complement strand
GCACCGCTGATCGTGGCCCCGTTCACCGTCAGCTTGCCGTTGGCGTCCACCGTGACGTTGCCGGCATTCGCAACCGTCGAGCCCTGGTCAACCGTCAGCGCGCCGTTGGCAAGCACTTCGATCGTGCCGGTCGTCGCATTCGTGATCGTCTCATGGTCCAGCGCGTTGCCGGTGCCGCTGACCTTGAAGGCCGCATTGTTGTTCAGGATGCCGCCGCTCAGAA
>NZ_JBVVPL010000144.1:0-230 GCF_055807615.1 Bradyrhizobium sp. MV1.5 | reverse complement strand
CCGCCCCGCCCCCCCCGCCCCCCGGGGGGGGGGGGGGGGGGGCGGGGGGGGGGGGGGGGGCCCCCCCGCGGGGGGGGGGCGGGGGCGCCCCCCCCCCCCCCCAACACCCCCCCCCCCCCCCCCCCCCCCCCCCCCCCCCCCCCCCCCCCCCGCGCCGGGGGGGGGGGGGCGGGCGGGGGGGGGGCGGGGGGGGCGCGCCCCCCCCCCCCCCCCCGGGGCGGTGGCAAAGG
>NZ_JBVVPL010000143.1:0-230 GCF_055807615.1 Bradyrhizobium sp. MV1.5 | reverse complement strand
GCGCCGGGTAAAATGGGGGGGCCCCGGGGGTTTACCCTTTCGGGGGCGCCAACCCCAGCCCCCCCGTATGGGCCGGGCATGTCCCGGCCATCGACATTTGCGCCATGCTCCATCAACACGTCATTGCGAGCGTAGCGAAGCAATCGAGAGTCTTTCCGGAGAGGCAGTCTGGATTGCATAGCGAACCGAGCAAATAAGGTATAAATCCCCGCCCA
Source organism: Bradyrhizobium sp. MV1.5 (assembly GCF_055807615.1). Lineage (NCBI taxonomy): Bacteria > Pseudomonadati > Pseudomonadota > Alphaproteobacteria > Hyphomicrobiales > Nitrobacteraceae > Bradyrhizobium > Bradyrhizobium sp. MV1.5. Next base: position 15 of record NZ_JBVVPL010000143.1, on the reverse strand, counting down.
AAAAAACCCCCGCCC
>NZ_JBVVPL010000142.1:0-232 GCF_055807615.1 Bradyrhizobium sp. MV1.5 | reverse complement strand
CCCCCGCCCCCACCCCCCCACCCCCGAATCCCCCTCCCCCCCCCCCGGGGCACCGCACTCACTCCCAAAACTCCGCATGCCCCTGCGGATCGACCAGCCGGTTGATCCGCAGGGGCATGCGGAGTTTTGGGAGTGAGTCCGTAGCCCGGATGGGGCGCAAGCGGAATCCGGGATTCGCGCATACGGAACGGCTGTGCCCGCGTAAACGTGGGGGCCACAGCGGGGGGGCAAA
>NZ_JBVVPL010000141.1:0-233 GCF_055807615.1 Bradyrhizobium sp. MV1.5 | reverse complement strand
GCGCAAGCGTAATCCTCCGCGTGGGGGGGGGGGGGGGGGCGGGGGCCCCCAGACGCCGGCGGGGGGGGGGGGGGGGGGGTGTGGGGGGGGGGGGGGGGGGGTGGGGTTGGGGGGGGGGGGGGGGGGGGGTGGGGGGGGGGGGGGGGGCGGGGGGGGCGGGGGGGCGGGGGCGCGGGGGGGGGCGGCGGCGGGGCGGGGGGGGGCGGGGCCCGGGGGGGGCGGGGGCGGGCCGG
>NZ_JBVVPL010000140.1:0-235 GCF_055807615.1 Bradyrhizobium sp. MV1.5 | reverse complement strand
GGCGCCATTGACCGTCAGCTTGCCGTTGGCATCGACCGTGACGTTGCCGGCATTCGCAACCGTCGAGCCCTGGTCGATCGTCAGCGCGCCGTTCGCCAGCACTTCGATCGTACCGGTGCTCGTATTCGTGATCGTCTCATGGTCCAGCGCGTTGCCGGTGCCGCTGACCTTGAAGGCCGCATTGTTGTTCAGGACGCCGCCGCTCAGAACGGCGTTGCCGGTGAGGTCGATCTCG
>NZ_JBVVPL010000139.1:0-236 GCF_055807615.1 Bradyrhizobium sp. MV1.5 | reverse complement strand
CCACCCCCCGCCGCCCGCCCGCCGCCTGGGGCTGGCCGCGGTCGCCCCGGCCCCGCGCGCCGCCCCCCCCCCCCCCCGGGCGCGGGGCCCCGGCGGCGCGCGCCCCCCCCCCCCCCCCCCCCCCCCCCCCCCCCGCGCGGGCCCCGCCCCCCGGGGGGGGCCCCCCCCCCCCCCCGCCGGGGGGGGCGGCCCCCCCCCCCCCCCGGACCGCATCGCGGACCATGACGAGCGATGAC
>NZ_JBVVPL010000138.1:0-236 GCF_055807615.1 Bradyrhizobium sp. MV1.5 | reverse complement strand
CATCAAGACGATCTACGAGAAGGGCCGCGCCGGCCGCCGCGCGTTCGTCGCGCCGGACCTCGACGTCCCGCACGTCGACGGCCTGCTGCCCGAGCAGCACCGCCGCGCCGAGGGGCCGAAGCTGCCGGAGGTCTCCGAGCCGGAGATCGTCCGCCACTACGTGAACCTGTCGAAGCGGAACTTCGACCTGGACTCGGGCTTCTACCCGCTCGGCTCCTGCACCATGAAGCACAACC
>NZ_JBVVPL010000137.1:0-239 GCF_055807615.1 Bradyrhizobium sp. MV1.5 | reverse complement strand
GATGCGCCCCCGGGGGGGACCCCCCCCCCCCCCCAGAAAAACACGAAAACAAAACAAAAAAAAAAAAAAAAACCCCCCCCCCCCCCCCCCCCCAAAAAAAAAAAAAAAAAAAAAACCCCCCCCCCCCCCCCCCCCAAAAAAAAAAAAAAAAAAACAAAAAAAAAACCCCCCCCCCCCCCCCACACACAAAAAAAGCCCCCCCCCCCGCCCCAAAAAAAAAAATAAAAAAACAACAAAAA
>NZ_JBVVPL010000136.1:0-246 GCF_055807615.1 Bradyrhizobium sp. MV1.5 | reverse complement strand
CCCCCCCCCCCCCCCCCCGGCGGCGGCCCCCCCCCCCCCCCGGCCCCCCGCCCCCCCCCCCCCCCCCCCCCCCCCCCCCCCGCCCCCCCCCCGCCCCCCGCCCCCCCCCCCCCCCCCCCCCCCCCCCCCCCCCCCCCCCCCCGCCCCCCCACCCCCCCCCCCCCCCCCCCCCCCCCCCCCCCCCCCCCCCCCCCCCCCCCCCCTCCCGCCTCCCCCGCCCCCCCCCCCCCCAGCGAGATACTGATC
>NZ_JBVVPL010000135.1:0-253 GCF_055807615.1 Bradyrhizobium sp. MV1.5 | reverse complement strand
GGCCCCGCGCCCCCCAAACCCCGCCCGGGCCTGTTTCCCCCCCCCCGCGGCCCCCCTCCCCCCCCCCCCCCCCCCCCCCCCCCCCCGCTCGGGTGGGGGGCCCCCCCCCCCCCCCCCCCCCCCCCCCCCCCCCCCCCCCCCCCCCGGGCTGGGCCCCCCGCCCCCCCCCCCCGCGCGGGGGGGGGGGGGGGGGGCCCCCCCCCCCCCCCCCCCCCCCCCCCCCCCGCTCCCCTGCCCCCCGGTCTCCATGGTC
>NZ_JBVVPL010000134.1:0-257 GCF_055807615.1 Bradyrhizobium sp. MV1.5 | reverse complement strand
CCTTCGGGGGGGGGGGGGGGGGGGGGGGGGTGGGGGGGGGGGGGTGGGGGGGGGGGTGGGGGGGGGGGTGGGGGCGGGGGGGGGGGGGGGGGGGGGGGGGGGGGCGCCCGGCGGGGGGGGCGGGGGGGGGGGGGGGGGGGGGGGGGGGCGGGGGCGGGGGGCGGCCGGGGTGGGGGGGGGGGGGGGGGGGCGGCGCCCGCGCCCCCCCCCCCCCCGCGCGGGGGGGGGGGGGGGCCGCGGCGGGGCGGGGGGGGCCG
>NZ_JBVVPL010000133.1:0-275 GCF_055807615.1 Bradyrhizobium sp. MV1.5 | reverse complement strand
TTGTGGACCAGAGCATTCGAGAGCCGGAACTTCCTCGGCGCGATGTTCATGGTGCCGGCGATCGCCATCCTCATCCTGTTTCTGGCTTACCCGCTGGCGCTGGGCTTCTGGCTCGGCATGACCGACACCAAGATCGGGGGTGCCGGGCGCTACATCGGCTTCCAGAATTTCGTCTCGCTGTCGAAGGACTCGGTGTTCTGGCTGTCGGTGTTCAACACCATCTTCTACACGGTCGCCGCCAGCGCGGTGAAATTCGCCATCGGCCTCTATTTGGC
>NZ_JBVVPL010000132.1:0-275 GCF_055807615.1 Bradyrhizobium sp. MV1.5 | reverse complement strand
AATTTCTGCAGATCGAACAGGTCGGCGATGGTCTTTGGACCATTCGCCAGCTTTTCCTTGTCATAGACGAGGATAGTGGCAGAGGACCAATTTGGTACTCCGCAGTCGTGCTGATCGGCGGTGATAAACTTGGTCCGGTCAAGACCAAGCTTCTTCCAATCGATCGTCTCCAGGAGGCCATCGGCGCACATTTGCAGGACATCGGTCGCGTTGCCGTCGAACACGTCCCAGCTCACGGTCCTGGACTCGACCATGGCGCGGACCTTGGCAATCTC
>NZ_JBVVPL010000131.1:0-281 GCF_055807615.1 Bradyrhizobium sp. MV1.5 | reverse complement strand
GGTTGATGCCGTCGAAGACCGCCACGCCACCCGAACAGCATGAGGCTTCCGCTGCATGATCTTGATCGCGCAGGTTCGCCGGCAGAACCAGCTGCGGCGGTCCCGCGCAGCTTATGGTTTCGTGATCGCAGCAAGTTTCAGACATCGGTGACTCCTTGATGAAGACACTGTAATCTGTCTAGTAGCTATAGGTTCAAGAGGTTTTTTTTATGGATCTGTCGATTGGTGAATTGTCTCGTCGCGCGGCGGTGAAGGTACCGACGATCCGCAACTACGAGCAA
>NZ_JBVVPL010000130.1:0-311 GCF_055807615.1 Bradyrhizobium sp. MV1.5 | reverse complement strand
GACTCTGCGAAGTCGATCGCCAACCAGGCGCTGCAGACCACCGTCGGCTACTCCACCAAGTCCAACGTCTCCACCACGATCGCAGGTGCGACGGCGGCCGATCTGCGCGGCACCACCTCCTTTGCCAGCGCGACCGCGAGCAGCAACGTCGTGTATAACGGCACGGCCGGCGGCACCACGGCGGCAACCGGCAGCACGACCCTCGGCGCCACCATCGGCTCGTTCGCCAGCACTGGCGCAACGGCCGGCGACGGCACCACGGCGCTGACCGGCACCATCACGCTGATCGCGACCAACGGCACCACCGCAAC
>NZ_JBVVPL010000129.1:0-311 GCF_055807615.1 Bradyrhizobium sp. MV1.5 | reverse complement strand
GCGATCCTGGGAGCCGGAATGCAGGCGAAGTTGCAGCTGCAGGCTCTTTCGCTTGTGCGGCCGATCCACGAAGCGCGAATCTGGGCTCGTGATCACTCCAAGGCCACAACCGTGGCGCAAGACCTGTCCGTCCAATTGGGATTTCCCGTAAGGGCATATGCGGAGCCGAGATGCGCCGTGATGGGCTCGCATGTGATTGTCACGACCACGCCGGCCGAACAGCCGCTGCTGCGGGCGGAATGGCTGGAACCGGGACAGCACGTGACCGCGATGGGATCGGATGCCGAACACAAGAATGAGATTGATCCCGC
>NZ_JBVVPL010000128.1:0-315 GCF_055807615.1 Bradyrhizobium sp. MV1.5 | reverse complement strand
CGGCGCGCCGCGACAAGGTCGTCGACAGCAGCACCTCGACCGAGCCTTCCGGGATCGCAAAGAGATCGCGGCCGGGCACGGGCAGGGTGGCCGCGACATCGGCGAACGCCATGGTCTTGCGCGGCAGCAGCGGTTGATGCGCGGTCTGCGCGTTGAGGTCGGCCAGCGAGGGCGCCGCAAGCGTCTCGGTCTGCGCGAACACGAAGTTCGGCACGGCGGGCCAGCGCGCGATCGGTGTGGTCTCGGTCGGCGGATGCAGCAGCCATTCCACCGGCGTCGTCGGCGTCGCCGGCTGCTCGGCGGTCGCGGGCACCA
>NZ_JBVVPL010000127.1:0-332 GCF_055807615.1 Bradyrhizobium sp. MV1.5 | reverse complement strand
TTGTTTGCATCGTAGATGCGGCCGTTCCAGGCTGATGTCATTATGACCTGGCCGTCAGCCAGCAGCTGCGGCGGCTGGGCTCCGGTTGTCCACCAGACGACGTCCTTCTTGATCGTGTCGAGCTTCTTGAACGCGCGGTCGACGCCCTCAGGCGTTTTGAGCACCTGGTAGACGTCCTTGACGGCCACGCCATCGGCAATCAGGGCCCATTCGAGATTGCCTACGGGACTCCTCAACAGCCCACGCTTGCCGGGAAATTTCTGCAGATCGAACAGGTCGGCGATGGTCTTTGGACCATTCGCCAGCTTTTCCTTGTCATAGACGAGGATAGT
>NZ_JBVVPL010000126.1:0-338 GCF_055807615.1 Bradyrhizobium sp. MV1.5 | reverse complement strand
ATTGCGAGCCGGGCTTGCGGTGGACGCGGCAGCGTCGGCATGAGAGGTGCGGGCAGGGCGGGTAGTCCCTGTGAGCCTGCAACCGCGTGCGGACGAGCGGCGCTGCTAGGCTTCGTCTCGCCTGTAAGTTTCCGGCTTCGTCGACACGGCCGGGAAAACTGCGGCGAAATGGCGGGCCGTGCGTACGGCAAAACCGTGTGGTCCTGGCCGTCGTTGCTACGGCCAAGTTTTCGCGGAGGTGTGTGCGAGCCCAACCGGGCAGACAGCATCATCCAAATTCGCGAGGCGAGGGAGGCCAGAAGGAAAGTTCGGCTCCCGGGAGAGCACGGCATAAGCCG
>NZ_JBVVPL010000125.1:0-355 GCF_055807615.1 Bradyrhizobium sp. MV1.5 | reverse complement strand
GTGGATCGGCCGCACAAGCGAAAGAGCCTGCAGCTGCAACTTCGCCTGCATTCCGGCTCCCAGGATCGCAGCTACCGACGCATCTTTGCGGGCCAAGTACTTGGCTGCCACTGCACCTGCGGCGGCCGTGCGCACGTCCGTCAAATAGCCATTGTCTAGTAAGAGTGCTTGAACCAAACCGGTTTTGCTAGAAAGCAGCACCATCATGCCATTGGTGCTCGGTAGTCCGATCTTCGGATTATCAAAAAACCCGGGACTGATCTTAATAGCAAAGCCGCCGAGACCGGGCACATAGGCCGTCTTGACGTCCACCTCACCACGATGTTCGGGAATATCCAAGCGAAGGATTGGTGGC
>NZ_JBVVPL010000124.1:0-371 GCF_055807615.1 Bradyrhizobium sp. MV1.5 | reverse complement strand
ATGGAGTGTTGGCCGCGAGTAAAACGTGGCAGGTCTTAGACAACGCCACTCCAATTTGGGCTCGCATAACAGGGGAGAAAGCAGACGATGAGGAAGACATTGACGGTCGCGGGTGCCTTCGCCGTGATCGGCCTGGCAGCGGGTGCGTTTTATCCGGCGAAACCCGCGTTCGCGGGCGATCAGCTGACGGTCACCGGCTGGGGCGGGGCCGGCCAAGCGGCCGCGCGCAAGACCATGTTTGAGCCCTTCACAAAGGTCACCGGGACCAAGATCACCGAAGACGAGTGGAGCGGTGAGATTGCCAAGGTCCGCGCCATGGTCGAGTCCAGGACCGTGAGCTGGGACGTGTTCGACGGCAACGCGACCGATGT
>NZ_JBVVPL010000123.1:0-373 GCF_055807615.1 Bradyrhizobium sp. MV1.5 | reverse complement strand
TGATCGACTCTGCGAAGTCGATCGCCAACCAGGCGCTGCAGACCACCGTCGGCTACTCCACCAAGTCCAACGTCTCCGCCTCGATCGCGGGTGCGACGGCCGCCGACCTGCGCGGCACCACCTCCTTTGCCAGCGCGACCGCGAGCAGCAACGTTGTGTATAGCGGCACAGCCGGCGGCACCACGGCGGCGAGCGGCAGCACGACCCTCGGCGCCACCATCGGCTCGTTCGCCAGCACTGGCGCAACGGCCGGCGACGGCACCACGGCCCTGACCGGCACCATCACGCTGATCGCCACCAACGGCACCACCGCAACCGGCCTGTCCGGCAACGCCCAGCCTGCCGACGGCGACACGCTGACCGTGAACGGCAA
>NZ_JBVVPL010000122.1:0-374 GCF_055807615.1 Bradyrhizobium sp. MV1.5 | reverse complement strand
AAGCTGGTGTTCGACGAGACCGGCAAGTCGAACCTGAGCATCACGGGCGTGACCTACAACTCCAAGGGTCTCGGCCTTGCTGCGCTGACCAGCGGTGTCGACTTCATCGACAACTCCGCGACCAACAAGGTGCTGTCGAACCTGAATGCCGCGTCGAGCACGCTGCGTTCGGAAGCGTCGAGCCTCGGCTCGAACCTCTCGGTGGTGCAGGTGCGTCAGGACTTCAACAAGAGCCTGATCAACGTGCTGCAGACCGGTTCGTCCAACCTGACCCTGGCCGACACCAACACCGAAGCGGCCAACAGCCAGGCGCTGTCGACCCGCCAGTCCATCGCGGTCTCCGCGCTGTCGCTGGCCAACCAGTCGCAGCAGAG
>NZ_JBVVPL010000121.1:0-383 GCF_055807615.1 Bradyrhizobium sp. MV1.5 | reverse complement strand
GTGGCCCCGTTCACCGTCAGCTTGCCGTTGGCATCGACCGTGACGTTGCCGGTGTTGGCGACGGTCGAGCCCTGGTCAACCGTCAGCGCGCCGTTCGCCAGCACTTCGATCGTGCCGGTGCTCGCATTCGTGACCGTCTCATGGTCCAGCGCATTGCCGCTGCCGCTGACCTTGAAGGCAGCATTGTTGTTCAGGATGCCGCCGCTCAGAGTGGCGCCTCCCGTCAGGTCGATCTCGCCGTTACCCGTGACCGTCCCGGCACCGCTGATCGTGGCCCCGTTCACCGTCAGCTTGCCGTTGGCATCCACCGTGACGTTGCCGGTGTTGGCGACGGTCGAGCCCTGGTCGACCGTCAGCGCGCCGTTCGCCAGCACCTCGATCGT
>NZ_JBVVPL010000120.1:0-458 GCF_055807615.1 Bradyrhizobium sp. MV1.5 | reverse complement strand
ACGACCATGTCGACCACGCGCTCGCCGGTCAGCGGCAAATTGCATTGCTTCAGGAGCTTTGGACCGTCCTTGGCCGAGTGCTCCATCACCACAACCACGCGTTTGACGCCTGCGACGAGATCCATCGCGCCGCCCATGCCCTTGACCATCTTGCCGGGGATCATCCAGTTGGCGAGATCGCCGTTCTGGGCCACCTGCATCGCACCGAGGATCGACAGATCCATGTGGCCGCCACGGATCATGCCGAAGGAATCCGCGCTCGAGAAATAAGAAGTCGACGGCAGTTCGCTCACGGTCTGCTTGCCGGCGTTGATGAGATCGGCGTCCTCTTCACCCTCATAGGGGAACGGGCCCATGCCGAGCATGCCGTTCTCACTCTGGAGGCTGACGTCCATGCCGTCCGGGATGTAGTTCGAGACCAGCGTCGGGATGCCGATGCCGAGATTGACGTAATAGCC
>NZ_JBVVPL010000119.1:0-551 GCF_055807615.1 Bradyrhizobium sp. MV1.5 | reverse complement strand
ACAGCGCCGGGCGAAATCGCTAGGCTTCGTGTTGCAGGCCATTCCGGGCGACGGCAATCCGGCTGTTTCTTAGGAAGTCGATCGCGATCTTCGCCGGAACCCGGACATGAGCTTCCGCTTCATCGAGGACCATCGCGAGACCTATCCGGTACGGCTGATGTGCGCCGTGCTCAAGGTTTCGCCGGCCGGTTATTACGCATGGCGCGAGCGCCCGGTGAGCGCACGTGCGGGCTCCAATTCCACGCTCCTGGCCGAGATGATCGCGCGTGACTTCACGGCTCCCGCCCCGAACCGGCTCTGGCTCGCCGATATCACCTACATCCCGACCGCGGAGGGCTGGTTGTACCTGGCGGCCGTCATGGACCTGTTCAGCCGAAAGATCGTCGGGTGGGCGATGCGGGATCATATGCAGATCGAACTCGCATCCGCCGCGCTGACGATGGCCATCCAGCAGCAGCGGCCGCAGGCCGGATTGATCCATCATTCCGATCGCGGCGTGCAATATGCCTCACGCGCCTATCGCAAGGTCCTCACCGGCGCCGGCATCGTCG
>NZ_JBVVPL010000118.1:0-653 GCF_055807615.1 Bradyrhizobium sp. MV1.5 | reverse complement strand
GTGCTGCAGCTGCTCCGCTAACAAGCGGACGACATCTTAAGACGACTATGGCGGCGGGGCTTCGGCCCCGCCGCTTTCTTTTTGCGCCGGCACCAAAGTGCCGCGGCAAAGCGCAGACGATGCATTCGGATGCAGCCGATTGCTCACTCTCAGTTATGGTTGACAAGTTGCAAACATCGCGTCGCTGCACGGAAAAGCGTCATCCAATCATGACGATATGAGCGAGCCAGATCCGGCTTCGATCGCGGACATGGTGAATCCACGCAAGGACTGGCGCGACACGCTTCATGCTTTGTTAGCCGTCTGCGTTCACCGTCCCGGACATCGATTAATCCTAATCGAAGTTTGTTGCGTTGCGTACCAGAAGGGTAACACTCAATGTCCGGTATTGTTCTCTCCTCGTCGGTTCGTCAGAACCTGCTCTCCCTCCAGTCCACCGCTGATCTTCTCGCCACCACGCAGAGCCGCCTGTCGACCGGCAAGAGCGTCAACTCGGCCTTGGACAATCCCACCAACTTCTTCACCGCACAGTCGCTCGACAACCGCGCCAGCGACATCAACAATCTCCTCGATGGCATCGCCAACGGCGTGCAGGTGCTGCAGGCCGCCAACACCGGCATCACCTCGCTGCAGAAGCTGATCGACTCTGCGAA
>NZ_JBVVPL010000117.1:0-719 GCF_055807615.1 Bradyrhizobium sp. MV1.5 | reverse complement strand
TCATTCACAGTGGGCCACCTCCCGACGACCTCGTTGCGATCACGCTAGAATTGAAGATCCGAAGGACCCGCTCATCGTCATCCTTGGAGGGTGAGAGACGGGTTCTCTTGCATCACGCAGTCACAATCACATTCCAGGGCTCTCTCACGGCAGCCGAGCTTTTGCACTCAAGCTTGGCAAGCCAGGAGAGTTGCCTGGCAGGCAGGAGGAGAGATGATCAGTTTCTCTAAGCCACAGACGGTTGGCAGCGATAGCATCACCGCACCTTTGCGCCATCTCACATTCCGGCGCATTTGGCTGGCAAGTGTACTCGCGAATCTGGGCGCCCTCATTCGGAGTGTCGGCGCCGCTTGGGCAATGACGCAGATGACGTCGTCTGCCGACAAGGTCGCCTTAGTGCAGACTGCCTTGATGTTACCGGTTATGATCATCTCAATACCGGCCGGAGCGATCGCTGACATGCACGACAGGCGTATCGTTGCATTAGTCTCAGTAGGTATCGCGCTCGCCGGCGCGACCGCGCTGACGGTGCTCGCTTGGTTTGGCCTGATTACACCAAACTTGCTGCTGGCGTTGTGCTTCGTGGTTGGCACCGGCATGGCATTGATGGACCCCGCCTGGCAATCCTCAGTCAGCGAGCAAGTGCCGCTCGAAACACTTCCGGCGGCGGTAGCGCTCAACAGCATCAGCTACAACATTGCGCGAAGCGTAGGCCCGGC
>NZ_JBVVPL010000116.1:0-863 GCF_055807615.1 Bradyrhizobium sp. MV1.5 | reverse complement strand
ATTTGCATGAACAAGGTCTATCCCGACGCCAAGTCGGCTCTCGAGGGCGTTCTGAAAGACGGCATGATGATCATGTCGGGCGGCTTCGGCCTCTGCGGCATCGCCGAGACGCTGTCGGACGCGATCCGCGACTCCGGCGTCAAGGACCTGACGGTGGTCTCGAACAATGCCGGCGTCGACGGCATTGGCCTCAGCCGCTTGCTCGAAACCCGCCAGATCAAGAAGATGATCTCGTCCTATGTCGGCGAGAACAAGCTGTTCGCCCAGCAATTCCTCGCCGGCGAGCTGGAACTCGAATTCAATCCGCAGGGCACGCTGGCCGAGCGCATCCGCGCGGGCGGCGCCGGCATTCCGGCCTTCTATACCAAGACCGGTGTCGGCACGCTGATCGCCGAAGGCAAGGAAGTGAAGGAATTCGACGGCCAGAAATACCTGATGGAGCGCGGCCTGTTCGCCGACCTCGCCATCGTCCACGCCTGGAAGGGCGACACCGCAGGTAACCTCATCTACCGCAAGACCGCGCGCAATTTTAACCCGATGATGGCGACCGCCGCCAAGGTCACGGTGGCCGAGGTCGAGCACCTGGTTCCGGCCGGCGAACTCGATCCCGACCACATCCACACGCCCGGTCTTTTCGTCAAGCGCATCGTCGAGGTCGGAACGGCCAAGAAGCGCATCGAATTCCGCAACACCCGCCCGCGCACCGCCGCTTAAGCGTATCAGGAGAACCACATGGCCTGGACCCGTGAACAGATGGCTGCGCGCGCTGCGAAGGAATTGCGTGACGGCTATTACGTCAATCTCGGCATCGGCATCCCGACGCTGGTCTCGAACTACATCCCGGACGGCATGGACGTCAGCCT
>NZ_JBVVPL010000115.1:0-1000 GCF_055807615.1 Bradyrhizobium sp. MV1.5 | reverse complement strand
ATTGCCTTGGTTTGGAAAAAGCTTGGTCTGGAAAGTCTGGTCCGGAGAGACTTAGTCAGCGCGCCGTGGCGAGCTGCGCGCGAACCGACTCCATGAAGTGTTCGTAGGCGTAGTCCACGATCTCGTTGAGCGATCGCGTGCGCGCGAACATCGCCTTGGCCTCGGCGAGAAACTCCTCGCGGGTCGGAATCTTCGGCAAATGCAGATGCGTCAGTGCATCGACGCCTTCGTGCGCGCGACTGAGGATGTCGTGCAGCGTCGGCAGTTGCAATTGGGCCAAATCGGCTCGGCGTAGCGCCGACGAGATCGCGTGCGCCAGGGTCTGCGCATCGAACCGTCCAGCAAGCTCGCGGCCCGCCCGGTTGATCACGCGTGCGCCGAGCGGCTGCTCGTTGCGCAGCACCTGCTCGGGCGGCGACTTCATGTTCCAGACGATGCCGAACCAGGACAGCACCTTCAGGATGTAATAGGTGATGTCGATTTCCCACCAGCGAAAACCTTGTCGCACGCTGCTCTGGTAGGCGTGGTGATTGTTGTGCCAGCCCTCGCCGAGGGTGAACAAGGCCAGCAGCCAATTGTTGCGGGAATCATCGCCGGTCACGTACCGCTTGCGTCCATGCACATGGGCGAGGGAATTGATGCAGAAGGTCGCGTGATAGACCAGCACGGTGCTCCACAGGAAGCCGACGACGAGACCGGACCATCCGCCAACCAGGAAGCAGAGCGCAGCCAGCGTGACGGCTGGGAGGAGTTCGAGGCGATGCAGCCACATCAGCTCCGGATAGGCGGCGAAATCGCCGACCTTCACGAGGTCGGTGCCATCGTGCTGCCGGTAGAAAATCCAGCCGAGATGACTGTAGAGGAAGCCCCGATGACGCGGCGAATGCACGTCGTCTTCGGTATCGGAATGCAGATGATGATGCCGATGCTTGGCCGCCCACCACAAAACGCTTTTCTGCGCGGTGCTTTGCGCAAGCCAGGCCAGGATGAATTGAAACAC
>NZ_JBVVPL010000114.1:0-1064 GCF_055807615.1 Bradyrhizobium sp. MV1.5 | reverse complement strand
ACGCTGAAGAGCTCGACGGGTGCGGATCTGAGCGTCACCGGCAAGGCCGACCTGCTCAAGGCTCTCGCCCTGACGACGGCCGTGGGCGGCGGCAACGCCACCGTGAGCGTCAACCGGACCACGAGCGCGGCCTCGCTGGGTGCGACCATCGCCGACGGTTCGACGCTGAACGTCGACGGTCACGTCATCACCTTCAAGAACGCGCCGATCCCGGGCTCGACCGGTGCTCCGAGCGTTCCGAGCGGGTATGGTGCGAGCGGTAACGTCCTCACCGACGGCGCCGGCAACTCGACGGTCTATCTGCAGGCCGGCACGATTAACGACGTGCTCAAGGCGATCGACCTTGCCAGTGGCGTGCAGACCGCGACGGTCAATGCCAACGGCACCGCGACGCTTGCGACGGCGACCGGCCAGACCAACTCGTCGATCAACGCCTCGGGTCAGCTCAAGATCTCGACCGGCGTCAACGCCGATCTGTCGATCACCGGCACCGGCAATGCGCTGAACGCGCTTGGCTTCGCCGGCAACACCGGCACTGCGAGCGCCTTCACCGCGGCACGGACCTCGGGCGTCGGCGGCCTCACGGGCAAGACGCTGACCTTCACCTCCTTCAACGGCGGCACGGCGGTCAATGCCACCTTCGGCGACGGCACCAACGGCACGGTCAAGACGCTCGATCAGCTCAACACGAAGCTTCAGGCCAACAACCTGACGGCGACGATCGACGCCAATGGCCTGCTGACGGTCTCGACCACCAACGACTACGCGTCCTCGACGATCGGTTCGAGCGCCGCGGGTGGTTCGATCGGCGGCACGCTGACCTCCTCGCTGACGTTCTCGACGGCTTCCAGCCCCGTCCAGGACACGGTTGCCCAGACCTCGCGTTCGAACCTGGTGTCTCAGTACAACAACATCCTGAACCAGATCGACACGACTTCTCAGGACTCCTCGTTCAACGGCGTCAACCTGCTGAACGGCGACCAGCTCAAGCTGGTGTTCGACGAGACCGGCAAGTCGAACCTGAGCATCACGGGCGTGACCTACAACTCCAAGGGTCTCGGCCT
>NZ_JBVVPL010000113.1:0-1184 GCF_055807615.1 Bradyrhizobium sp. MV1.5 | reverse complement strand
GGCGCCTGTTGGTGCGGGCTCGCCTATTTATGCCGCTTGCGCCTTGGCGTGTAAGGCGAAGAAGCGCATCATGTTGTGAGCGACCGCGAACCACAACAGGTGGATGCGGGCCTTGATCTTGCCGCGCAGGGATAACTGGCGCAGGCCCATGCGTCGGGCATGGGCGTTGATGCATTCGTGTTCGCAACGCAGCCGGTAGAACGCCTTGCCATCGTCGCTCTTCATGCGTTCACGCCAGTCCGCGACGCCAACACCGTCACCTTTCTTCGGGGCATAAGGGTCGGTGCCGTGTTTTGTCTGCGCTGGCGGACACCACACTTTTATACCGTTGGCATGGGCCCACTCAATGGCTTCGTTTTTGGTGAAGCCGCCATCGACCAGATAGTTGGAGGGTTGGTAGCCTTCGGCATGCACCATCTCGATCCCCGGCTGGGCCAAGCCCCGATCCGAGCCGCTGGTATCGATATCGACCGCAACGATCACCTGGTGTTCCGGAGCCGATACGATCTGTGTGTTGTAGGCCGGGCGCCATCCGCCATCGGCCATCTTCATCACCCGTGCGTCGGCATCGGTGGTGGAAGCGCGCGGCGACTTCTGCTTGGCCACCTCTTTCTTGTTGGTTTTCTCTCGCCGCTCCCGCTCGGCTTCCAGCTCCTTCATGCGTTCCTGCGCCGCCGCGATCCGCTCCGCACGCTCGCGGGCGCCACGCTCCTTTGCCGCACGCCGACGCCGATCATCGGCCGCAGGATCGGTCTCGACTTCAAAGCGCAGGCGCTCCACCCGCGTCTGCGCTGCCGTCTTCAACTCATCAAGCCGTGGCCGCCGGCGGAACGAGCCCGCTCCGGCCGCCGCGCGCACCCGCAAACCATCCTGCGCCAAGGTGTCGAGCGACACCAATCCAGCGTCCACCATCGACGCGACGCCCTGTGTCAGCAGCCGTTCCAGAACCGCCATATGGGCGATCCGGAAGTTCGACAGGCTGTGATAGTTCATCGACACTCCGCCGCACAACCAACGATAGATCAGATGATCCCGGCACAGCCGGTCCAGTTGGCGAGCGCTGCCCACTCCATCGATCGTGGCCCAGAGCCAAAGCGCCAGCATCAGCTTCGGCGAGGCCGGCGGATGTCCGGGCTCGCCCTCCCGCGCCTTGATGACGTCGTACAGCGCCGACAGATCCAGCC
>NZ_JBVVPL010000112.1:0-1210 GCF_055807615.1 Bradyrhizobium sp. MV1.5 | reverse complement strand
GCGAGAGCTTTGCGTAAATCGCGAATCTGCGATTCTCTAAGAGACGTTTGAAGAGGATCTGGGGATGGCATATCGGCAGGTGGGGCAACCGAGCTTCGCAGATGCGTTGGCGTCGCGGCGGGGCAAAGGCGGCGTGGTCCTGAGGCGGATTGGCGAACTGGTGGATTGGGCGGCTGTCGAGCGCGTGCTGAAGGGCCTTCCGGAGCCGGAGCGTGGCGCGCCAGCCTATCCTCGACTGATGATGTTCAAGGCTGTGCTGTTGCAGCAATGGTACGGTCTGTCCGATCCGGAACTGGAAGAAGCGCTCGATGACCGGGCCTCGTTCCGCGACTTCTGCGGCTTTGCGCTGGGCGACGAGACGCCCGACCACACGACGATCTGGCGCTTTCGCGAAGCTTTGCAGCAGGCTGGCCTGGACGAGACGCTGTTTGCCGAGATGCTGCGCCAGATCGACGCGCGCGGGCTGGTGCTGCGCCGAGGCACATTGATCGACGCCAGCCTGATCCCGGCGGCCGTGAAACCGCCGAGGCCGCCAAAGGACCCGCTGCCTCCCGGCCCGGACGGACGCCCGCCGAGCAAGCTGGTCAATAGCGAGCGCGATACGGATGCGCGATGGACCAAGAAGGGTGGCAAGCGATACTTCGGCTACAAGGCGCATGTCGGTGTCGACCAGGGCTCGGCGATCATTCGTCGCAGCAAGCTGACCGACGCTGCGGTCAACGATACGGTGCCCGCCGACGAATTGATCAGCGGTGACGAGAAGGCGGTCTACGCCGACCAGGCCTATGACAAGCATGAGCGTCGCGCCGGGCTGGCTGCCCGGGGCATCAAGCCGCGGCTGATGTTCCGGCCCAACAAGCATCATCCCCTGACCGAACGGCAGAAGCGCTTCAACGACGCCGTAGGGCGGCGCCGCGCCCCGGTCGAGCAGGTCTTCGCGCGTCTCAAGGGCGTCTACGGCTGGGCGCGAGCCCGCTATCTGGGCCTGGCACGCAATCATACCCATCTGCGTCTTCTCTGCATGGCCATGAACCTCAAACGATGGGCGGTGCTGTGTCCCGCGGGAGGTGTGGTGTGACCGCCATAGCCCAAGGCCATCGATCCGCCACGAAAACAAGACCGTCTGCGTTCGCGCGCTATCCGAGCACGCACAAAAAAATGCCCCACATCGAGCCTCACTCCCGCTCGGCCAATTAAGCAAAGCCCTCGC
>NZ_JBVVPL010000111.1:0-1322 GCF_055807615.1 Bradyrhizobium sp. MV1.5 | reverse complement strand
GCCGCGCCGGGTTCGACCTGCACCACGCTTCCCGAATTGGGCAGCTTGATCACAAAATCATCATGGCCGCAGACCGAAACCCGAGTACGCACGTGGTCGCCGAGGTAGATCACCTCCGCAACGCGGGCGCTGAAGACATTGGGCACTGAGCCCGGCGCCGGGTTCAGCTTCACGCGCTCCGGCCGCAACGACAGCACCGTCCTCTGGCCGACCGCATCCACATTGATTGCCAGCGCCTGCACGTTGCCTGAGCCTGGAATCTCGACCTTGCAGGTCGAGCCATTCATCGCAACCACCTTGCCGTGAAGCTGATTGTTTTCGCCAATAAACTGGGCAACAAAAGCGTTCTGCGGCCTTTCATATAGCTCAGCGGGCACGGCAAGCTGCTGGATGGTCCCCTCGTTGAACACCGCAATGCGATCCGACATCGTCAGCGCCTCGCCCTGATCATGCGTTACAAACACCACGGTGACGCCGAGATCCTCGTGAAGATGTTTGATCTCGAGCTGCATCTGCTCACGCAGCTGCTTGTCCAAGGCGCCGAGTGGCTCGTCCATCAGTACGAGCTTGGGATCGAAGACGAGCGCGCGGGCAAGCGCGACGCGCTGCTGCTGCCCCCCGGACAGCTGACTGGGCCGGCGCTTGCCATAGGTGCCGAGCCGAACCATATCGAGCGCCCGCTTGATCTTGGCCTCGATCTCGGATTTGCCGACCTTGCGCACCTTAAGCGGAAAGGCGAGATTCTCCTCCACGGTCATATGCGGAAACAGTGCATAGTTCTGGAACACCATGCCGATGTCGCGCTTGTGCGGGGGTATGTTGCCGATCGAGCGCCCCTCCAGAAAAATGCAACCCTGTGTCGGCGCCTCGAAGCCGGCGAGCATCATAAGGGTGGTTGTCTTGCCGGAGCCGGAGGGGCCCAGCATGGTCAGGAACTCACCCTGCGCAATGTCCAAGTTGAGATTCCTGACGGTCAGTGTTTCGCCGTCGTAGGTCTTCTGGACGTCGGAAAACTTCACATAGGCATCGTTCGCGCCTGACATCGATGCTCTTCCCTCCCCCATGTAGCCCGGCGCACCCGCGATTTCGACGCAGCCGCGCGCACGGCCGAGATCGTAGGGATATGCTTGTAGACCCCTGCGGTTGACCGAATGCAACATTGTTTCCACACCTGTGCTGTGACCTCGTCATTTGCCGTCGACGACGTCGTTTCTTTTTCACGGAAATATTATCGAGCCTTCAAAGCCGATTTTCATCAATCTGACAGGGGCGCATCGACGAAATCCTGCGCCGAACGAGCGAATTCGATCGTTTGTGTTAGC
>NZ_JBVVPL010000110.1:0-1406 GCF_055807615.1 Bradyrhizobium sp. MV1.5 | reverse complement strand
GGTGATGGTGTGGACGGCCCCTTACGGCATCAGTGTGCCAGAATGAGGTTGTCAGAAACTCATTCACAGGAGCCGTCCGTGAGCCAGATTATCCGCATTGGGATGGATACGTCGAAGTATATCTTTCAACTGCATGGGGTGGATGCCTCGGAGCAGGTCGTGCTGCGCAAACGGCTTGGCCGCAAGGGGATGCTGGAGTTCTTTGCCAAGCTGCCGCCGACGGTGGTGGTGATCGAGGCGTGTGGGGCGGCTCACGTCCTGGCGCGAGAGCTAGGTAAGCTGGGACACACAGCCAAGCTGATCGCTCCGCAGCTGGTGAAACCCTACGTGGCGCGCAACAAGAACGATGGGCGCGATGCAGAGGGGCTGTGCGAGGCGGCGAGCCGGCCGCGGATGCGCTATGTGCCGGTGAAAACCGCCGAGCAACAGGCCGCGCTGATGCTGCTGGGCATCCGCGAACAACTGGTCGTGCGACGCACTCAACTTTCCAACATGATCCGCGGCTATGCGGCGGAGTTCGGTCTGATCGAGGCCAAGGGGCTGGACAAGCTGGTCTCGTTCCTGGCCGCAATCGAGCACGATGAAAGGGTGCCGACGCTGGCCCGCGAGCTGTTTGCGACGCTTGCCCGCCAATATGATCAGGTGCAGGTCGAGCTGAAGGCAGTGGAGGCGAAGCTTCTCGCCTGGCACCGTGCCAATGCCTTGAGCCGTCGTTTGGCTCAGATCCCGGGGATCGGTCCGGTCACCGCCGCAGCACTGGTGATGAAGGCACCCGATCCTCACGCCTTCCGCTCGGGACGGCTGTTTGCCGCCTGGCTCGGCCTGACCCCAAAGGACCATTCCACCGCGGGAAAGACCAGGCTCGGCAAGATAACCCGTGCAGGCGATGAGACCTTGCGTCAGCTGCTGGTGCTTGGGGCAACTTCGGTGGTCAAGATCGCCAAATCGAAAGCTCGTGGGCCGAGCTGGCTGATCGAGCTTTTGAAGCGCAAAACACCGAAGCTGGCGGCGGTGGCGCTGGCCAACAAGATGGCCCGCATCGCCTGGAAGCTGATGACGACGGGAGAGCAATACGATCGCGCGCGGCTAGGGGCGCAAAACGAGGCCCAAACGGCCGCTGCCGTGTGATCGAAAGATTCGGCCGACCGGCGGGTTAGCCCCACCGGCCGAACCGGAGCTGCAAGAGCAGAGGAGATGGTGCGATCGATCGTTCGAGATGCGAGCAAATCCGTAGGACCCATTGGCCGAATAAGGTCGCATGGGTGATTGGAACTCGTGTCGCGAAAACCATCTTGGCCAGCGGTCCGACAAAGCCGCATCAACAGGCCGGACATATGGATGCAAGCGATCCGATCAAACCTCACTAAGCTCTTGTGCCACGGGGGCCGTCCACATATGGGTCCTGG
>NZ_JBVVPL010000109.1:0-1488 GCF_055807615.1 Bradyrhizobium sp. MV1.5 | reverse complement strand
CTAGGGCATGCACATATCTCTAAGGCTCCATCCTGCTGCAACGGCGTGGAAGTATTCGAGGCCGTTTTTGAAGGTGATGGGGCCGGGTGGCCTTGAGGATGGGTAACCGTCCCAGCCGCCGAGGCGGCCGATGATCCAGCCGGCCCAAGCGAGACTGTCGGGTGGATGCGGGTTCTTTAGTCGCTTGCTGCCGGCTTCGAGTTGCTGGTTGAGGGCAGCAAGCGCGCTGATCTCGCTGTCCTTGAAGACAGCAAGAACGGGCTGTTGAGTGCCATTGCGGGCCTGGAGAAGTTGGATCGTGATGACAGCCGCCTTGGCGGCGATAGCGACCAGCTTGAGGAGGCGATCGGATGTTCCGACCTGGCTGTCTTCGAGGTGGAAGCCTTGCGTTTTCAAGACGCGGAAGAACTGCTCGATGATCCAGCGCTGCTTGTACCATTGAACGATACGCCAGGCGTCCTTGACGCTGGCAATCTCGTGAGAGGTGAGAAGACGCCAGTGCAGCGGCTCTACGCCGGCCCCGGCATCGATCTCGCGCACGTCGACCACTGCCAACGGCAGGCTTTTCGGCAAATGGCGCAGGAACTTACTCTGTGGGCGGGCAAGCTCGATTGCACCAAAGCGGAGCTCGATCTGGGCTAGACGGGCTGGCCGCGCCGCGCGCGCAGGCAACTCGATCGCACGCCGATCCACCACGGCCATGGCATGGCTGGTCTCATACAAACCGGTGCGATCGGCAAGCTTGCGGTCATGCATACTGCGCGCGATGACATGGAAGTGCTGCTCAGTCGAACTGGCATAGAGGGCAAAGATATCGCTCTCGCGGTCACCCAGCACGGTGACCGCTGCGGCCTTGGCGAGCAGCGGTCTGGACGCAGCGACGGTGGATGTCCAGCGCCGCGATTCCTTGTCTGATAGTTCCCGGTCGTCGTGTGAGGTGGTGCGACGGCCCTCACGCGTCCAGATCTGCCCGCTCAAAAGTCCAAGACAGGTGCCATCGTCGGCATCCACCGCCAGTAGCGGATGCAGCAGCACGCCGTAATTATTGCCTTTGCCGATCTCCCCGAGCCCACGCCGGCGTTGCGCCGTGGTGTTGAAGTGGATCTCGCTGGTGTCCTGGATCGCCAGCACGTGGCGGCCCTCGACCGCCGTAACCGTGCCTTCGCCCCAGCTTTCGATGATCCGTTCCGCTGTCACCTTGGCCTGACCGAGAAAGCGGTTGAACCGCACCTCCAGCGCACGATTACCCCTGGAAAGCCGCCGCAGACACACCGTTTTGCCCGCGACCATGCGTTCGACGAGCGCCGCCCCCCTTTATCGAGACGACGATCCCCGAACCGGCCTAGCGTCCAGTCAATTTGCGACAACATCACCGCACCCCTAATCCCATCTGAGGTGCCTCAATAGAAATCACACGGTTTCACGATTCTGGAATCCCCAGATGCCGATCTGAGTCAATCCGCCGCACCAGATATGTGCATGCCCTAG
>NZ_JBVVPL010000108.1:0-1524 GCF_055807615.1 Bradyrhizobium sp. MV1.5 | reverse complement strand
AGTCGTCCGTTAAGAAGCCGAATTGAGCGGGGCCGGACAGGCGGGCGTGCGCCAGAGCTGGATCAGGAACAGGCACAAGAGTTCTCTGAGCCAGGCGAGGATGCGGCGGAAGTTGTGGCCGACGGCTGAGAGGATGACGTTGGCCGCATCGCCGGCGCGGCCTTTGAGGTAGCAGCGGCCGAGGTGGCCATCGGTCTTCAGGTGTCCGATGATGGGTTCGATGGCGGAGCGGCGGCGCAGCTCGCGCTTGATGACACCGAAGACGCCGCGCTTCTGGCCAGAGATGAAGACACGGCGCGGGTTCTTTGTGTCATGGCCGCGGTATCCCTTGTCGACATAGGCCCGCTCGATCGCACAGCCGGTGAGTGTCTCGGTGCGGTCGATGACGTCCCGCAATGTGTGACCGTCGTAGGGGTTATCGGGCAGCGACCTGGCGTGCAGCACGAACAGGCCACCGGGAGCACGGCGGTTGTTGGTGACGATAGAGGCTTTGACACCGAACTCGTAAGGCGCGGCTGCTTTGCCCTTGCCGATGCACTCCACCTCCGGGGCGTGGAAGGAATAGAGCTTCCAGCCGCGCTGGCGCTGCTGCTGCGAGCGGATCTGCGAGGCTCGGCCGAGCGGGAGGGCGAAGGCGTTCTCGAGCACGGTCTGACCTTCGATCTTGCGGCGGATATCGCGAATGATCCGGCCCAGCCGGCTGCGCAGAATGCGCAACTGCCGCTGATGCCGCTTGAATTGCTTGGCATGAGCGTAGCGCCCCGCCATCATTGCCGCGGTCCTGGCAATGCGAAGATAGGACTGCCGCAGCCTGACCCCGTGCTTCCTCGCCAGGCGGTTGAGCCCCTTGATCGCGGCGTGCAGCAGCTTGGCATCGGTCGGAAAGGTGATGGCCTTCGGTTGCACGGTGGTATCGACCGTGACCCGCTTGAGGTCCTGGCCGCGTAACGCGCCGGCCTCGTGCGCCACCCGCAGGCTCTCGGCCAGCAACAGCTCCAGCTTGTCGCCGAGCCGCTTGCGCCAATGGCTCAGGTCCGAGCGCTCGTGCGGGAACGCGTGCTGGAAGAACTCTTCGCCGGTGAAGTACTGGAAATACCGGTCGTGGACCCAACGCTCGCACACCCCCTCATCGGAGAGGCCGTAAATGTGCTTGAGCAGGAGCAGCCCAATCACGAAGCGGGTCGCGATGCCTGGCCGACCGTTCTCGCTATAGAGCGGAGCGATCTCGCCGTCGATCCAGTCCCAATCGACCTTGCCGGCGAGCTGAACCAGCTCGTGCTTCAAATTGATGATCTGGTCCAGCCTGGCCCGGAACAGATCGCCCGATCCCGTCGTCCTATGCTTCTTCGGTCGCATCGCTACCTCCGATGCGACCACCGAATCATGACTGGCGATTCGACGGAATCCTGAAAATGAAATTGCAAGGTTCCGATGCCCCAAGCATCAAAATCCTGCATTCCAAAAACAGTCCACAAAGTCAAATGCGATCCTAGCTCAATCGCTTAGCCGCTCTTCACGGACGAC
>NZ_JBVVPL010000107.1:0-1563 GCF_055807615.1 Bradyrhizobium sp. MV1.5 | reverse complement strand
CTTCGGCGAGGCCGGCGGATGTCCGGGCTCGCCCTCCCGCGCCTTGATGACGTCGTACAGCGCCGACAGATCCAGCCTCTCGACAAACGACCAAACCGCGCGGACCGGATGATCATCCGCTACCAGATCGTCCAACGCCGCGACCTGCATGCTCATCTGGCGCCGTTCCGGTTCTCGCAACCGCACCGCGCCGCGTCCCTTGGGTAGTGGCTTATCCTGCTCGGGCAAATCCTCAAACAATTGATCGTCAGCCATCACCAGCCCCTGCTTCGCCCCGTCATCGAATCATAGCAAAGCGGCTATGGAAAATGTTCGTTTTGACGAAAGATTCTCACCCTCTCAGGATGAGGAATTGGTAACGGCTCCTGGGACTAAAACGGGCTCACCGAGAAATACCGCAGCCACAGATCCGTGTAGCGGCCCTTCTCCCAGACGCGGAACATCGCCCAGTTCAGGGCCTGGCGCAGCACGTCGTTGCCCTTGCGCACGGCGATGCCGATGCCTTCGCCGAAGAAGCGGCTTTCGACGAAGGGACCGCCGGAGAACGCGCAGCAATCGCCGGAATCGGTGCCGTTGATCCAGAACGCGAGCGCGATGGCGTCGCC
This sequence comes from Bradyrhizobium sp. MV1.5, assembly GCF_055807615.1. Classification (NCBI taxonomy): domain Bacteria; kingdom Pseudomonadati; phylum Pseudomonadota; class Alphaproteobacteria; order Hyphomicrobiales; family Nitrobacteraceae; genus Bradyrhizobium; species Bradyrhizobium sp. MV1.5. Next base: position 958 of record NZ_JBVVPL010000107.1, on the reverse strand, counting down.
AAAGATGAAGTCGACCTCGCCCTTGCGAAGCGCGGCGCGCATCGCGTCGTCATTCGGATAGGGGTGCAGTTCGGCGTCGGTGAACATGGCCTTGAGATAGGCTTCATGCGCGGAGCCGGCGATGACGCCGACCTTCTTGCCTTCGAGATATTCGGGCCGGATCTCCGGCATCACCGCGTCCCTGCGCGAGGCGAAGCGCGCCGGCACGCGGTAATAGGGATCAGTGAAGTCGACCCGGGCGCGGAGCTGCGGGCTCACCGCCATCGAAGCGATGATGGCGTCGCCCCGGTTGGAGGCGAGTGCATCGACCAGCGTCTCGAAGCGGCGCATCTGCACCGTACAGGTGACCTTGATTTCTTCGCACAGCGCGCGGGCGAAGTCGACGTTGAAGCCGGCCGGATTGCCGTCGGCGCCGGTATAGTTGAACGGCGGATAGTCGGTCTCGGTCAGGAAACGGATCACGGTCAGGCGCGACAGGTCCGGCCGTTCCGGCCGCCGCCGCGGGTCCCAGAAGCCCGGCACAGCCTGCGGGGCGGCTTGCGGCGCGACCTGAGGTGAGGCTTGCGGCGCCACGGGGGGCTGCTTGGCCGGGGCCTGCGCCTGCGCGCACGTCGAAGCAGCGAGCAGGCAGACGCCGACGACCAGCCCGGTCAGCAAGCCACGGGCGGATTTGGACGATTTCGCCTGTTGCGATGGGGCCATCGGCTGAAAATGAACGAATTTCGTTGAGATCGGAGGGCCTTATAGCCCATCCGGCCGGGAACGCGAGCGCGGATTGCGGCCAGGGTGCGCTCCCTCCCCCGCTTGCGGGGGAGGGTCGGGGAGAGGGTCTTGCCACAGAGGGATAATCCCCCAGAGGAGAGAACCCTCACCCGGCGCTCCGCGCCGACCTCTCCCGCAAGCGAGAGCTTTGCGTAAATCGCGAATCTGCGATTCTCTAAGAGACGTTTGAAGAGGA
>NZ_JBVVPL010000106.1:0-1605 GCF_055807615.1 Bradyrhizobium sp. MV1.5 | reverse complement strand
CGATGGCCGGATCACGCATGGAAGGCAATCATCGGAACTGAGAGGCCCGACCGGGTCCGTTGGATTGGTCTACAACGGGGGGCAGCGGCGAGACAGTGCCAGAGCCGCGGTCAGAGCTGAGGTCGGGAGTCGGACTGGTTCATAGTACCTGTGAAGTCGTTGAAGGAAAGGAGACGCATGGAGGGAAGGGACCAGCCTGAGGGGAGCCGCGCGAGAAGGCCAGGGTCCGGACACAGAGCCGGGTTGCCTTGCCGCGCGAACCTCGAACGGGTGAACGCGGCGGCCAAGCAGGCTGCCCTAAACCCGGTTCACAGCCTTGGTGCGCCACGTCGAGGACGCTCTGCTCGTTTCGACGACAAAAGCGGCAGGCCAGCGCGGGGTCGATGGGGTAAACGGTGGCGAAGTACGAAGAGAGGCTCACGGATAACCTCCGGGAGCTCTGCGGACGCGTCCACACAAGTCGCTACCGGCCACAGCTGGTGACGAGTCTACATCCCCAAGGCCGATGGCGGTAAGCGGCCTCTCGGTGTGCCGACGCTAGAGGACAAGATTGTCCAAAGCGCGGTAGCCGAAGTGCTGAGCTCCGTCTACGAGGTCGACTTCCTCGGGTTCTCCTACGGCTTCCGGCCGGGGCGGAATCCTCATATGGCGCTTGACGCCTTGCACAGGGCGATCATGAGCCAGCGCGTCAACTGGGTCTCGATGCCGACATACGCAACTTCTTCGACTCGGTCGACCACGAGTGGCTGTTGCGGATGGTGGCGCAAAGGATCGCCGATCCTCGCATCTTGCGGCTCATAGAGCTGTGGCTGCGGGCCGGCGTTCTTGAGAGCGGCGAGAAGCAAGAAACGGACAGGGGTACCCCGCAAGGGGCGGGCATCAGTCCGCTCCTCGCCAACATCTTTCTGCACTACATCCTCGACCTCTGGACCCATTAATGGCGCCGTCACCGCGCACGTTCGCGTTGTGGCCGTGCGCTATGCGGACGACTTCGTCATGGGCTTCGAGAGCAAGGCGGATGCGCAGGAGATGCTCTTGGCCCTCAAGGCGGGGCTGGCCAGCTTTGGTCTGATGCTTCATGAGGGCAAGACGCGGTTGATCGAGTTCGGTCGGTTTGCGGCCCTCTCGGGTCAGCGGCGCGGCGAGCGGAGACCCGAGACCTTCGCCTTCCTCGGCTTCCCCCACTACTGCGGGCGTACCCGGGACGGCCGGTTTATCGTGAAGCACAAGACGGAAGGGAAACGCCTGACGCGCAAGCTGTCGGCGCTGCGCCAGGAGGCCTGGCGGCTCATGCACGAGTCACTGGCCACCCAGCGCGAGTGGTTCGCCGCTGTGTTGCGTGGACACTACGCTACTACGGCAGGCCGCACAATTATCCAGCGCTCAACGGCTTCTACCGCGAAGTGCGTCGGACTTGGCTGCGCTGTCTGAGACGGCGCAGTCAGAAAAGTCGGCGCATGGGCTGCGCCACAGCGAGTTCGCTGACGCTGTGTCCCGTCGGAGTTCGAGGCCTTGACGGCACGCTTCCGTCTGCCCGTTCACGCATCACTCGCACTTGGGCGCAGGCGCGGAGATGACGCGGGTTACCCTCGGAAACAGCCGGGT
>NZ_JBVVPL010000105.1:0-1609 GCF_055807615.1 Bradyrhizobium sp. MV1.5 | reverse complement strand
CTTCCTAAGAAACAGCCGGATTGCCGTCGCCCGGAATGGCCTGCAACACGAAGCCTAGCGATTTCGCCCGGCGCTGTAGGTTGGCGAGGACACGGCTACGATATTGCTGCTCATATTGGTCTGCACCAGGATCCCTGTAACTGATGCCGTGCCGGAGTGTGTTGTAGCACCGCAATCTTGCGAGCGGTCGCCGTCACGGCCTTCGATTTACCCGCGCGTGAGGACAGCCGACGATAGAATGCTCCAAGCGCTGTCTCGCTCCGCCCCACGGTTGTTGCTGCCGACCGCAACAGCGCAGCTGCGCGACTTGAGGATCTCCGTGTGCGCGAGGACAGCACCTTGCCGCCGGAGATCTTGTTTGCCGGGTGCGAGGCAGAGCCAGGAAGTGAAGTGTTTGGCGCTCGGCCATGCCCTTAAATCCGTGCCGCACTCGCCGATGAGCTTCAATGCGAGCGACGGACCCAACCCATGGATCTCGGTCAAATCGACGCCAAGCACGCCATACAGCGCGGTCCTGACATCGAAGGTGGGTGTGTTGACCTGCTTGGTCTTGACGCGTGGCTTGGCTAGCTTTCCGACTGGTCCTGCTCCTTTGGTGTTCAATGCACTGATCAGGACTTCGAGCTTGCGTTCACAGTCGAGCATCTTTGCCTGATAAGCGTCGTAGAGCTCCAGCGATTGAGTCAACGCGAAGACATGTTCGTGGCGGTCATTGCCTACGAGTGCTGCGCGGATCGTCTCGATCGATGAATGGCAGCGCACGTCCCGATAGGTTGCTAGGACGTCGGGATTGCGTTCGCCTGCGACAATGGCTCGGATAATCCGCATGCCGGTCGCGCCGGTGATATCCGAGACAACATGATGGAGCTGCAGGTTCATCTCCATCAGGGCCTTCTGCATATGTTGGATATGGGCGGCAGCATATTCCACGAGCCGCTCGCGCTCTGCGCAGATAGGCTCGCAAGATTGCGATCTCGGCATCGGGTCGAAAGCTACCCCGTAACAGGCCATAGGAGTGGAGCTGGCGTAACCAAGCGGCATCGCTGACATCGGTTTTGCGACCAGGTACATTCTTGGCGTACCGCGCGTTGACCAGAATGACCGCGAACCCGCGCTGTTCTAGGATCTCCTAGACCGGGATCCAATAGACCCCAGTGGATTCCATCGCGACACTCGTCACGCCGCACGCCTTGAACCAGTCCGCCAGCTCATGCAGGTCTTGCGTGAATGTGCCGAATGCACGCACTGGCGTATCGGTGCAGGCCGGGTTCACCGCCGCCAGGTGCATCTTTGACCCGATGTCGATGGCGGCCGCGCCAAGGTTGACCGGCTTTAAGTCCGGGCCGCCACCAGTTGTCCTCTTAGGCATCGCAAATCCTCCGTCCGATGATGGGCTGGAGGGTCTGGGCTATGCCAATTTGTCATCTTCCTAATCGGGATCGCCGCCGAAACGGCGTCACCACTCTCAAGTTCGCATGCGCCCATGGACCACGTTTTTTAACGGGACAGTGCCTCCAATAAGCTGACGGCCGCTACCCTCCGAGCCAAGGGATAGCACAAGGCTGTTTCTACCCCGCACAGGCGCGCCATCCCCCTGGACAGTTTTTTA
>NZ_JBVVPL010000104.1:0-2230 GCF_055807615.1 Bradyrhizobium sp. MV1.5 | reverse complement strand
ACATCGGTCGCGTTGCCGTCGAACACGTCCCAGCTCACGGTCCTGGACTCGACCATGGCGCGGACCTTGGCAATCTCGCCGCTCCACTCGTCTTCGGTGATCTTGGTCCCGGTGGCCTTGGTGAAGGGCTCGAACATGGCCTTGCGTATGGCCGCTTGGCTGGCCCCGCCCCAGCCGGTGACCGTCAGCTGATCGCCCGCGAACGCGGCTTTCGTCGGATAAAGCGCACCCGCTGCCAGGCCGATCACGGCGAAGGCACCCGCGACCGTCAATGTCTTCCTCATCGTCTGCTTCCTCCCCTGTTATGCGAGCCCAAATTGGAGTGGCGTTGTCTAAGACCTGCCACGTTTTACTCGCGGCCAACACTCCATGGTCATGACGCGTCGAGTGCCCGGCAATCTTCCGTTTCCCAGCCGATGCTGATCGCCGCGCCGGGTTCGACCTGCACCACGCTTCCCGAATTGGGCAGCTTGATCACAAAATCATCATGGCCGCAGACCGAGCCCCGAGTACGCACGTGGTCGCCGAGGTAGATCACCTCCGCAACGCGGGCGCTGAAGACATTGGGCACTGCGATCGACCGAACACCTCATCGTTTCGTCTTCAGCGTGTTGATCTAGCGACTATCGTCGACGTTTTTTGTCTTTTCACGAAAATAGTATCGAACCTTCAAAGCCGAATTTCATCAATCTGACAGGGGCGCATCGCGGAAATCCTGCGCCGACACCTGCAGCGGAGCCAAAAATCGACTCCCCGCTCAAGCTGAGGCACGCCGCCACGTAGGGATGCCGTGGCGCAGCTCCTGCCTAGCGCCAAACAGATCGGCTTCCGCGGTGCAATTGATGCGGCTCCCCTTGTTCCGGCCGGTGCATTGCAGCTTGTAAGTGCGCAGGAGGTTCGCGCAATGTAGCCGTGCGCAGGCTGATCTAGACCGAGCTTCAGACCTCAAGAACAGCTTGCGACTTGGCAGGCTTCGCTCTAGCGCCAAGGCAGAGCCCAAAGTTCCTTGTTGTAGATTTTCTCAGCAAGATCACGACTGATGGCGTCGATTAATTTCTCTCCCTTGTCGCGCGAGGCTGCACTCGGATAACCGTAGACACCAGTGGAGCATTCGCTCGCGAGACTTCGCCAGCGATAAATACCTTTGCCGACAAGGTCGGCGAGGACGGGCGTGTGGTTGCCTTTGCCCTCGGCGAGGCGAATGCGGTCCCGAGTTCAGGCCGCAACGCCATACACATCGAGGTCTCTGCCTCACAGGCATGCCAAAGATTGCTCTGCCGCTCAAGGAAGCCGGCAATCGGCTTCTCTGCCGCGTACAATGGGTGAACTGCACGATCGGAACTTGCAATTTGGGGCTGAGCTCGTCGGCGCAGACGCGCGAACCACAGACTCGTAGATGCAGCGGATCACGTTGAAAAAGGTCTGGAAATCGAGCGTGATCGTGCCGCCAAACGACATGTGATGCTCGGAGAAACCTGTCCACAACATAGGCAGGACGACGAGCTTCTCTTCCGCTGCGGCCAAGCGCGCTGTGCACGTGCCACCGTCTCGCCGAGAAGACTCTCCATCTCGACCGGCGGGTGCGGCCCGTGCTGCTCGAGCGCGCCAACCGGGGCGATAACGATGGAGCCGGTATTGTGCCTCGCTCGAAAGGTCCGGCCCGAGGAACCTTGCAACTCAGCAGCCGGCATTCTCGCAACCAATAGATCGTTGGCTACGTAGCCTCTGACAACGTAGGTCCAATCGTCGAAACACAGGCACGCATCGATCATACCGGAGAGGCGTTGGCTTTCCTCGATCAGATGCTTGTGGGTATCCACAAAGCGGCGTCTCTTCGACCCATTGCGGGATCTGTCCGTCAGAGTTCCGTCATTTTTACGTGGTCGCCGGTGAAATTGGCGGTTCGGCGCTCGAGGTCGCGGGGAGAACGGAAGCTCTCCCCGCCGCTTCTTATTCTTACTTGGAGAGCCAGGCGGTAAAGCGCTGACGCAGCTCGTCTCGTTTATCAACCCAAAAAGCCCGGTCCGGCAGCTGGGCAACGGCCATATGTTCGGCCGCTGTCGGAATGTCAGGCAGGAGGGCCGGATCGACAAGCGCCATTGCATCCTTGTTGCCGGGCCCGACGGCGATGTACCGTGTGAGGTCGGCCAGCGCCTGGGGCGAGGAGGCAAAGGCGATGAACTTGTAGGCATCGTCCAGCCGCGGACTACCCTTGGGGATCGCCCACACG
>NZ_JBVVPL010000103.1:0-2292 GCF_055807615.1 Bradyrhizobium sp. MV1.5 | reverse complement strand
AAAACGCCCCCCCCCCTCCCCCCCCCCCCCCGCGCCAATAACCCCACCCCCGCGGGTGGGGGGCGGGGCGGGGCCCCCGGGGCTCGCCCACCCACGGCCCGCCGCGCCGGGTGAGGGTTCTCTCCTCTGGGGGAGTCTTTCTGCGGAGACACCCTCTCCCCGACCCTCCCCCGCAAGCGGGGGAGGGAGCGCATCGACTTCTCGGCGGTAATCTGAGCTTTTCGCGCCATCCCCCGTTTGTGGTATTGCGCGCCGTCCGTCAAAAAACCAAAGCATTCTCGTGACATATCGTCTAAGGGTGCCTTGAACTTGCCATGAAGATGGCCCTGAGATTTGATGGTTCCAGATGATTTTGGCCTTGGCCGCGGGGAGAGCTTGAAATGACGGATTTTCGTCGCCTGACCGGGATGTTTGTGGCTGCGATCGGCCTGATCCTGTCCGCGCCCCATGCCTACGCCCAGCAGCCCGACCGCGGCGACGAGCCGGGCCTGGTCGCCGACGATGCCTATGAGCTCGATCCGGAATGGCAGAAGCAGGTCGTCTACTTCCGCACCACCGAAGCGCCGGGCACCCTCATCATTTCGACCGCCGAACGGCATCTCTATCTGGTGCAGCCCGGCGGTCGCGCGATCCGCTACGGCATCGGCGTCGGCCGCGATGGTTTTCAATGGCAGGGGCTGGTGAACATCACCAACAAAAAGGAGTGGCCGGACTGGACGCCGCCGCCGGAGATGATCCAGCGCCAGCCCTATCTGCCGCGCTTCATGGCCGGCGGCCCCGGAAATCCGCTCGGCGCGCGCGCCATGTATCTGGGCACCACCGTTTATCGCATCCACGGCACCAATCGGCCCGACACGATCGGCACCAAGGTCTCCTCAGGCTGCTTCCGGCTCGTCAACCGCGACGTCGCCGATCTCTACGATCGCGTCCCTGTCGGCACCAAGGTGGTCATCCGGCAGAAGCCCGAACTCTGATCTTCTCGCCCTGGCGAATATTCCTTTTCCCGATTATTTCGAGAGAGCAACATGATGCGCACTTTTCGTGGCGGCCTGCTGATCGGGCTCGCAGTCGCCGTGCTGGTCGCCGTCCTGGCCATCATCTATGAATTCTACGACACCCGCACCCTGAAGCGCACCGTCCGCCGCGGCGAAGTGCTGTGCGGCGTCAACAAGGGCCTGCCGGGCTTCTCGATCCCCGACGACAAGGGCAACTGGACCGGCTTCGACGTCGATTTCTGCCGCGCGGTGGCCTCCGCGATCTTCAACGACCCGAGCAAGGCGAAATTCGTCGCGCTCGATGCCAGCGAGCGCTTCAAGGAATTGCAGAGCCGGAAAGTGGACATCCTCTCGCGCAACTCGACCTGGAGCATGGCGCGCGAGCTCGACTACGATCTCTATTTCCCCGCGGTCGCCTATTACGACGGCGCAGGCTTCATGCTGCCGCGCGCGCGCAACAAGGAAACCGCGCTGGACCTGACCGGGAGCAAGGTCTGCGTCCAAACCGGGACCACCACGGCGCTCAACGTCGCGGATTACTTCCGTGCCAACAACATGAAGTATGAAGAGATGAAGTTCGACAAGCTGGACGACGTGGTGAAAGCCTACGATACCGGCAAATGCGACACGCTCTCCGCCGACGTCTCCCAGCTCTACGCGCTGCGGATCAACCTGTCGAAGCCCGGCGACCACATGATCCTGCCGGACATGATCTCCAAGGAGCCGCTCGCGCCCGTCGTGCGCCAGCGCGACGACGACTGGATGATGATCGTGAAGTGGACGCTGTACGCGATGATCAACGCCGAGGAGCTCGGCGTCTCCTCGGAGAACATCGACGAGGCCCTGAAATCGAAGAAGCCGGAAGTGATGCGGCTCGTCGGCACCGAGGGCAATTACGGCGAGCAGCTCGGCCTCACCAAGGATTGGGTCGTCCGCATCATTCGCCACGTCGGCAATTACGGCGAGATGTACGAGCGCAACATCGGAGAGAAGTCGAAGCTGAAGATCCCGCGCGGCATGAACCAGCTGTGGAATGCGGGCGGCGTGCAATACGCGCCGCCGGTGCGGTGAGGAGTATCTCCGCCGTCATTGCGAGCGGAGCGAAGCAATCCAGAGTCTTTCCAAGGCGACAGTCTGGATTGCTTCGTCGCAAGTGCTCCTCGCAATGACGAGCTTGGGGCGGGCGCGCTATCCACACTCTCAACTGTCATCGCCCCCGCAAGCGGGGGGTACACTAATACATCTACCGGTTGGATAAATCGAGTGGCCCCGGCGGTCGTGGTGTGGGGGGGGTGCG
>NZ_JBVVPL010000102.1:0-2437 GCF_055807615.1 Bradyrhizobium sp. MV1.5 | reverse complement strand
CCACCCTCAGTTGCCTGGTGGGCGCGTATTTTTTTATAACAGACTGGGGGGTCCCCCTCCCCCGCTGGCGGGAGTGGTCGGCGCATAGCGCCGGGTGAGGGTTCTATCCTCTGGGGGACAGTCCCTGTGCGGAGACACCCTCTCCCCAACCCTCTCCCGCAAGCGGGAGAGGGAGCGCACCTTGCCCCTTTGCTCACGCCGCTGTGGCGCCACCCGCCCCCTCAACGCTTTATTAACCATAACCGGTGCATCACTGGATCTGTCTCGTTTCGAGGGATAGGTCCGGTGCCGGTTGCACGCGCGTTTCGATGGTCGAAGTTGGCAGCGTCCTTGGCAGCGTCCGCCGCGCTGACCCTTGGCGGCTGCATGCAAACCGCTGGTCCCGTCGCCTATGTGCAGCCGCGCGCCGATCTCGATTCGATGGCCTATGGCCAGCCGTACAACGCGCCGCAGCCGGTCGTTGTCGGCAGTGGCGGCGGCGCCATCGCAGCGCTCAGCAATTCCTTTGCCTCCTCGCCGGCGCCCATGCCGGTCGGTTATGCCGCGCCGATGGCGGCGCCGGTTCGCTATGACGCCTCTTACCATCTCGACGCTGGCGACAGGCTGCGCGTCGTGGTCTACGGCCAGGAAGGTCTCACCAACAGCTACGCGATCGACGCCGGCGGCTCCATCACCATGCCGCTGATCGGCGGCGTCCCGGCACGCGGCCGCACGCCGGCCGGCCTTGCCGGCGAGATCGCCGCACGGCTGCGCAACGGCTACATCCGCGAGCCCTCCGTCGCCGTCGAGATCGAGGCCTATCGCCCGTTCTTCATTCTCGGCGAAGTCTCCGCGCCCGGCCAGTATCCTTACGTGCCGAACATGACGGTCGAAAGCGCCGTCGCGATCGCCGGCGGCTTCTCGCCCCGCGCCAAGCGCGACGTGGTCACCGTTACGCACACCGAAGCCGGCGGCGCCATGCGCGCCGTGGTGCCGCTCGGCACTCCCTTGAGCCCCGGCGACACCGTGTTCGTCGGCGAACGCTGGTTCTAGCTCACCGCCTGAAATCCAGCCGCCCGTTCGGAAAACATCCGTCGATGCGCGCGGCATCGACCACGCGCCCGATCCATGGCCGCGTGATCGCGGGATTGGTTATGTTGATGTATTTCCCCACCAGGCGCGCGCCCTCGCGCGCAGCATCGATCAGCCCGTGCCGTCGGCCGTGATCCCAATCGAAGCGCAGATAGATGCGTCCGCCTGCGACCCGCACTTCCGCGCGTCCTTCTTTCCAGGCTTGCGGCGTATCGCCGGCAATGGTCGGATCTGCGCCGCCATTCCAGCGGCTGGCCCAGATACCGTCGAGCGGGTCTGACCGTGCCGCGATTTTTGCCCAAGCCGCCGCGTTGAGGTCGGCGGCATCGCCGGCAAGCGTGGCGATTGCGGCATAATCCATGACGTCGCGATCATCCGGCGCGGGCACGTCCATGGTGCCGAACGGATTGCGGATGACGATGTTCGTATTGGCCTGCTGCATGACGATCTCCCGGCGTGAGTTGGCTTGATCGGCCAGCTCTATCGCCGCGCGCCAGGATGCAGCCACCCGATTCCTGCTTGTCATTGCGCGCCTGCGCCTGTCGGCGCATCCCGGAATGACAGCGAAGCCGCGCGCTACGATTTCAAATGCTTCGCGAAAAATTCCATGCTGCGCGGCCAGGCGGTATCGGCGCTGGCCTTGTCGTAGCTCGCCCGCTCGTCGCAATGGAAGCCGTGCTGCGCGCCCGGATAGACGAAGATTTCCACGTCAGGCCGCTTCGTCTTGATGGTTTCGACGTCGGTCTGGGGAATGCCGGCATCCTTCTCGCCAAAATGCAGCTGCGTCGGCACTTTGGGTGTTTCGTCGGCGAAGCGCACGACGGCGCCGCCGTAATAGCCGATCGCGGCCTTCAGGCCGGACAGCCGCGTCGCCGCGACGAAGGCGACGCTGCCGCCCAGGCAAAAGCCGATGATGCCGACCGGGCCGACGCTCTTCACCGCATCGATCGCCGCCTGCGTGTCGCGCAGCATCGCGTCCCAATCCGGATTGGCAACGAACTTGCGCGCTTCCGCGATCTCGTCGGGCGTGTAGCCGGACTGGAAGCCCGGCGAGGTCCGGTCGAAGATCGACGGGGCGATCGCGACATAGCCTTCCCCGGCGAGGCGATCGCAGACCGAGCGGATGTGATGGTTGACCCCAAAAATTTCCTGGATCACCACCACCGCCCCCTTCGCCGTCCCCGCGGGGTCAGCGCGATAGGCACCGAGCTGGAAATTGTCGGAGGCCGTCAGCTTGATGTCTTGTCCCACGTGGGTTGTCCTTCTTGTTATTACGAACTCAAATCTCACCCCTCATCCTGAGGAGCTTCCAATGCAAGCGTCTCGAAGGATGAAGGCCCCCGCTGCTGCATCTCGGCCTCTATCC
>NZ_JBVVPL010000101.1:0-2522 GCF_055807615.1 Bradyrhizobium sp. MV1.5 | reverse complement strand
CCCTAGCCCTCCCCCACAAGGGGGGAAGAAGCGCAGGGGAATGTGGGGCAGCACAGTCGCTTGTACTCACTCCGCGCGCTTGGCGGCTTTCTCGAACTTCTTGAGCACGCGGTCGCGCTTGAGCTTTGACAGATAGTCGACGAACAGCACGCCGTTGAGATGGTCGATCTCGTGCTGGATGCAGGTGGCGTAGAGGCCTTCGGCGTCCTCCTCGTGCACCTTGCCGTCCAGATCGGTGTAGCGCACCCGCACCTTCGCAGGGCGCTCGACCTCCTCGTAATATTCGGGGATCGACAGGCAGCCTTCCTCGTAGACCGACAGGTCCTCGGAGGAGGCGATGATTTCCGGATTGATGAAGACGCGCGGCTCGGGCTTGGTCTCGCCGTCCTGGTCGGGCTTGGCGAGGTCCATGGTGATCAGCCGCAACGGCTGCGCGATCTGGATCGCCGCGAGCCCGATGCCGGGCGCGTCGTACATGGTCTCGAACATGTCGTCGGCAAGCTTGCGGATCTCCGGCGTGACCTTCTCGATCGGCTTGGAGACCAGACGCAGCTGCTTGTCGGGCAGGATGATGATTTCTCTGAGGGCCATGGCCGCGATTTAAGCCGCGCGTTCGATGCGGTCAATGCGGCCGGGAACCCCGTTAACCCTCCGCTAACCATAAAACTTCGGGTTTCGTTAACCATAAAATTTAACGGGGCATTTACACTAAATGTTCGCTATTCGTTCGTGCGGGCGAGCGAATCGGCTAGAAGCAGGGGCATGAACGAGATCATTTTCATGCTCGGCGACTGGCCGGTGCGCGCCGTGGACGCGCTGATCGGCTTCGGCGCCCTGGTCCTTATCCTGATGGTGGTGATTGCCGTGGTGATCGCGCGCTCCGGGCGGCGCGGGGCGGAACTCGCGATGGCCAACGCGATCCGCGCCGACGAGCTCGAGGAGCGCATCAGCCAGATGCTGCACGCCCAGAGCGAGGCTTCGGGCCGCGTCGACGCCATGACCCAGACGCTGGCCGGCCGCCAGGCCGACATGGCACGCGCGGTCAACGAGCGGCTGGATTCGGTGACCCACCGGGTCGGCCAATCGATGGAAAACACCACGCGCAACACCATGGATAGCCTGCGCGCCCTGCACGAGCGGCTCGGCATCATCGACAGCGCGCACAAGAACCTCACCGACCTCACCACGCAGGTGACGACCCTGCGCGACGTGCTCGCCAACAAGCAGTCGCGCGGCGCCTTCGGTCAGGCGCGGATGGAGGCGATCGTCCAGGATGGTCTGCCCAAGGGCGCCTACGAGTTCCAGTTCACGCTCTCGACCGGCAAGCGTCCGGACTGCGTCGTGTTCCTGCCCGACCAGCGGCCGCTCTGCATCGACGCGAAATTTCCGCTGGAAGCGATGACCGCGCTGCATGACGCGCGCACCGACGAGGAAAAGCGTATCGCCACGCAGCGGCTGCGCGGCGACGTGATGAAGCATGTCAGCGACATCGCCGAAAAATATCTCGTCGCCGGCGAGACCCAGGACATGGCGCTGATGTTCGTGCCGTCGGAATCGGTCTACGCCGAAATCCACGACGGTTTCGACGACGTGATCCAGAAGGCCTATCGCGCCCGCGTCGTGCTGGTGTCGCCTTCGCTGCTGATGCTGGCGATCCAGGTGATGCAGCAGATCATGAAGGACGCGCGCATGCGCGACGCCGCCGACCAGATCCGCACCGAGGTGATCAAGCTCGGCGACGACCTCGGCCGCCTGCGCGACCGCGTGCTGAAGCTGCAGAAGCATTTTGCCGACGCCAACGAGGACGTGCGGCAGGTGCTGATCTCCGCCGACAAGATCGAGAAACGCGCCGGGCGCATCGAAGAGCTCGATTTCAGCAAGACCGATGCACCCGAAGCCCCGCATCTGGTGGCCACCGGGGCTGCCGAACTGTTCCCGCGGAAGCTCCAGGCGGGGGAGTGAGATTGAGGCACACTGTCATGCCCCGCGAAGGCGGGGCATCCAGTACGCCGCGGCAGTCGTGATTGAACCGGGATGCTGGTGATTACTGGATCGTCCGCCTTCGCGGACGATGACAGCGGAGCGGGAGGCGGCAGATGGGCGGGCGCTGCTACTACGTTTATATCCTCGCCAGCAAGATCGGCGGAACGCTGTACATTGGCGTGACAAATGATCTCATCCGCCGCGTGGCGGAGCATAAATTGCAGTTGGTCGAGAGCTTCACGCAGGAATATGGCGTTGTGAAGCTAGTCTATTTCGAGCAATTCGATGATCCCGAGAATGCGATAAAACGCGAGAAGCGCCTGAAAAATGGAAGCGCGACTGGAAGATTGCGCTGATCGAGAAGGATAATCCTGATTGGAACGATCTCTATGCGGGGATCGCAGGTCCGCCATAACTCCGGCCTCTGGAATACTGGGTCGGCCCGGGCAGCCCGGGGGCGCCCCCACACATTTTGGCGCCAGAAAATGGGAACACCACCCCCAGACCCCCCCCCCCCCCCCCCCCCCCCCCCCGCCCCC
>NZ_JBVVPL010000100.1:0-2608 GCF_055807615.1 Bradyrhizobium sp. MV1.5 | reverse complement strand
GTATCCCTCCATTGAGGGCCGCCTTGTTTGACGGGCGCGATGGCTGCAGGTCCTAGGGGTAATCCTAGGAGAAGCGCTATGACGATTTCGAGGGCGGAGGTGATCACATCGGTCGAGCGGCGGCGCCGGTGGTCGCAAGACGAGAAGGAGCGGCTTGTTGCGGCGTCGCTCGCGCCCGGCGCCAGCGTTTCCGAGGTAGCTCGCCTGGCCGGACTTCATGTGAGCCAGCTGTTCAGGTGGCGCAAGGAGCTTTGCAGGCACGGCGAAGCGAGCATAGCTCCGTTTGTTCCGGTCGAGATTGGGCCGTCTGCGTCACCGCAGGAGGTGGCCGAAGCGCCGTTGACGACGACGGCGCGGCGACGCAAGAGCCATGGCATCATCGAGATCGATCTTGGTAGCGGGCATCGCATCCGGGTCGATGGCGAAGTTGATGGAGACGCGCTACGTCGGGTTCTCGATGCTTTGGCCCGCCGATGATCCCGATTCCGACGAGCGCGCGAGTGTGGCTCGCGACAGGCTACACGGACATGCGCCGAGGCTTTCCGTCGTTGGCACTTCAGGTGCAGGAGGTGCTGCGCAAGGACCCGCTCAGCGGTCATTTGTTCGTCTTCCGGGGGCGCCGCAGCGATCTTGTGAAGGTGATCTGGCACGATGGCCAGGGGGCCTGCCTGTTCACCAAGAGACTGGAGAGAGGAAAGTTTATATGGCCATCCGTTGCGGGTGAAGCTGTGACGATCTCGCCTGCGCAGATGAGCTATCTGTTGTCCGGAATTGATTGGCGCAACCCGCAAGAAACCCAGCGTCCGACGCGGGTCGGATAGGTGTTTTGGGTTTGAGTTTGCGGCCTGATCTGATTCAATGGCTTCATGATATCGAAGCCGGACGATCTTCCATCGGACCTTGCGAGCGCCTACCTTGCGCTGCTGGCCGAGCGTGAGGCCTTGCAGGTCGAGCGCGATGTCGCCGTCGCGGATGCCGCCAGTGCGCGGGCGGAGCTGTCGGACAATGAGGCGCTCATCGCGCATCTTGAGCTGCGGATTGAGAAACTCAAACGCGAACTGCACGGGCAGCGATCCGAGCGCTCGGCACGGCTGCTCGAGCAGTTGGAGTTGGAGCTCGAGGAACTCGTCACTACGGCGAGTGAGGATGAGCTCGCCGCGCAGGTGGCGGCAGCGAAGACGCAGAACGTCCGTCCGTTCACGCGTAAGCGGCCGGTTCGCAAGCCTTGGCCGGACGATATCGAACACGAGCGCGTCGTCGTTGAAGCTCCAACGACCTGCGCCTGCTGCGGTGGATCGCGGCTGGCGAAGGTCGGCGAGGATGTGACCAAGACCCTGGAGGAGATTCCCCGCCGCTTCAAGGTCATCGAGACGGTACGCGAGAAGTTCACCTGCCGCGATTGCGAGAAGATCAGTCAGCCGCCCGCGCCGTTCCATGCCACGCCGCGCGGCTTCATCGGCCCGCAATTGCTGGCGACGATCCTGTTCGACAAGTTCGGCATGCATATCCCGCTCAACCGCCAGAGCGTGCGCTTCAGGGCTGAAAGGATCGATTTGCCGCTGTCGACGTTGGCCGACCAGGTCGGCCACGGGACCTTCGCCGTCATGCCGCTGTTCCGGCTGATCGAGCACCATGTGCTCACGGCCGAGCGCCTGCATGGCGACGACACCACCATCCGCATCCTGGCGAAGGGCAAATGCACGACTGGGCGGATCTGGACGTATGTGCGGGATGATCGGCCGTTCGCCGGGCCTGCACCGCCGGCGGCGGTTTATTACGCTTCGGGTGACCGTCGCGGCGCGCACCCCCAGAAGCATTCTGGCCACCTTCAGCGGTATCCTGCAGGCGGATTGCTATAGCGGCTTCGAGCCGTTGTTCGACCCGCAAAGGAAAGCGGTGCCGATCACGCCCGCATTTTGCCTGGCGCATGCGCGGCGGGGCTTCTTCGAGCTGGCTGACATCGAGAAAACTGCCCGCGACGGACAGAAAGGCAAACCGATCTCCCCGATCGCGCTGGAGGCGGTCAGGCGTCTAGACGCTCTGTTCGAGATCGAGCGCGCCATCAATGGCCGCAGTGCCGACGACCGACGCGCCGTGCGCCAAGAACAGAGCAAGCCGCTTCTCGACGACATGCACGACTGGCTGCTCCGCGAGCGAGAGACCCTGTCGAGCTCCTCCGAGGTCCTGAAGCCCATGAATTACATGCTCAGGCGCTGGGACGACTTTGCCCGCTTCCTCCACGACGGCAGGATCTGCTTGACCAACAATTGCGCTGAACGCGCATTGAGAGGTATCGCCTTGGGTCGGCGCAACTGGACCTTCGCTGGCAGCCAGCGTGGCGCGGACCGTGCCGCCATCATGCTGACGATGATCACAACCTGCCGCCTCAACGACGTTGATCCTAAGGCCTGGCTCGCCGATGTCCTCGCCCGTATCGCCGATCTCCCTAGCTCGCGCCTGCACGAACTGCTGCCTTGGGAATGGAAGCTCCTGCGCCAAACCGACAAGCCCGCCAGTCAGCAGGCCGCTTGACCTTCACCCAACCGATCATAGAGCTCGCTCTGCCCGCGCGCATGCGTCAATCTGGCGGTCTTCATCGTATGCGTAC
>NZ_JBVVPL010000099.1:0-2868 GCF_055807615.1 Bradyrhizobium sp. MV1.5 | reverse complement strand
GCATCTCGGCGAGAGCACCTGAGGTTCTTCGGATGAGCGTCGGGAACCGTCAGGTACTGCTGGTCCCGCGTAGTCGCTCCGAGCGTCGCCGAAGCAGCTCGACAGTAGTCAGGAGGACGATGGAGAACAGGATCAGCACAGTGGCGGCGGCGATAATAGTCGGGCTGATCTGCTCTCGGACGCCGGAGAACATGACCTTCGGTAAGGTGCGCTGCTCAGGGCCCGAGACGAAAAGGGCGACTACAACCTCGTCGAAGGACGTGATGAAGGCAAAGAGCGCGCCAGAGATCATTCCCGGAATGATGAGCGGCAAGGTGATCTTGAAAAAGACCGTGACCGATGACGCGCCGAGTCCAGCGGCTGCCCGGGTCAGCGAATTGTCAAAACCCATCAGCGACGCGGTTACGGTGATGACGACGAACGGAGTGGCCAGCGTGATGTGCGCCAGGACCAACCCGGCATAACTGTTGAGCAGCCCGACATCGGCATAGAAGAAATACACGGCGACCGAGGTGATTACGACCGGCACGACGATGGGGGAGATCAGCACGCTCATCACCGCAGCGCGCCAGGGGAAGTTCGGACGGCTGAGCCCGAGCGCCGCTAAGGTGCCGAGCGCGGTCGACAGCAGCGTGACCGACACGGCCACGACAATTGAGTTGTGCAGCGCGCCCAGCCAACGCTCGGTAAGGAAGAACTCCTCATACCAGCGGGTCGACAGCCCTGCCATAGGATAGGTGAAGAAGGGCACGGAGTTGAACGACAGCGGGATGATGACAAGGATAGGCGCGATCAGGAACAACAGCACTGCCCCGCAGACCATCCGGTGCAAATAGTACCAGATCTTTTCCATCGGAGAGGTATAGACGGAAGCGGCCATCGTTCTCAGCCCATGTTGATCCGGTCGACGCCGACCAGCTTGTTGAAGATATAGTAGAGCAGCAGCGTCGCTGTGAGCAGGATGGCGCCGAGGGCCGAGGCCAGGCCCCAGTTGAGTTCTTCATTTGTATAGTGGGCGACGAAGTAGGCGACCATCTGATCGTTCGGACCGCCGACAAGCGCGGGCGTGATGTAGTAGCCCAAGCAAAGGATAAAGGTCAGAAGGCCGCCGGCAGCGATCCCCGGTAATGTCTGGGGAAAGTAGACCTTCCAGAAGGCATAAAAGGGTCCGGCGCCGAGCGAGCGGGCAGCGCGGACATGACTAGGCGAGATCGTCTTCATTACGCTGTAGATTGGCAGCAACGTGAAAGGCAGCTGGATATGGGTCATGGCTACCAGTGTGCCGATCCTATTGAAGATGAGCTCGGCCGGCTGCGATATGATATGCAAAGTCATCAGCATGTCGTTGACGAGGCCGTGCCGTTGCAAAAGCACGACCCAGGCGGTGGTGCGCACCAGCAGCGAGGTCCAGAACGGCAACACGACCATGATCATCAGCAGATTGCTGGATCTAGGCGGCAATTTCGCCAGGAGATAAGCCACGGGAAAGCCCAGCAGCAGGGTCGCGGCAGTTACACCGATGCTGATGCCAAGCGTGCGCAGGAAGGTGTCGCGGAAGATCGAAGTCTCCGGCGGCGAGGCGACGATATGGCTGTCGGGGCCATATTGGTAATCAATCGAACGCAGCAAGTAATAGGCCGTATAGGCCGAGCTCCCGCGCTTCAGGAGGTTCCAGACGTCCTGCCGACCCCAGAGCGGGTTGATCGCGATCAGCGCTTCCTTGTAGGGGCCGGCGGACAGCGTACTCGCCTTTCGGGCGCTCGACGTCACTTGGCCGGCAGCGCCCGGCAGCTCATAGTTCATCCGCTTGCCGATCGCCCCCATTGCCTTGTCTGCCCAGGCCTGCTTGAGATCTTCCGCGAGAGCGGCATAGACGCCTTCATCAGGCAGGTCCTGGCCATTCCACGTGCTGAGCGCTGCCGAGGTCCGTGGCATCAGGGCCAACAGCGTATCGTCATGGATTGCGTTGAACATCATCCGGCCAAGTGGAAAGACAAAGGCCGTCATGATGAATAGCAGCAGCGGCAGGACGAGGATGAAGGCCCTTAGTTGGCGTCGGCGCTCGATGCGCTGCAGCTGAATCCGCAGCGGAACGCTATTGGGGTTGCCGGCAATTTGAATGGCCGTCGTTGTCATCTGCTCGTCTCCTCAGTTCGGCCATCCAAGGTGCGCGAGGAGAACGGAAGCTCTCCCCGCCGCTTCTTGTTCTTACTTGGAGAGCCAGGCAGTAAAGCGCTGACGCAGCTCGTCCCTCCTGTTGATCCAGAAGGCTCGGTCCGGCAGCTGGGCAACGGCCATATGCTCGGGTGCTGTCGGAATGTCAGGCAGGACGGCCGGATCGACAAGCGCCATCGCATCCTTGTTGCCAGGTCCATAGGGAATGTACCGTGTGAGGTCGGCCAGCACCTGGGGCGAGGAGGCAAAGGCGATGAACTTGTAGGCATCGTCCAGCCGCGGACTACCCTTGGGGATCGCCCACACGTCAAAGCCCGGCTGCTGGGCATCCCACACGATCTCGAAGTGCTTGCCGGAGTTCTTGTTTGCATCGTAGATGCGGCCGTTCCAGGCTGATGTCATTATGACCTGGCCGTCAGCCAGCAGCTGCGGCGGCTGAGCACCGGTTGTCCACCAGACGACGTCCTTCTTGATCGTGTCGAGCTTCTTGAACGCGCGGTCGACGCCCTCAGGCGTGTTGAGCACCTTGTAGACGTCCTTGACGGCCACGCCATCGGCAATCAGGGCCCATTCGAGATTGCCTGCGGGATTCTTCAACAGTCCGCGCTTGCCCGGGAATTTCTGCAGATCGAACAGGTCGGCGATGGTCTTTGGACCATTCGCCAGCTTTTCCTTGTCATAGACGAGGATAGT
>NZ_JBVVPL010000098.1:0-3317 GCF_055807615.1 Bradyrhizobium sp. MV1.5 | reverse complement strand
GAGCTCGAGGACGCGGTCGACGTCGAGGACGACCATGAGCTGGCCGTCGAGACGGTGGACACCGCCGGCGAGCTTGGCCATGCGGGGGTCGAGATTGACGGGATTTTCTTCCATGCCGTCCTCGGCGAGCCGCAGCACTTCGCCGATCTGGTCGATCAAGAGGCCGTAGGATTCACCGCGCAGGTCGACGCCGACCGCCATCGGGATCTTGCCGTCCTCGGGCTTGGGCAGGCCGAGCCGGGCGCGCATGTCGACCACGGTGACGATGCGGCCGCGCAGGTTCAGCACGCCTGCGATCTCGCGCGAGGACAGCGGCACGCGGGTGACGCGCTCGGGCATGAACACGTCCTGGACGCGGGAGATCGGCAGGCCGAACAGCTGGCCGCCGATCATCGCGGTGACGTATTCGACCATGGCGCCTTCGCCGGACTGGGTCTTCTTGGTCATGTTAGTTTCTCCTGATCCCGCTGGTTACGCTGCTGCGCGGCTCAGCTCGGAGGCACCGGCGGCGCCCGCGGTCTGTTCCTTCAGCGCCGCGATCAGACCGGGACGGTCGAACTTGGCGACATAGTCGTGGAAGCCGGCCTGACGGCCGCGCTCGATCGCCGCCGGCGACACCAGCGCGGAGAGCCCGATGATCGGCATCGCGCCCAGATTGCTGTCGGAGCGGATGGTCTCGGCAAACTCGAACCCGTTCATGTCGGGCATCTCGATGTCGGTCAGGACCACGTCGAAGCTCTGCGCGCGCAGAGCAGCTAAGCCCTCCTGCGCGGTCGGCGCGGTGCGGACGCGGTAGCCGGCGGCCTTGAGCACCGGGGCCAGCATGTTGCGGAAGAACGCGGAGTCGTCGACCAGCAGCACCGATTGCGAGTGCAGCGACGGCTTCATCTCCTTGCGGGTGAACCAGTCGGAGAACGCCATCGGCAGGAAGTGGCCGACGTCGATCACTTCGGTGGCCTGGCCCTTGATCACGGCCGAGCCGAGAATGCCGGAGGAGGATCCGCCGACCTCGATGTTGAGCCGTTCCTCGACGATGTCGATGATCTCGTCGACGACGAGGCCCATGGAGCGGCCGTCATCGGAGAACACCAGGATCGGCTGGGCGCCCTGGCTCGCGATGGTGACGCTTTCCATGGCCACGAGCGGCATCAGCTGCTCGCGGTACTGCACCATGTAGCGGCCGTTGCTGAACTCGATCTTGTCGGCCGGCAGTTCTTCCAGGCGCGTGACGAGCCCGAGCGGGACCGCCTTGGGTTGGGACGAGCCGGCGCGGAACACCAGCAGCGAGGTGGTCTGCTCGCCCGATCCGATGTGGTGAGCCCCGTTCTCGTTGTTCATGTCATGGGCCGAGGAGCCGGCGGCGCCGAGCGCCTTGGCGATGCCGTTGGGGTCGATGATCATGATGACCGCGCCGTCGCCCAGGATGGTATTGCCCGAGAACATGTCGATGTGACGCAGTTTCGTCGACATCGGCTTGACCACGATTTCTTCGGTGTGGAACACGCCGTCGACGACGATGCCGAAGGTCTGGCTGCCGACCTGCGTCACCACGATGAAGCCGTTCTCGGGATCGGAGACCGCGCCGTCGTCGATCTTGAGCAGCTTCTTGAGATGGATCAGCGGTAGCAGCTTGTTGCGCAGCCGGAGAACCGCGGTGTCCTTGATGCGCTCGATGCGGTGCTCCGAGTTGGCGCGGGCACGCACCAGCTCGACCACGGAGAGCTGCGGGATCGCAAAGCGGTCGCCGGCGGCTTCCACGATCAGCGCGGAGACGATGGCGAGCGTCAGCGGGATCTTGATGGTGACGGAGGAGCCTTCACCGGCGACCGACTTGATGTCGATGGTGCCGCCGATCTGGTCGATATTGGTGCGCACCACGTCCATGCCGACGCCGCGCCCCGACACCGAGGTGATGGCGGCCGCGGTCGAGAAGCCCGGCGCGAAGATGAACTTGTGGATCTGGGCTTCGCTCATCTTCTCGAGCTCGGCCTCGCTGACCAGGCCCGAGGAGATCGCCTTGGCCTTGATCCTGTCGGTGTTCAGGCCACGGCCGTTGTCGGCGATGCAGATGATGATGTGGCCGCCCTCGTGATAGGCGGACAGGCGAATGGTGCCCTGCTCGCCCTTGCCGCCGGCGAGACGCTCGGCCGGGGTCTCCAGGCCATGGTCGGCGGAGTTGCGCACCATGTGGGTGAGCGGGTCCTTGATCAGGTCGAGCACCTGGCGGTCGAGCTCGGTGTCGGCGCCGTGCATCTCCAGCTCGATCTGCTTGCCGAGTTCGCTCGAGAGGTCGCGAACGATGCGGGGCAGCTTCTGCCAGGCATTGCCGATCGGCTGCATGCGCGTCTTCATGACGCCTTCCTGCAGCTCGGCGGTGACGTTGGACAGCCGCTGCAACGGCACCTTGAACTCGGTGTCCTCGTTGCGGCGGGAGATCTCCAGCAGCTGGTTGCGGGTCAGCACCAGCTCCGAGACCATGGTCATCAGATGCTCCAGCGTATCCACGTTGACGCGGATCGACTGGTTGGCGATGCTGGCGCCCTCGCCGGCGCCCTCGTCGGCGGCCATCGATTTCTTGGGCGCGACCTTCTCCTTGGGCGCCTTAGTCTCCTTGGCGACGTCCTTGGCAACAGGCACCGGGGCTTCAGCGGCAGGCTCAGGCTCGGCCTTGACTTCAGCTTTGGCAACGGGCGCCGGGACTTCGATCGCGGTCTCGCGGAAGGCGCGCTCCAGCTCGTCGAGCGAGACTTCGCCCGGACGCAGCGGGCGCTCCAGGCTCTGGTCGGCCGGCGTGCCGGAGGTCGGCGCGGCTTCGACGGCGGCAGGGGCCTCCGGCACCAGCGGCGGCGCTTCGGCCACGGGAGCAGCGGCACCTGCAGCCGGCATCGGCTGCGCCGAGCCTGACGCGATCGGCTGCGCCGACGCTGACATGGCCGCCATGCCCTGCTCGACCATCGCTTCAAGCTTGTCGATGAGATCGCGGTCGGTGCCCTCGGGCTCGGCTTCGGTCGCCTCCAGCCCGGCCAGAATTTCCTTGATGCGGTCGATCGAGGACAGGATCACCGTCACCGCCTGCCCGGTCACCGGCATGCCGTCGCGGAATTTGCCCATCAGCGTCTCGCCGGCATGCGCCAGCGCTTCCAGTCGCGGCAAGCCGAGGAAGCCGCACGTGCCCTTGATGGTGTGGACCAGCCGGAAGATGTTATCCAGGATCTTGGCGTTGTTCGGCTCCTGCTCGAACTTCACCAGCTGATTGTCCACGGTGTCCAGGCTCTCGCTGGTTTCCGTCAAAAACTCCCGCAACAGATCATCCATGA
>NZ_JBVVPL010000097.1:0-3412 GCF_055807615.1 Bradyrhizobium sp. MV1.5 | reverse complement strand
GCGGAATGGCTGGAACCGGGACAGCACGTGACCGCGATGGGATCGGATGCCGAACACAAGAATGAGATTGATCCCGCCGCGATCGCTCGTGCCGATCTCTACGTCGCCGACAGCCTTAGACAGACGCGGCGCCTTGGTGAACTCCATCATGCGATTGCCGCCGGCGTTGTCGCGGACGACGCAAGCTTTCCCGAACTTGGGGAAATTATTGCCGGATCTACCAGGGGGCGCGCGAGCGATACGCAAATTACGATCGCCGATCTCACCGGTACCGGCATCCAGGACACCGCCATCGCAACACTTGCTCTCGCACGGGCCGAGCCTGCCGGAACTGGCGCGGACTTCGAGAGCTGAGCAACCCGCAACCCTAGCGAACTGGCGCTGAGCGCGCATAACAGAATGGAGCAATGACAATGACAATTAGCAAAGGACCGCAGGCGTTCCCGCGAAAAGAATACCTGCGAAGACTTCATGCACTAAAATCAGAAATGGCACGGCGCCAAATCGATGTGCTTGTCGTAAACAACATGTCGAACATTACCTATCTTACAGGATACACAGCCCGGTCAGGCTATGTCCCGCAAGGACTTGTGGTGTCGACTAACGAGGAGGAGCCTACGTTCATTCTCCGTCGCCAGGATGCTCCAGCCGCCATCCATCAGACCTTCATGGAGCGCAATAAAGTTATCGGGTATCCAGAACATCTCATTGGCAATCCTGAAAAGGATGGGTTCGACACGGTGATCGATGTTCTTCATGAACTTGGACTTGCTAGCCGAGGCTTGGGCCTCGAATTGGGTTACCTGTCGGCTCAAACCGCCGAGAAATTTAAAGCCCGATTGCCCAAAGCGAAAATCGTAGATTGCACGAAAATTGTAGCCTGGATCCGGATTATTAAGTCAGATCTAGAGATTTCAGTCATGCGGGAAGCCGCCGCCATCGCCGATGCCGGAATTATGCGTGCAAAGGAAGTGATACGCCCTGGTATCCGGGAAGCTGACGCCATGGCCGAGATCGCAGCGACACTGGCGCGCGGTGCCAACGGCAAACCGGGAACGAGCCTCGCGTCGATGTATCTGTGCTCCTCACCACGCACCGGTACCCCCCACATTCCGTGGAGCGAGGATGTCTTTCGTGATGGTTCGCAGATAAATCTCGAACTTGGCGGAGTCCGCCATGGCTACGTTGCTGCCATCATGCGCACGTTCTCGATTGGCACACCATCCGACCGTCTACGTCGCTTACACAACGCGGAAGTTGCCGGTCTGGAGGTCGCGCTCAACACGGTCCGACCGGGAGCCACCTGCAGCGATGTTGCAAACGCCTTTTACCGCACCATTGAAAAACAAGGCTTCGAAAAAGATTCGCGGTGTGGGTACGCGATCGGCATAGATTGGGGCGAACCGTCCGCGAGCCTCAAGGATGGAGATTTGACGGAACTGAAGCCTAACATGACGTTCCATCTGATGCTCGGCAACTGGATTGACGAGGATTTCGGTTATGTCATCAGCGAGACCTTCCGCGTCACCGACTCAGGTGTCGAAGTATTGACTAAGGCGCCGCGGAAGCTGTTCGAGCTTTAGCCTAGGATTCGGGATAGCCGTCCCGATGGATTGCGGCGGAGGTAACGAAGCGCTAGCTAATTCTTGATCGAAGCTCAATGGCTGCCTTGCGGGGTGGCCATCTTTTTCAATTACGATCAAGGTCGCTCGGCAGGCCCAATCGAGAAGCTGATGTGGGTCTGCCGGTGCACGGTGGTTTGATTGGTGGCGCGAGTCGGAGTAGCCTATGCGCACGCGGTAGAGTGACGGACCGGTCGATTATCATAATTCTGGTCTTTCGAGATTGGAGGAGTTGTTCGAAGACATCAGGACCACGTAGTCGGGCAATGGGCTATGGAGCGGAGGAGGAATTTGCGACAGCCATTAACATGCTGTTCCGGCAACGGCCCCGCCAAAGCAGGCTACTTGCGGCATTGAGGTCGAGACCTAGAGCCGCCCATCGTCAAGGTGTGGGGCTTCGAGATATCGCCTTCTACCGCATACACTATTCCAAACAGTTGACGCCGAGCGGCACCATGGGCCCAGTCGCGCGATTACTACAGCGAACTTTGCTTTTTACTCAAACTTTGCAGTTTCGTCGTTTCACTGTTTGCCAAGTCGTCAATTCCGATGAGACCTTGGCCGTGCACAAACTCCCTCGCTGCGCGGTCAGGCTCATCATCCTTCCGACGCGCCGACCCGAATGGGCGCTCCAGCATACGTCGAATGCGCACCGGTTCGGGACCAATGTGGAAACCCGCCGCTTTTAGATCTAGCGCGCGTTCTGATTCAGTTGTGCGGTTGCGCTGCCGCAAATAGTCGAGCCATGTCGGGCAGTGATAGCGTTCAGTCCAGAGCTCGGGGTCGGCGATGTTGCGCGCAAGAGACCAGCCATACGCGCCGCTACGCTGTCGATACAATTGCACGTCCTGCATCACGTTGTGAAAGGCGCGCGCATTCTCCCGGGCGACTCGATACTCAATTTCAACCACAAGCGGCCCACTCCGACCAGAAAGTTCAAGCCGGACTTCGGGATCGGCCAACATTTCGGCGTCTTGTTCGCGAGTGCTGATACGCGGCATTCTTAGCCAGAGTCCAAAGATCGGTGACGCCAGCATCAATCCAGCCGAGATCAAGAGTGCTGTTTGAACACCGGAAACGTCGGCTGCATAACCCCAGGCCCAGCTACCCAAAGCAATTCCGCCTGATCCCGCCGCCTGGTAGGCCGCAAGCGAGCGACCGGCGACCCACCGGGGCGCCGACAATTGCACTCCAATATTGAAAAGAGCCCAAGCGATCATCCACACTGCACCTGCGAGGAATAGCGCGATCGTCGTCAATATCGGTTGGTCGCTCAGGGCTACCGCGACGATCGCCCCACCCATGGACAACGCGCAAGCGCGGGTTGCCGCTTCGCCGCTCATGCGCTTGCGCACCTCGGTAATGTTGAGTGCACCGACTACTGCGCCGAGCCCAAAAGCGCTTAGAATGATACCATACATCTGCGCGCCACCATGCAGCAGGTCTCGAGCTACGAGAGGCATAAGCGCGATAATGCCGCCACCAATCAGCCCTGTCAGCATGGAGCGAATCAGCACGATTTTGATGGACGGCGAATTGACGATATAGCGCACGCCGGAAACGATAGCGCGACTAAGACTTTCGGGAGGTAGACGGCTCGGCTCCGACATGCGTTTCCAAAGGAATAGCGCCAGGATCAGCGGGAGATAAAGCAGCGCGTTGAGCGCGAACGCAGCTACAGCACCCGCGGTCGCAACCACGATCCCGCCGATTGCCGGGCCTACGCTTCGCGCAATGTTGTAGCTGATGCTGTTGAGCGCTACCGCCGCCGGAAGTGTTTCGAGCGGCAC
>NZ_JBVVPL010000096.1:0-4058 GCF_055807615.1 Bradyrhizobium sp. MV1.5 | reverse complement strand
CCAGATCCTCTTCAAACGTCTCTTAGAGAATCGCAGATTCGCGATTTACGCAAAGCTCTCGCTTGCGGGAGAGGTCGCGCCGAAGGTGCGGGTGAGGGTTTTCTCCTCTGGGGGATTGCCCCGTTGCGGAGACACCCTCTCCCCGACCCTCTCCCGCAAGCGGGAGAGGGAGCGCTCCGCCTCAGTGGCCGCCTTACGCCGCGACGCGTTCGCCGTGGTCGACGAGCGCCGACAGCTCCCTGGCGTCCGCGACGACGCGCACGGCCATGGGTTCGTCGCGGCCGCGGATCGCGACCTCCTGCTGTGGCAGCGCATCCTCGGCAAGGCCGGCGGTGCGGCGGACTTCCTCCGACACGACCGCTTCGCAGGCCAGTGTCTTGGTCATGTCCTGGAGCCGGGCCGCGACGTTGACGGCATCGCCCAGCGCCGTGAAGACGATGTGATCGCGATAGCCGATGTCGCCGATGATGACCTCGCCGCCGTGGATGCCGATGCCGAAGCGGATCGGCTGGCGCAGATCGTGGCTCAGGAGCTCGTTGAGCTCGTCGATATGCACGGCGATGCCGGCTGCGGCCTTCAGCGCCTGCCGGCAGGCTTCTTGCGGATCGGCGCTCAGTCCGAACAGCGCCAGCATGCCGTCGCCGACGAACTGGTTTGGCTGGCCGCCATTCTCGATGACCGCCTGCGAGACGGCGCCGAGGAAGCGGTTGACGATGAAGACGGTGTCGAACGGCAGCCGCTTCTCGGCGAGCTGCGTCGAGCCGCGCATGTCCACGAACAGGCTGACGAGATAGCGCTCCTGGCCGATTCTGGCGGGCGTCGAGGCCTGCGAGCTCGCCGTCAGGGTATGCGCGGTGAAGAGCTGGAAGAAGGAGAGATCCGACGTCGGCCGCAGCTGGCAGGCGAGCCTGATCGAGGGGTCGCTGGTGCCGACACGGGTCAGCACGAACGCCTCGCGCTGCGACGGCTCGGGCAGGGCGTCATGATCGCCGATGATGCGGATGCGGCAGGTCGAGCAGCGGGCGCGGCCACCGCAGACGCTGGCATGCGGCACATTGTGGCGCAGGCTCGCCTCCAGCACGGAGAGGCCCTTGGGGACGCGCACCGTCTTGCCGTTGCCGTAAGACAGCGCGATCATGCCACCGCGTCGTTCGCGCAAGGCCCGTACGCCGCGTGCGGCCAGCGCCAAGGCGAGCAATCCGAGATAACCGGCGGTAAGGCCGCCGGTGATGCGGTCGAGCGTCGTGGCCTCGGCAGCCGTGCCGACCTGGCGGCGCGTGAGATTGTGCGTCCGCCATTCCCCGTCGTCGGCCTCGACCTCGACGCTGCGGCCACCCTGGTAGACACCCAGCAGCGACAGCGTGGGGATCAGCACGGCCGCCGCGAGCAGATAGGGCGCCGCGCGCGTGAAGAACGGTTTGAGGCGAAGCCAGAAATAGATGCCGATGCAGCCGTGCACCCAGGCGATGAGAAGCAGGACCGTCATGGTCCAGATACGGTTCGACGCGACGAAGAACAGATAGAGTTCCTGCGGATAGAGTTTCTGGTGTCCGTAAAGCGTCTGGCCGAGCCGCACCCCGATCACATGCGCCATGACCAGCGCGGGGATGCTCAAGCCCAGCACGAGCTGCAACGGCTCGACCGTCCGCCAGCGGAACTGCCGGCGCTGATACAGTGCATAGATGCCGAGCCCCATATGCGTCAGCGCCGCCGTGTAGAACAAGATCGCAACCGGCAGGAACTGCCAGAACAGCGTGTGGTAGGTGACCCCGATCTCCATGGCATCGACCGAGATGTTGCCGAGCGCATGGTTGAGGAAATGGCTGACCACATAGGCGAACAGGATGACGCCGCAGACCAGCCGCACCTGGCGCACACTGATGGCGCGGGAAAGCTCGGAAAATCGTGAGGATGCGGTTGCGGCCATGATTCTGTTGTATCAGTTCATGAAGGAGAACAGCCAGCGTCGCGTTTAATTCCGGGCTCGATCGGTTCGCGGGATCACATCCGCGGCAGGAATCACTCCATTGTCGTCCCGGACAAGCGCGCCCTTGGGCGCGCGCAGATCCGGGACCCATAGCCACAGGACCGGGTTTGGCGACGACTCGTGGTGATCAGCTCGCGCCACACCACTCCCTGTGGTTATGGGTCCCGGGCTCGCGACTGCGTCGCGCCCCGGGACGACAGCGGTGTATGCGGTCCCAGCTTCGGTCCCCCCAACATTGACTCCCCCTCCCAGGTTGGCGAAAAGCGCCGCCGTGACGACAGCTCCCGACATCACGATGCCCCCCGCCGGCGCGGCGCGCCGGCCGCTCGTCATGGCCGCGGTAATCATCGCCGCGATGACGCTGCTGCGCATCGTCTACGCCTCCGCCATCGAGCTGCGCACGGACGAGGCCTATTACTGGACCTGGTCGCGGGAGACGGCGCTCAGCTTCCTGGATCATCCTCCCGGCATCGCCTGGCTGATCCGGTTCGGCACCGCGATCTTCGGCGACACCACGCTCGGTGTGCGCTTTGGCGGCATCGTCGCGATGCTGGTGACGCAGCTCCTGCTCGCCGATATCGTTCGCCGCCTCACCCACGACATGCGCGCCGTCGTGCTCGCGGTGCTGATGCCGGAGGCCGCGCTCTATTACGGGCTGCTGATGGCCAAGGTCGCGCCCGATGTCGCCATGATCCCGCTTGCGGTGGCGATGATGTGGTGCCTGGTGCGGCTTGCGCAGGGCGGCGACGGCTGCTGGTGGCTCGCGGCCGGCCTGTTCGCCGGGCTGGCGATGCTGTCGAAATTCACCGTGATCATGTTCGCGCCGGCGGTTGCCGCCTTTCTGCTGGTGCCGGATTGGCGCTGGCGCTGGCTGCGCAGCCCCTATCCGTATCTCGCGGTCCTGATCGCAATTGCCGTATTCTCGCCCGTCCTGATCTGGAACGTGCAGCACGACTGGGCCGCGATCCGCTTCCAGGGCGTGCGCGCCACTACCAGCTACGGCATTTCGCTCCGCACCTTCGGCGATTACATCGGCTTGCAATTCGGTCTGGTCGGCTTCGTCATGCTGCCGGTGGTGCTCACAGGGGTGGTGCTGACGGCGTGGCGCGGCTACCGCACGCGCGAGCCGGTCGCAATTTTGCTGTCGACCGCGGTGCTGGTGCCGTTTCTCTATTTCCTCTTGAAATCCCTGACCCTCCGCGTCGGCGACACTTGGCCGATGTTCATGTGGCCGGTCGGCTTTGCCGCCGCCGCTGTCAACCTCACCATGCTGTCGCGTGAAGGAAGATCGGCGCGGATGCTCAAGTCGGCGCTGTTCTGGGCCAACACGGCGGTGGTCTCGGGCATCGCCTTTGTCGTCATCGTGTTCCTCTACTACGTCGCCGCGCCCTGGAATTTGCTCGGCAAGATCGATCCGATCGGTGCCGAGTCCGGTTACGAGCAGGTCGCCGCGCGCGCACAGGCCGCATTGGACGAGACCGGCGCGACCTGGATCGCAACCACGGACTACCGCACCTATGCCATGATGCGCTGGCTGTTCAGGGGCCGCGTGCCCGTGATCGAGATCAACGAGCGCGGCCGCTTCCAGGATTTTCGTGATCCCGGCATGGATCGGATCAAGGGCCACGCCGGCATTTATGTTGGGCGCGAGCCAGACAACCGCTCGCCGCTGTGGGAGAACATCCCCGCCAGGCGCGAGCCGCTCGGTCAGGTCGAGCGCCGCTGGCGCGGACTCGTGATGGACACGTACACGCTGGAAAAGCTCACCGGCTGGACTCCGGAGCTTTCACCACCGAAGGACTCGCCGCTGTTCCAGTGGCGCGTGCTGGCGGGAGAATTCGAGCGACGTACGCTCGCCTAGCAAGGCGGCCTTCTTCCTTCTCCCCTTGTGGGAGAAGGTGGCGCGAAGCGCCGGATGAGGGGTATCTCTCCGCAAATTCGAATGAGAGTTGGACTCGAGGAGAGAACCCCTCACCCGTGGGGGCGCGGGGGGGGGGGGCCCCCCGCCCCCCCCGGGGGGGGGGGGGGCCCCGGGCGGCGGCCGCCCACCAAACGCAAAAAACACAGCCGG
>NZ_JBVVPL010000095.1:0-4269 GCF_055807615.1 Bradyrhizobium sp. MV1.5 | reverse complement strand
AAGGACGGTCCAAAGCTCCTGAAGCAATGCAATTTGCCGCTGACCGGCGAGCGCGTGGTCGACATGGTCGTGACTGATCTTGCTGTCTTCACCATCGACAAGCATGGCAACGGCGGCATGGCGCTGATCGAGCTTGCCGACGGCGTCTCGCTCGACGAGGTCAAGGCCAAGACCGAAGCCGAATTCCGCGTCGCACTGAAGAACATATAAGGCAATTGCCATCAGGTGAGCGGTCAGAACGGTTCTAGTCCTGATCCTAGAGGAGGCAGGTGGGGCGCGTTTTCTGCGCGACGCCAGTATTTCCGAACGTTTCATCTGTCCTTAATTGCCATCCGTTTGCAGGGCTTCACCAATGGTTGCACGATCGTAACCTGTTTTCCGGTTGCGCCGCCACGTCCAATCGATCTTCTAGCATCGTGGTTCACACGAGGAAGTTCAGCGTTAAAGCGAGAATCGAGCCGGATCTAAGCGCACAGTGGCCGGAGATTGGCCAATTTTCTTGCTGTAATCGGGGTAAGTCCTGTCTATCTACGCAAGGCGCGGGCGGAGGGTTCAAGCCAATGAGCAAAAGCAGCAATGGCCTTTTGGCGGAGCGCGAACGCGACGCGATAATCGAGCTGCGCCACGCCATGCATCGTGAGCCGGAGCTATCGAACGCGGAATGGAAAACGCAGGAGCGCATCCGCAAAATGCTTGAGCGCTTTGGCTTCGAGGATGCCAAAGCGTTCCACAATACCGGCCTCTATGTCGATATCGAAGGCACTGCTTTAGGTCCGAAGCGTAACATCGCGGTGCGCGGCGACATTGATGCGCTGCCAATCCAAGAGGCTCGGGACGATCTGCCCTATCGTTCTCAAGTCGATGGCGTAATGCATGCCTGCGGTCACGACATGCACGGATCCATTGCGCTTGGTACCGCGATCGCCTTACGTAGGCTGCGCCACAACTTCTCAGGTAAGGTGCGTGTATTCTTCCAACCGGCCGAGGAGGCGGAGCCGCTCGGTGGGCGCACGATCCAGGATGACAGACTTTTGGAGGGTTTTGATCGAGCCGTGGGCTTTCACGTCAGTCCCGGAATTCCCGCCGGCATGTTCGGTGCGCAGGAAGGCGCAGTCACCAAATCAGCCGACCAATTCAAGATTACGATAAGTGGCAAGATGGCGCACGGCGCCTCACCGCAAAATGGCATCGATGCCATCACTATTGCCGCCGCATTCGTCAACGAGGTGCAGAAAGTGGTCTCGCGCGAAATGCCGCCCGATGACGGCGCGGTCGTCACGATCGGCACTATTCATGGCGGTGAAGCAACCAATATTGTCTGTCCCTCTGTCGTGATGGAAGGAACGATTAGAACTGGCAGCTCCCATCGCAGAGCACTGTTGTGTCAACGTGTACGCGAGCTGGCCGAGGGAGTGGCTGCGATGCACCGCGGCCAGGCTCAAATAGTCATCCGCGCGGGGGAGCCCGCCGTAGTCAACGACGCCGAGATGGTGAAGCGCTTCAAGCAGGTGGTCCACGATACGGCTGGCCGCGAAGCCCTCTTCAGCGACAGAAGGCCAGTAGCAGGCAGTGATGATTTTGGCTTTTACTCGGCATGCGTGCCGTCGATCTACTTTTGGTTCGGCAGCCGCGCGCCAGGTAATGAGTCCCACGTCCATACCCCAGCCTTTGGGGCCTCTGACGAGATCGTAATTCCGACAACGGAGCTCACAGTCACCTACGTTCTTGACCTACTGAACTCTTGACGTTTGCGAGGAAGGTCCTCAACAATTATGGATGCCGAAGACAGATACCGCTCACCTGCAGACCATGCGAAGCGAACAAGCCGGTGAGCGTCCGTTACTCCTGATTAATCCAGGTCATCCGTCCTATTCGGGACAAGAATTGGAATCTAGTCTCGCCGCAGTTGTTGAGGAAATTGCATCTGCCCGAATGATGGCGCCTAATAGCGTCGTGCGGTTGTCCGCCGACGTCAGTGCATGAGCGATGGGTTGCTAGCGTTGTGTCTTTAGCCGGTGCGATAGCCGCACTATTCGGCCGATCTTGACGGCGTTCGCATCGACGCTAAGCGCTCAACCTGCCGGAGGTTCGAGATTATCTTTGATCATCGAAGGGACCGGCGGGCCGATGGTGTCGCTAGGTGGAGTATACGGTACCCTCCCGCAACCATCGTCGGTCACTACAATTGTTCTTCGTCCATGATGGTTCCTTCAATCGCAAGGGATCAAGTTGTCCCTGAACATCCCCTTTGTAATAGCCCCTCACAAGCTGCGGATTTGTTAACCAGCGCCGTCGCTGGACGCCTTCAACGTTCGTTCCAACAGCTTTTATCAAAGTTCGGTTGAGCTACGACCCCTTCAGCCTTTCGGGGTGTCCTCAAAGTCGCCTTCCGAGCGCAGGATCACCGAGCCAATTCTAGAGCTTCATCACCAGCCGTTCTGCGACCATGCCGGGAGACTGCGTTTGAGGCGCCCTGATGCCGAAAAACTGCAGAATTTGTCGGTATCGACAGTAATGGCCCGCATACATCCGATATCAAGTGGCCATCAAGCAGCGAAATCGGCAGCTTCGTTACCCGAAGCGATCTAATCTTTGGCACTTGCTAACGTTGGGATCTCTCGGCCGACTAGTTGGACGGGGCAGCGCGAGACGGATTGGTGGCGCTTTCTCGCCACCAACTTTCAGGGCCGTCTCGAGGATCGATGGAGCCGGCGCGGAGCTAGTGCGAATGAATGAATTCAGGGAAGAGTATCGTGAAACAACCTAAGGAGCGTGCCCTTGCTCAAAATGGTGAGCAGTTTGTGAGCACCCAGGAATTCAATGGTCGCCGCTATCTCGATGGCCGCGCTTCCGATCCCACAAAACTAGGATGGATGCGCGGCGCGCCTGCTCCAGAGGAGAAACGCGTTACATTCGAGAACGATTGTTTTCTTGAATTTCCGCAGATTCGCTGGTCGCTATCTCATATGCGGGAACTTGTGCCGACGGTTAACGTTGCACGGGGTAGCGAGGAGTCACCATTTCAGCGCGAAGATAAAGCGTCCTCCATCGATGCACTCATGTTTTTAGATCAGAACGGGCGCGCGTACCGCTTTGATGAGGCGTTACTTGACACCTACACAGATGGAATTCTCGTGCTACACCGCGGACGCATCATCTACGAGCGTTACTTGGGTGCGCTCGAGCCGGGCATCCAGCACGCTTGCAATTCAGTGACAAAGTCTTACGCAGCTACCCTTACCGCACTGTTTGTTGAGGAGGGTGTCCTGGATGACGCAAAGCTCATCACGCATTATTTGCCTGAACTTCGAGGCGGCGCCTGGGAGGACGCGACTCTACGTCAGGTGATGGACATGCAAACGGGTCTAGCATACTCCGAAGACTACGCGGATGAAAGTTCCACCCACCGGCTGTATCATCGCGCCTCGGGCCGGCGGTCGCGTCCGCCAGGTTATGATGGTCCGCGAACACTGTGCGACTATCTGAAAACTGTGCGAAAGGAAGGAGCGCACGGTGATAGTTTTGCCTACAAGACTGTCAACACCGAGGTGATGGCTTGGGTGATGGCGCGTGTGACAGGACGCTCCTTTGCTCAGTTGCTGCATGAACGCCTGTGGGGTCCGCTCGGCTGCGAGGACGATGCATACATCGCAGTCGATTCTGCGGGCATGCCGCTGGCTGGCGGCGGACTATCCGCGTCGTTGCGGGATCTAGTTCGCTTTGGAGAGTTGATGCGCCTTGGGGGGGCGTGGAATGGCAAGCAGCTCATACCGGCCTCGGTGGTCCACGATGTGCAAAGAGGTGGCGATCGGGCAAAATTCGCCAAAGGTTTCTCGTGGCTACCTGGGTATTCTTATCGAACTATGTGGTGGGTGTCGCACAACGAACTAGGTGCTTTCGAGGCTCGTGGCATTCACGGTCAATGGCTACGGGTTATGCCAAAGGCCGAAATGGTGGTCGCGCGTTTCGCGTCCCATCCGGTCGCAACAGCGAAAGTCGACAAGATTACATCACCTCAGTTGCTAGCGCTCGGACGTGCATTTGCGACATAGAGACCGCAAAGCTATTCGTGACTGTATAACGTCTGCTCT
The DNA here is from genome assembly GCF_055807615.1 of Bradyrhizobium sp. MV1.5. NCBI lineage: Bacteria > Pseudomonadati > Pseudomonadota > Alphaproteobacteria > Hyphomicrobiales > Nitrobacteraceae > Bradyrhizobium > Bradyrhizobium sp. MV1.5. Next base: position 178 of record NZ_JBVVPL010000095.1, on the reverse strand, counting down.
CCCTGGAGTGACGCAGAGCAGAAGGCGTTGGGCCAAAATGCAAGTTACGTTGATGAAGGGAAAAGTCGACCGCGCTTCGGTGACCGAAGCCGAACTGAATCGTCGTCCGTGAAGAGCGGCTAAGCGATTGAGCTAGGATCGCATTTGACTTTGTGGACTGTTTTTGGAATGCAGGATT
>NZ_JBVVPL010000094.1:0-4781 GCF_055807615.1 Bradyrhizobium sp. MV1.5 | reverse complement strand
TGAACCTGCTTGCAGCAACTTTCAGAGGAGATGTCTCGAAGAGGTTGCCTGTCGCATAGATTAGAGGAGAACGGCGACGGGTTTTGGCGTTCTAGGCGAATGAGCGATGGAAAGCCGCAGGAAAATGCGAATCACAGAAGACTCCCGAGTCAATCTTCGGACGGAGACTCAATCGGAGTGGCAAAGCCTGTTTTAAGGCGGTCCATCATGACCATGGTTTTGAAACCCTTGATGTCCGAGTTCTCGTAAAAGAATCGTCGCGTAAACTGCTCGTAATCCTCCATGGTACGAGCGGTAATGTAGAGAACGAAATCAGCATCGCCCGTCGTTCAGGTGCCCACATGGTCGAGTAATGACCGGATCAGTGGTTGCACGGAACACTAAATTGGAAAGGATACATTGAGGTTGCGGCCCTTGCGCTTGATGCCATCTTTGGCGTCTTGCTTCATCATGTCGGCTCCTTTCTCGGCCACCATAATCGTCGGCGCGTAGGTGTTACCGGAAGGCACCGTCGGCATGATCGAGGCATCAATGACACGCAACCCAACAAGGCCGTGCACCCTCAGGCGATCATCAACAACCGCCATAGGATCGTTGCCCATCTTGCAAGTACCGACAAAATGATGGAGTCCCCCTCCGGCATGTCGAGCGTACTCGAGCCTATCTTCGTAGCTCTGCACCTCGGCGCCCGGATAGATCTCAAGATCGATCCATTTGGCCATGGCAGGATTCTGCATGATCTTGCGCGCGATCTGCAAGCCGGCCACTGTGCAGTCACAGTCCATCTTCGAGGTCAGGTAGTTCGGCTGAATGGCTGGCTCGCTGCCCGGAATTCGCGACTTGATATGGATTGAACCACGTGACGCGGGGCGGCACTGATTGATCGCGACGCTCATACCAGGTTTTCTCTCGAGCCGTGCCGGCCACGCCGGATCTTTCGTCGCGGGCACCATGTGGAACTGCACGTCGGGCGTCTGCAGAACGGACACGGTGCGCACGAAGCCGGCCACTAGTGCCGTTGGCCGAGCAAGCAGGCCTGTGCCACTCACATAGTATCGTATGATTTCGCGCAAGAGTCCCAAGCCACCGGCCTGCTCGTTAAACGTGATCGGCCGGTTGATGCGATAGGCAAGGTTTACATAGAAGTGGTTGCCATAATTCTCGCCGACCCCCTTTAACTCATGGCAGATCTCGATCCCTAATTTCTTAAGCACTTCCGGCTGGCCGATGCCCGAAAGCTCCAATAGGCCGGGAGACTGGATAGCGCCGCAAGAGACGATCACCTCCGCGCCACAGCGTGCCTCCCGAGCTTCGCCGTGCAGCGTATAAGCGACGCCGACGGCGCGCTTTCCCTCGAGCAGGATGCGGCTGACAAGCGCATCGGTCTCGATGCGCAGATTTGGCCTGCTGCGCGCCGGATCCAGGAAAGCGCGAGCCGCCGACCAGCGTTGGCCATTTCTGGTGGTCGCCTGAAAGTAGCTGAAGCCGTCCTGCTGCCCGTTGTTGTAGTCATCGTTACGCGGGAAGCCACTGGCTTCGGCGGCGTCGATGAGCGCGTCGCCAAGCACGTGGTACTCGCTGGTTTTGTAAACATTGAGAGGCCCATCCTTGCCCCGCGATTGGTCGCCCTGTCCCTCGTAGTGTTCCGATTTCTTAAAATACGGGAGTATGTCTTCATAAGACCAGCCTGGATTGCCCAATTGGCTCCAGGTGTCAAAATCGAGCGGCTGGCCGCGCACATATAGCATGCCGTTGATCGAACTTGAGCCGCCCAACCCACGGCCGCTCGTACAGGGGAGGCGCTGGCCGCTCACATTCCCGTCGATCTGGAAGTTCCAGCTAAACCTTTTGCGGAGCTGGTGCTTGATGTAGCCTGCGGGAATATCGATCCAGATCGATCGGTCGCGTGGTCCGGCCTCCAGGAGCAGCACCTTGACCCGCGCATCCTCCGTTAGGCGATTCGCGAGTACGCAACCGGCCGAACCGCCGCCGACGACGATATAGTCCCATTCGGACATTGGTGAGTTTGGATCCCTTGACGTTGGCCCAATGAGCTTGTGCTAGGTTGTTACCCTGCAGATGTTGGGGACTGCGCGCGCCGGCCTATGCGGATTGAACTCGATGATCGACAATGTGCACCAGAGCTCCAGATATTGGATCACCTGCGAGAGTCGAAGGGTGAAGCTGGTTTCGCTGAATTGGCTCCCGCCCACATCGGCGGTTGCTCTCTTGAGAAGCTCGAGGAAAGGCAGCCAAGCCACGTGCTGACGACGGCTTGCGGTTGGGACGTAAACGCAAGTTCAGCCCGTTGCTGGCCTTCCGAGGCTTTCTCAAATTTGAGGCAGCTCGAGGTTCGGAACGTTCCCAACGTCAATTCCGGCTGCCTGCGCCCTCTCGAGGAAGTCCATAGCAGTCCGAGCGTGCGCATAGCCCAGCAGCGTTGACTTGTACCGAACCGCGGCATTCCCCTTTGCAATGCCTTCGGCCACCGCGAGCACGAGGCCGCGAGCCTCCTCGATTTCAACCTGCGAGGGCGAGTAGATCTCATTGATAATTGGGATATGGCTCGGATGGATTGCCGAAGCCCAGGACGCGCCCAGACGCTTCGACTTTTCGCCGATGCGTCGCACGAGCTCAAGATCATCCAACTTCGTAGTCATGGCTCCTTCGACGCGCACAATTCCAGCAGCACGTGCTTGCAGCGCAGAATAGGCTCCAAAGAAAAGAGCCTCGGCAGCCTCTTCTTCGTACTGCAAGCCGAGAGAACGCGCCCCGTCTCCAGCGGGCACCGGGCCACCGGTCCCGCCAGCTCGCTTGATGCGCGGGGAGGCCATGCAGATTTCATAGAGCTTGTACATAGAACTTGCAGCTTCTGTGTACGGACAAATCTCTACGCTGCCGACTGGCAAAGCGCGCGATCTCTCCAACTCGCCAAGCACCAGATCCAAGGCCGCGACGTCTTCCGGATCTTCAGTCTTGGAGAGCATAACCCCGTCGAGACCACCGACCACTATCGCGTCAAGATCGTCCAGCAGCCAACCAGTTCGCCAACCATTGAGCCTCACGAAACGCCCAAACGCGTTCCCACTAAATTTGCTAATGACTTCCTTGACTGAAATTCGAGCAGCAGGCTTTTCCGCAATGGGAACGGAATCCTCGAGATCGAAGAGCAAAGCATCCGCACCATACTTAGGCGCCTTCAGCATCCAATCGTGCCTATGCCCTGGGACAAAGAGCATCGAGCGGTACCAGCGAGCATCTCGAAGTTTCTGGGGCATAGCTTCTTCCTGGTTCGGAACTCATATTTCTAACGCGGCATCAAGGTCAGCGCCTTTTGCGCGCTCCCGGACTACCATTGTAGCTGGGCCCTTGTGTTTACATCTCTGGATCGCCTGCGCACCTACCTTTCCTTGTGGGCTGACATGTGCCGATCAACGCCCACGGAAGCAGCTGGCGTAAACTAGCCCAAGCCGCTGTATGATCCGAACGCTCGACCGACCAATCAGCCCGACTGGCAATGGGGCGGGCGGCGTGGCGTCACGCTTGGAAGGCCAGATTCGGCGGCAGGGGAGGTTTCCTGGGCCAAGTGGTTGGGGGCTTTCAAAGAGGAGAATGCGAAGCTGAGGGAGCTTAGGGCCGATCAAATGCTCGATGCAGCTGCCTTTCGCGTGTAAAATGCCATCCGGGACTGCCCCCTCATATTCCCTAAGATGACAATGTTAAAGAAGCGCACCCTAGGGTCTCCTGAATTGACCGCCGCGAGTCCGAGCAAGCCATCAGGAAGTGCGCTTTCAAGACCCTTAGCAAGCGAACAGCTTACGGAGAGTCGGCGAAAGCACCTGTCGGGATTAAGTACTAAGAAACGAAGCTTGAGCCGATAGTGCGATTTCTGTGTTGCTGATGAACTGTCGAGCGGCCTTTGATCGCCAATTCCCAGCGATCCCATTGGATCAGGCGAGCGGTAAATCTCCCGCAGCCTACGTGTAAATGTCTCATTGACACTCGGGTGGACCAATTGCTCTTTCGTGCGGCGTAGGCGGGGAAGATAGCGTTTGATCACCTTGGATAGCTCCGTTCTGCGGGCGCTCGGAGAGCCTCGACCACAAGAGCTGCGTCACGCACTACGTGCGGAATGCATTCGGTCCACTCGGTTGTGATATCCACCGTTGTTGGCGTCTGAATGAACGCGCCGGTTACGGACATGCCGCCGCGCGCAACCAGATCCGCTTCGCAGTAACCCGGCGGAGGTTATCCCCAGTCGTTGAATGTGCGCATCGGGACCTGCCGCCGTGCGGCACTGAAAAGCCCGCCCGCCGACGGGGTCCTCCGGCTGCTGCGAGTTGTACGTCACTCAGCACGCGGGATCGTAAGCGCTGAACCTCCTCCGAATGAGTGGACACCTGTAGTAGGCTCATCGAGCCCGGAGGTGTCGAATGGAACGTTAACGTCGGTCATTTACCGAAGAGTACAAGCGCGAGGCGGTCGAACTGGTGGTGTCGAGCCGCCGCTCGATCCGGTCGGTGGCCAAGGAACTCGGTCTGCGTGACTCGTTGCTACGGCGCTGGGTCGATAAGCTCCGGCGCGAGCCGGCATCGGCGGCGTGGCGCCCCACCACGCACGCGAGGCCGATGTCGGCGGACCAGGCCTCGGAGATCGCTCGGCTGCGCCAAGAGAACGAACGGCTGCGTATGGAACGCGACATTTTAAAAAACTGTCCAGGGGGATGGCGCGCCTGTGCGGGGTAGAAACAGCCTTGTGCTATCCCTTGGCTCGGAGGGTAG
>NZ_JBVVPL010000093.1:3098-4982 GCF_055807615.1 Bradyrhizobium sp. MV1.5 | reverse complement strand
ACCGGCGAAGGGATAAACTCCCAGTGTTCGCCAAATTTCTCCCTGGGGTGATGGGTCCTGGCTTTCGCCAGGACGACACGGAGGGTTTGGCACGCCGACACCGTTCCTCCCCACCTCTCCCGCCCCCGAATCGCCGGAATATTTCGGCTTGTTAATGCCGGCGCCCTTGGCACGCGGACGGCCTGTTCCCATGTCCTTCCACGGGAGTCCTGCCACGGAGTTTCCCACGGGAGAACGGTCATGTCGTATTCGGACTCGGGCAATGCCTGGCGCAATGACGGTGGGGCGCAGCCGCATGCTTACGATCCCTATCTGCACCCGGAACTGTTCCGCGGCGTTGCGACGCGGCGGGTGTTCGCCTTCCTGATCGACATGGTCGTGATCTCGGTGCCGGTGATCCTTGGCTACCTCTTCATCGCGGTGTTCGGCGTGGTTACGCTCGGCATTGGCTGGGCGCTGTTCTGGCTGGCCTGGCCGGCCTCCGTGATCTGGGCCATCGTCTATTACGGCGCCTGCATCGGCGGCCCGTCGTCCGCGACGATCGGCATGCGCGTGATGGATCTTGAGTTGCGCACCTGGTACGGCGCGCCCGGCTATTTCGTGCTCGGGGCCACCCACGCCGTGCTGTTCTGGGTCACCGTCTCGTTCCTGTCGCCCTTCGTGGTGCTGGTCGGGCTGTTCAACGGCCGCAGGCGCTTGCTGCAGGATTTCGTGCTGGGAACGGTCGTGATCAACAATTCCGTTCGCGCGCCGGTGCCTCAGGGCGCCAGGACCTATTGATCAACGACCTACTGATCAACGAACCCGGATCAAGGACCTATCAACCTGGACCCGCTATGCTGTCCGATCTGACCTGCCGAGTAGACCGATTGACCGGGGGCTTTCGTAGCGCGATGCTGATGCACATTTTGGAGGCCCACGACGTCCCTTGACCCAGCACTCGCGCGACACCCCACAATTTTACCTCACGGCGCCGTCCCCCTGCCCCTATCTGCCGGGCCGGCACGAGCGCAAGGTGTTTACGCACCTCGTAGGTGAGCGCGCCGGTGATCTCAACGACGTCCTGACCCATGGCGGCTTCCGTCGCAGCCAATCGATCGCCTACCGTCCCGCCTGCGACCAGTGTCGCGCCTGCGTCTCGGTCCGGGTGATCGCCAACGAGTTCCGTCCGTCCCGCAACTTCCGCAAGGTGATTTCGCGCAACGCCGACATCATCGGCGAGCAGCGCAGCGCGGTGCCGACCTCCGAGCAATATTCGGTGTTCCGCGCCTATCTCGATTCCCGTCACCGCCATGGCGGCATGGCCGACATGACCGTGCTCGACTACGCCATGATGGTCGAGGACAGCCATGTCGAGACCCGCATCATCGAGTACCGCAAGCGTGGTCCCGACAGCGGCATCACCGGCCGGGGCGAGCAGCTGATTGCGGTCGCGCTGACCGACGTGCTCAGCGACGGCCTGTCGATGGTCTATTCGTTCTTCGAGCCCGGCGAAGTCAGCCGCTCGATGGGCACCTTCATGATCCTCGACCACATTGCCCGCGCCCGCCGGCAGGGATTGCCTTACGTCTATCTCGGCTATTGGATCGAAGGCTCGAAGAAGATGGACTACAAGGCCCGCTTCCTGCCGCAGCAGCGCCTCGCGCCGTCAGGCTGGCTGCGCATCGACGCACAGGGCGATGCCGCGTCCGAGCCGCAGGATTAGCTCTCCGTCATGCCACGCGAAAGCGGGGCATCCAGTCCGCCGCGACGCCTCGGGTCATTCACAACTGTCTCTGGAATACTGGGTCGTGGGGGGGGGGGCGGGGGCCCGCACCCCGGTTGGCACCACAACCAATCTATGGGGCGCTGAATAATATAAAAAAAAAATAATACACAGCACCC
>NZ_JBVVPL010000093.1:0-3088 GCF_055807615.1 Bradyrhizobium sp. MV1.5 | reverse complement strand
GGGGCGCGGCGGGGCCGGGCCCCCTGTTTTCGCTCGCCGCCACCCCCCGCTAACGGGGGCAACCCCGCCCGCCGCGCCGCGTGGGGAATTTCACAACTGCCGTTGAAATCCTGGGGGGCCGGGCCGCGCCGCCCCACGACAGCCTTGTTCACCCGAACAGCGTATCTGCGAGCAGCTTCAAGTTCAAAATCACAATGATGCCCGCGACGATCCACGCGATCGCCGCGACCCACACCGGTATGACGAACTTGCCCATCTTGCGGCGGTCGGAGACGAAGCGGACCAGCGGGATGACCGCGAAGGGCAGCTGCATCGACAGCACCACCTGGCTGAACACCAGCAGATCCGCCGTGCCGCGCTCGCCATAGATCGCGGTGACGACGATCACGGGAACGATCGCGATGCCGCGCGTCAGCAACCGGCGCGCCCAGCTCGGCAGGCGCAGGTCGAGAAAGCCTTCCATCACGATCTGTCCGGCGAGCGTCGCCGTCACCGTTGAATTCAGGCCCGAGGCGAGCAGCGCCACCGCGAACAGCGTCGAGGCGATGCCGAGGCCGAGCAGCGGTGACAGCAGCTCGAAGGCCTGGCCGATCTCGGCGACGTCGGAATGGCCGCTCTTGTGGAAGGTTGCGGCAGCCACGACGAGGATCGCCGCGTTGATGAACAGCGCCAGCATCAGAGCGATGGTCGAGTCCGTCGTCGCCCATTTGATCGCCTCGCGCCGGCCGGTGTCGTTGCGCTCATAAGCGCGCGTCTGCACGATCGAGGAATGCAGATAGAGATTATGCGGCATCACGGTTGCGCCGATGATGCCGATCGCGATGTAGAGCATCTCGGGGTTGGTGAAGATCTCGGTCTTCGGCACAAATCCCCTCAGCATCTCGGCCACCGGCGGTGCTGCCGCGGCAAGCTGGACCGTGAAGCAGACAGCGATCACGACGAGCAATGCGATGACGAAGGATTCGAGGAAACGGAAGCCGCGGTTCATCAGGATGAGGAGCAAAAAGGCATCCAACGCAGCGATCAGCGCGCCGCCGATCAGGGGAATGCCGAACAGGAGCTTGAGCGCAATCGCCGTGCCGATGACCTCGGCGAGATCGCAGGCGATGATCGCCGCCTCGCAGGCGAGCCACAGCGTGAAGTTCACGGCCGGCGAATAGGTCGCGCGGCAGGCCTGCGCGAGGTCGCGGTCGGTGACGATGCCGAGCCGTGCCGCCAGCGATTGCAGCAGGATTGCCATCAAATTCGAGAGCAGGATGACGGAGAGCAGCGTGTAGCCGAACTTGGACCCTCCGGCGAGATCGGTCGCCCAATTGCCGGGGTCCATGTACCCCACCGAGACCAGATAGCCCGGGCCGACGAAGGCGAGCAGGCGCCGCCACCACACCCCCGCGATGGGGAGGGCGACCGAGGCATTCACCTCGGCCAGGCTCTTGGTGGCAGGCGCGTCATTGCGCCAGCCGGCGGCATCTCGGGTCAGATCGGGAGAGCGAGCATCCATGCGGCGAGAATACCGAAGTCGAGCCTTATTGCAACTCATTTGCAACTGCATCTAGCCGCATCGGTCCCTCGGCGGTCGCTATTTGTGGCCCCTGTCGGGAAGCGGGTGGGTTTGGCGGTCATCGGAGGCGGATAGTGGCGCCAACCCGACTTTGCAGGAAATGAGCCATGTCAATTCCCCCGCGCCTCCCCGAGACATTCAACCGCCTCGCCTGGTCCAACCTGGCGGCACAGTCGGCCGAACAGATCGCGCTGGCCGCGGCCCCCATCGTCGCGGTGCTGACGCTCGGCGTCGCCGAAGGCCAGACCGGCCTGCTCCAGACCGCGCTGACCCTGCCCTTCGTCCTCTTCGCCATTCCGGCCGGTTTGCTGGCCGACCGCATCTCCCGCCGTTCGCTGATGGCGGCCGCCGAGGCGCTGCGGGCCGCGGCCCTTGCAGCGATCGTGCTGCTGCTCGCACTCGGCGCGCTCAATCTGCCGCTGCTGGCGCTGCTCGGCTTTGCCGCCGTGTGCGGCACGGTCGTCTACAGCGTGGCCGCGCCGGCGCTGGTGCCCTCGCTGGTGAGTTCGGACCTGTTGCCGGCGGCCAATGCGCGGATCGAGCTCGCACGCACCATCGCCTTCGCCAGCGGTCCTGCGCTCGGCGGCGCGCTGGTCGGGTGGTGGGGCGCGAGCCCGGCCTTCGGCTTTGCGACTGCGCTATCCGCGATCGCCGTCGTGCTGCTCTCCGGCATCTACGAGCCCGCCCGCACGCCGGCACCACGGCGGCATCCGCTTCAGGACATCCGCGAGGGCGCGGCTTTCGTGTTTCACCATCCGCTGCTGCGGCCGGTCTTCATCACCCAGTTCATCTTCAACACCGGATGGTTCCTGCAGATCGCGGTGTTCGTGCCCTACGCAGTACGTCACCTCGGCCTGAACGCGGTCGGCGTCGGCACCGTGCTGACCATGTACGGCGTCGGCATGGTGATCGGCGCGCTGTTCGCCACGCGGGTGATGAAGCGCATCGCGTTCGGCACGGTCGTTGGCCTCGGCCCCGTTACCGGCTTCGTCGCCGCAATGGTGATGGCGCTGACGGTGCTGGTCCCCTCGCCCTTGCTTGCGGCCTTGAGCTTCTTCCTGCTCGGCGTCGGGCCGATCCTGTGGGTGATCTCGACCACGACGCTGCGCCAGTCGGTGACGCCGCCTCGCCTGCTCGGCCGCGTCTCCGCCATCAACATCATGAGCTACGGCGCCCGCCCGGTCGGCTCGGCACTCGGTGCGATCGTCGGCGGCCTCTGGAGCGCGGAAGCGTGCCTCTATCTCGCCGCCGCCGTGTTCGGCGTGCAGGCGCTGGTGATTTGGCTCTCGCCCGCGGTGGCGCTGGACCGGCAGCCCGACATGGTGGGCGATGAGGCGGCGGCGCGGTGTTAGGTGGCGTCGTCCTGGCGAAAGCCAGGACCCATCACCCCAGGGAGCAGTTTGGCAAAAATCGCCAACTGCGAGTCTTCGCAAAACTACAGTCGGTGGTTATGGGTCCTGGCTTTCGCCAGGACGACATTGAGGGAGCAGCGGCACTTAACTCGCCAGATACCGCTCGTAGCTCCCC
>NZ_JBVVPL010000092.1:0-5077 GCF_055807615.1 Bradyrhizobium sp. MV1.5 | reverse complement strand
AAACCTTGGGGTCACCGCTCTCCAGGCAATGCAAAACTCTCCCGGCGGGAGCAAAACATTCTCAAGCTCTGAGGAGCGCGCTCTTTGCGCGCGTCTCGAAGGATGCAGACCGACGTGCGAGTGCCGGGCCTGCATGGTTCGAGACGGCGCTTACGCCTCCTCACCATGAGGGTTACAGCTTCGCGCGTTGCGCGATGCCGTCCTTGATCGACGCCAGCTCCGCTTCGTCCCAGATCCCGATCAGGATGCCGCCCTTCACCTGGAGCTGGTTGTCGGCATAGGCGGCGATCTTCTCGCGCGGCGTGGTGATGTGGTCGTTGGGATGCAGCGCCCAGTCGAACAGCTCAGCCTGCAACCGCGCGATGATGCCGGCGCATTCGGGATCGTCGCCGCGATCCACAAACTCTTCCGGATCGGTTTCGATGTCATACAGCATCGGGCGGAAGCCCGAGGCGTGGATGTATTTCCAGCGGCCGTCGAACACCATGAACAGGCGGCAGCGTTCGATCGGCTGGTTCAGCTTCAGCCGCACGTCCTGCATGACATAGTCGTATTCGGAGAACGCCACCTTGCGCCAATCCGATGGCGTCGAGCCGCGCAGCAGGGGCAGCAGCGAGCGTCCCTCGAGGATATGGCCCGGCACCTTGCCGCCGAAATAATCCACGAAGGTCGGTGCGAGATCGATGGCTTCGACCAGCGCATCGTTGCGCGTGCCGCGCGTCGCATCGGCCTCCTTCGAGGGATCGATAATGATCAGCGGAATCTTCGCCGACTGCTCGTGGAACAGATCCTTCTCGCCCATCCAGTGATCGCCGAGATAATCGCCGTGATCGGAGGTGAACACGATCATGGTGGTGTCCAGCAGATCGCGCTCCTCCAGGAACTTCATCAGCACGCCCATCTGATCGTCGATCTGGGTGATCAGTCCCATATAGGTCGGGATCACCTTCTCGCGGGCATCATTGCGCGCCATGTTGCGGGAGTAGCGCATGTCCATATAGGCGCCGAACACCGGATGCGGGTTCTGGCGCTCGCGCTCGGAGCGGATCACCGGAATCATGTCCGATGTCGAATACATGCTGGCGTAGGGTTCGGGCGCGATATAGGGCCAGTGCGGCTTGATGTAGGACAGATGCAGGCACCACGGCCTGCCGTCGGTCTCGGCCTCGCTGATGAAGTCCATCGCGCGCCGCGTCATGTAGGGCGTCTCGGAATGCTCGTCCGGCACGCGCGCGGCCTTGTCGGCATGCACGAGCAGCCAGCCGTTCTGGAGCGAGCCGTCCTCGGCCGCACCTGAATTCGCCCAATGCTCCCAGGGATTGGGCGCCTCGAATCCCTGCTGGCGCAGATATTCGTCGTATTTCGGACGCGGCCGCCCCGTGGGATGCAGGCCGTCGTCACGCTCATAGGGTTCGAACCCGCATTCGGCGACGTGCACGCCGATCATCGATTCCGGCGGGATGCCGAGCGCCTTCATGCCTTCGAGATCAGGCGCCATGTGGGTCTTGCCGACCAGCACGTTGCGCACGCCGAGCTTCTTGAGGTGATCGCCGAGGGTGGGCTCGCCGACGCGCAGCGGCCAGCCGTTCCAGTGCGAGCCGTGCGAGCGCATGTAGCGCCCGGTGTAGAACGACATCCGCGAGGGGCCGCAGATCGGCGACTGCACATAGGCCTTGCTGAACAGCACGCCGCGCTTGGCCATGGCGTCGATGTTCGGCGTCTTCAGCGTGGGATGGCCGGTGCAGCCGAGATAGTCATAGCGAAGCTGGTCGCACATGATCCAGAGAACGTTCTTCGCGCGCGCCATGAATCATCCCTGCCGTTTCTTGATGGGTCGATGCTGCGCTATCGAGGGCGCGAAGACAAGCAGGGCGGTGACGCGCGAGGTCGTGGCTGCACATTCCAGCGTCGTCCCGGCGAAGGCCGGGAACCATAGCCACAGGGAGTAGTTTGGCGAAGACTAGTAGTTCGGTACTAAGACCATCCCCAACCGACAGATCACGCGGTATGGGTCCCGGCCTTCGCCGGGACGACCGTGGGGAGAGCGTTCAAACCGACCAAGGCTCCGCTTCGGCCGCGCTCTTCGCTTTCGCCGAGACCGGGCTCTCGCCGATCACATCCGCCAATGCCCGCAGCGCTTCCTGCACGCCATCTCCGGTGACGGCGGAGAGCAGCAGCGGCGTCTTCTTGGCGGCGCGCTTCAGCCGGTCCTTCTGCTTCTTCAACTCGTCCGGCTCGACCGCGTCGATCTTGTTCAGCGCGACGATCTCGATCTTGTCGGTGAGCTGCCCGGCATAGGCATCCAGTTCGGTTCGCACCGTCTTGTAGGCCTTGCCGGCGTGCTCGCAGGTCGCATCGACGAGATGCAGCAGCACGCGGCAGCGCTCGACATGGGCGAGGAAGCGGTCGCCGAGACCGACACCTTCATGCGCGCCTTCGATCAGGCCGGGGATATCAGCCAGCACGAATTCGCGGCCGTCGGCATTCACGACGCCGAGCTGCGGATGCAGCGTGGTGAAGGGATAGTCGGCGATCTTCGGCTTGGCCGCGCTGACCTTGGCAAGGAAGGTCGATTTGCCGGCATTGGGCAGGCCGACGAGGCCGGCATCCGCGATCAGCTTCAGCCGCAGCCAGATCCAGCGCTCCTCGCCGGGTTGGCCGGGATTGGCATTGCGCGGCGCGCGGTTGGTCGAGGTCTTGAAATGCGCGTTGCCGAAGCCGCCATTGCCGCCTTCGGCCAGCACGAATTTTTCGCCGACATTGGTGAAATCGTGGATCATGGTCTCGCGATCTTCATCGAAGATCTGCGTGCCCAGCGGGACCTTCAGCACGATCGACTTGCCATTGGCGCCGTGGCGGTCCGAGCCCGAGCCGTTCTCGCCCTTCTGGGCCTTGAAGTGCTGCTGGTAGCGATAGTCGATCAGCGTGTTCAGCCCGTCGGCGACCTCGATGATGACATTGCCGCCGCGGCCGCCATTGCCGCCGGAGGGACCGCCGAATTCAATGAATTTTTCGCGGCGGAACGCCACGCAGCCGTTTCCGCCGTCGCCGGAGCGGATATAGACCTTTGCTTCGTCAAGGAATTTCATGGGCCATAGGTAGGCCAGCCGGTCCCGCGCGGCAACCCGGATAGACCCGCAAATCGGCCGAAACCCGGCGATTTGTGGCCTTGCTTAACCAGCTGGCCGGCGCCCCTACGTGTCGTCCCGGACAAGCGAAGCGCAGATCCGGGACCCATAACCACAGGGAGGAGTTTGGCGAAGACCGGCAGTGGACTGGTCTTCACGCGGTTAGGATGGCCGGCGCCGGATCAGGAATTTCTGCATGCCCTCCAGCACCAGCTCCTTGCGCTGGTTGAACACGGTGCTTTTGAGCGTCACCGCGCCGGTCGAGCGTCCCGGCACCAGCTCGATGACCTCGAGCGCGGGATAGATGGTGTCATCGGCGAACACCGGTTTGAGGAACCGGCTGGATTGCTCGAGGAAGCCGACCAGGGAGTCCTCGACCATGAACGGAAACAGGCCTGCGCCCGGTGCGGTATGGATCAGCGTCTGGAAACCGTGAGCCAGCAGATGCGGCATGCCGCGGCTGCGGCAATACTCCACATCGTAATGCACCGGATGGGTGTCGCCGCTCGCGGTCTGGAACGCCGCGAACACCGCCGTCGTCTGCGTGCGGCTCGGCAGCACGAAACGCTCGCCGACCACGAAATCCTCAAACCAGCGTTGCGCGGGGATCATGCGATGCCGGGCCGGGTCGAAGTCGGTCATGGCTAAGCTTTTTTCCTCGCTTGTTTTGCCGGTGGGACGCCTATGGCTACCGCGACGCGAAGAGTGCGGCAATCCGTTCAATTCGTCTTGCGTGGGCTTGTCGCGGGCGCTCACGTCATTAAAACGACCGCAAGCGACTCTGGTCGCCGTTCCCAAGCTCTCTCCGCTCGTCATTGCGAGCGAAGCGAAGCAATCCAGACCGTCTCCGCGGCAACAGTCTGGATTGCTTCGTCGCAAGAGCTCCTCGCAATGACGAGTTTCCACGAACGACAGCAATGCCCCTTTTCAAAAATCTCTCGGCCTATGACGAACGCTCGGCGCGCCTCGCCGGGATTGCGCTCATGGTGCTGTCGATCTTCATGTTCTCGTTCGGCGATGCCATGGGCAAGTTCCTGGTCGGGACTTATTCGGTGGGGCAACTGCTGTTCCTGCGCGCCTGCGCGGCGCTGCTGCTGCTGTCGCCGCTGGTCTGGCGGCAGCGTCACCAGTTCCTGCAGCTGGAGCGGCCGGGCCTCCAGCTCTTTCGCGTCGTGCTGTCGACGCTGGAAGTGGCGGCGTTCTTCCTTGCGACGGTCTACCTGCCGCTCGCCGACGTCATCACCTATTATCTCGCCGGGCCCATTTTCGTCACGGCGATGTCGGCGATATTCCTCGGCGAGAAGGTCGGCTGGCGGCGCTGGACGGCGATCCTGATCGGCTTCTGCGGCGTACTGATCGCGCTGCGGCCCTCGGCACAGACCGTGAGCCTGCCGGCGCTGATCGCGTTGGGCGGCAGTCTTTCCTTCGCAACGCTGATGCTGATCACGCGCAGCCTGCGCAAGACGCCCGATATCGTGATGGCGTCGTCGCAATTCGTCGGCACGTTTGTGCTGGGTGCGGTGCTGTCGGCGTTCCACTGGGTGCCGCCGACATCGGGCAGCCTCGTGATCTTCGCGCTGGCGGGATGCGTCTCGGTCACGGCGCTGTTCTGCGTCAACCGCTCGCTCAAGCTGGCGCCGGCCAGCGTCGTCGTGCCCTATCAATATTCGATGATCGTCTGGGCGGTGATCTTCGGCTTCGTCGTGTTCGGCGACGTGCCCGAAATCGCCACCATCGTCGGCGCCGCCATCATCATCGGCGCCGGGTTCTATATTTACTTGCGTGAGCGCGATCTCGGGCGCGGGGACGTGGATGTGAATCCGCCGGCGTGAACACAGCCCAATAAATTCGAGCGTCGTCCTGGACAAGCGGAGCGCAGATCCAGGACCCATATGTGGACGGCCCCCGTGGCACAAGAGCTTAGTGAGGTTTGATCGGATCGCTTGCAT
>NZ_JBVVPL010000091.1:0-5875 GCF_055807615.1 Bradyrhizobium sp. MV1.5 | reverse complement strand
CCGATTTTCATCAATCTGACAGGGGCGCATCGACGAAATCCTGCGCCGAACGAGCGAATTCGATCGTTTGTGTTAGCCCCCTCTTGTCCCTCGGAAAGCGCGACTGAATGAGAGAGGAGGCGCTTGTGTCAAGCGAGACGAACAAGAGAGCACAGGATTGACCATATTCATATGGCCTGGCCGACGGGCTAGGAGCTCAGAAGCTGAGGGCTAGCCACAGACGAAAGCCCGTACGAACCGGTTGACCCATCATATCTCTCCGTTGAGCGCGACTTGAAAGTCGTTCAAATTGTTTTGGATAGCGGGCCGAAGCAGACTCTAAGGGCGACGCGAAGCCGTAAGATCGCGTAAGCGAGGATCGAACGCAATGTGGGCGCTCCCAACCTCTTACTTGACGAGCGGCCACGCCCGCCGGCGTCATAACCGACCGACGCCCACGCGAACCCATTCGCTCGAGCTTTCGGCTTAGGCGTAACCTGATCTTCGAGATCTACAGGCCTGATTTCAATCATTCAACGAGAGCAGGAAACGAAAAATAGCATGCTACTCAATTGGCTTTCGCTTCATGCGCTTGATCGTGCCAGAAAAGGTGAACAGCTTCCGCTCTCTGGCGGTCAATTGACCTCGCACGAAGATCAGCGAGCCGCCAGCCCGGGTGACTTCCCCAGTACCCGTGACGAGGTCGCCCTCCTGTCCGGCATCCAGGAACTGGCAAGCGAAATCGACTGTTACGCCCGCTCCCTGAAGCATTGGCGCGGCGATTGCAAAGAGGCAGTAGTCGGCGAAAGTCATGAAGCAACCGCCGTGGACATTCTTAGAGGAGTTCAGATGCTTCTTCTGAACCCGAAAGGCGCAATGAATGCCGCCATCCGCCTCCCTCCGATGCCAGAAAGGGCCGCTAGACACTTCGAAGCTATCGCCGCTCCAGGTTCGCCACCCCGCGAATTCACCCTCAATGTCGTCGTTTAGATCAAGGGCGCGAGTATCTGTTTTGAGTATGTGCTCCAAGAATGTACGCCTTCAACTACCTAAATTCTCTCAGGTTCGATCCTAGTGACCGGTTCAAGTCATTTGATGGATTTCAAACAGCTCGCATACTAAATACCCCCCGGCTGAACGCCGTCACTAGCAGTCAAGACGCTAGGCAGCCTCCCCAAAAACGCGCTTGCTTTAGAGGGACGAAAATTTGGCGACGGTGGGCGTTGCTCCGGTAAATGAAAGCATTCCGCGCTCAAGAGGTTGCCGACTGCTTTGCCAGTTCGTCCATTACTTGCTTGGTTGCCTGATATGCTAACTCAACGATCTCGTCGATCTCAGTTTCAGACACAACGAGAGGCGGAGCAAAGCCGAGAATATCTCCATGCGGCATAGCCCTTGCTATAAGCCCACGATCACGAGCAGCTTTCGAGATACGCGCACCGACCTTCAGCTCCGGATCAAATCGTTTCTTGGTCTGGCGATCTGCAACATACTCGATAGCGCCGAGCAGACCGACACCCCGAACCTCCCCGACGATCTCCAGTTGCGCGAAACGCTCCTTCAGTCGCTTCTGAAAGTGCGCGCCGATGGTTCTCGCTCGATCGGCTAGCCGCTCCTTCTCGACGATATCGAGGACGGCGTTTGCTGCGGCTGCCGCGATTGGATGCCCGGAATAGGTATATCCATGCGAAAACGCACCAACACGATCGGCAGCTTCCTCCATCACGCTGTAGACTCTTTCGCCGACTATGGCTGCCGAGAGCGGGACATAGCCGGATGTTAGCCCCTTAGCGACAGTCACAAGATCGGGCTCCATCCCGTACAGCGTGCTTCCGAAATCCGCACCGGTTCGCCCAAATCCACAAATTACCTCATCGGCGATTAGAAGGACGTCGTAGCGCTTCAGTACGGTCTGTACTTCGCGCCAGTAGCCCGCCGGCGGCGGCGTAATGCCGCCAGTACCCAGCACCGGCTCAGCAATGAATGCACCGACCGTCTCAGGGCCCTCTCGCAAGATTAGTTCTTCGAGTTCAGCCGCACGCCGGCGGGAAAAGTCCTCTTCGGTCTCGCCTGGCTCGGCGCCCCAGTAGTGGTGCGGTGTGCCCGTGTGCAGAATGCCGGGGAAGGGAAGATCCATGTGATCGTGGTAGAAAGACATACCTGTCATCGAACCGGAGATCACCGAGCAACCATGATAGCCGCGCTCACGCGAGATAATTTTCTTCTTCTTAGGCTGACCACGTAGATTATTGTAGTACCACACCAGTTTTGCTTGCGTCTCATTAGCATCTGATCCCGATAGCCCAAAAAACACTTTGCTTGGTTTTCCGGGAGCCATTCGCACGAGACGAGCCGAGAGCGTCGCCAGTTCTTCCGTCGTGTGCGCCGCATACGTGTGATAGTAAGCTAGACTGTACGCTTGTCGCGCGATTGCTTCCGCCACCTCAACACGCCCGTAGCCGATATTTACACAATAAAGGCCAGCAAACCCGTCGATGTAAGTGCGCCCCTCTGCATCCTTGATACAAATGCCTTTTCCGCCTGTTACGATCGTAGGATCGCCCATCTTTCCGGTAGCGAAGTCCTTTAGCTGGGTGAAAGGATGCAGGACACTCGACCGATCCAGTTCAGCAATAGTTTCGATGTCAACCATCTGATCCTCCTAAGCCCCCAGATCGCCGAAGCAAACGTATTTCAGTTCCATGTATTCCGCTAAGCCGTGCCGCGATCCTTCGCGACCGAGCCCAGACTGTTTCCACCCCCCGAACGGAATCGGCGGCCCAGTGAATGAGGCTGTATTGACACCGAGCATGCCGCACTCGATTTGCTCAGAAAGTCGCAGCGCTCGACGTAAACTGTCAGTGTACACGTAACCCGCCAGCCCCTTTTCGTTCGCATTCGCTCGGGCGACAACCTCTTCTTCGGAATCGAAGGGAAGGACAGCTGCGACTGGCCCGAATGTTTCCTCGCGAACGATAAGCATGTCCTCGGTCACGTCACTGAGGAGGGTCGGTGGAACGAAGTTGGGACCTAGTGTTGCAGCTTGCTTGACCGATAGAACTCTCGCTCCCTTCTTTGTCGCGTCATCGATCTGTGACCTGCATTTGCTTGCGACCGAAAGTTTGGTCATTGGTCCAATATCCGTTGCAGGCTCGAGACCATGCCCGACCCTCAGTTGCTCCATCGCCCCACCAAACGCCTCGACGAAGGCGCCATAGATTCCTCTTTGCACGTAGATGCGGTTAGCAGCCAGACAATCCTGACCAGATGTCGCGAATTTCGCCGCCATCGCCCCCCTGACCGCTTTCTCAAGATCGACGTCGTCGAAGACCAGGAACGGGGCATGCCCGCCCAACTCTAGCGACACCTTCTTTACACTCTCCGCCGCTCCACTAAGGAGCAGACGACCGACCTCCGTGGAACCCGTAAACGAAAGAGCGCGCACTCTCGTATCGCTCAGCATCGGCCTCGAAAGCTCGATCGGACTTCCGACCAGAACTTGGAATACACCTTGCGGAAACCCGGCCTGCTCGGCCAGCCGGGCAAGAGCGAGCGCAGACAGCGGCGTCTCTGGAGCCGGCTTCACAATGATCGGACAACCGGCAGCAAGAGCGGCCCCTGCCTTTCGCGTGATCATGGCGATAGGAAAATTCCAGGGCGTGATGGCCGCCGCAACACCTATCGGCTGCATTCGCACTTGGAGCTGACTTCCAACCTTGTGACTCGGGATAGTCTCCCCGTACGCTCGCTCCCCCTCCGCTGCAAACCAGTCAAGAAAGCTAGCGCCGTACGCGATCTCCTGGCGCGCTTCGGCAAGGGGCTTGCCCTGCTCACTCGTCACGAGCACAGCCAACTCCTCCTTGTGCTCGAGCAATAACGAGGCCCAAGACCTAAGGATCGCCGCCCTCCTTACTGGCAGCAATCCACGCCAAGCAGGAAAAGACCGCTCAGCTGCGGTGATCGCCACCTCCATCTCCACGGCGCTGCAACGTGCAACATCCGCGATCTCCTCACCTGTTGCGGGATCGATCACACTGTCTCGCTCTCCGCCGGCCGTCCACTCTCCGTCGACGAGAGACTCCCCTGCCAGGAAGTCACGACGCCGCAGGTCTTTCAGATATTGCGTAGCAAGACCCACCGAGAGGGCGTTGTTGCCCCGAGTTCTTTGTAACGTCATTTGCCGGTCCCGGACGGTCACTTGTTGAAATTGCCCATGCATTCAGGATACTGATAGCGAACAAAGATTTGCGTCGCATTTTCCTGTCACCCGAACGATTTCCTGCAACGCACCGGGGGTTTGCGATGGATTGCACCTGAAGGCTGGAAGGACGAAGCATGCAATACGACCGAATAGATGCCCGGATCCTGGAGATCGTGCAGAAGAACAACCGCCTGACGTCCGAGGTCATCGGCGAAATGGCAGGCCTTTCCGCTACCGCATGTCAACGGCGGCTGAAGCGACTTCGCTCGGATGGAATAATTGAAGCCGACGTTTCGATCGTTTCGGCGAAGGCGGTCGGAAGGCCCATTCAGATGCTTGTGCTTGTGAGCCTAGAGCGAGAGCGTTCAGACATCATCGACAAATTCAAGAAGGCCATCAAATCGTCTGCTGAAGTCGTGAATGGTTTTTACGTGACGGGGGATGCTGATTTTGTCCTCTACATTACCGCTCGCACCATGGAAGATTACGAGCAGTTTACACGTCGTTTTTTTTACGAAAACTCGGATATCAAGGGTTTCAAGACAATGGTTATAATGGACCGCGTTAAGACAGGTTTTGCCATTCCAATTGAGTCTCCATCCGAAGGCTGACTCGGAAATCTTATCCAATTCGCGACTTCTTGCGGTTTTCCATCGCTCATTCGCCTAGAACGCCAAAACCCTTCGCCGTTCTCCTCTAATCTATGCGACAGGCAACCTCTTCGAGACATCTCCTCTGAAAGTTGCTGCAAGCAGGTTCAGCTTGACCAGAATGGCGTCTCAATTGACCGTTCTTATCTACTTTGGCGAGACAATCGAAAATGCGAGGTCTCGGCGCGGCATGAGCTGCGGTTTGGCTGAAGAACTAGCGGCTCCGGACCACGATGGTAGGGTTGATGTAAAGCTCCTAATGATAGGGGCATCAAGTTCAAGGTCGGACCCGCGAGCAGAATGTGCCACGGTTGACGCCGGTCAGTTCATTCACAGTGGGCCACCTCCCGACGACCTCGTTGCGATCACGCTAGAATTGAAGATCCGAAGGACCCGCTCATCGGCATCCTTGGAGGGTGAGAGACGCGTTCTCTCGCATCACGCAGTCAGAATCACGGTTCCAGGGCTCTCTCACGGCAGCCGAGCTTTTGCACTCAAGCTTGGCAAGCCAGGAGAGTTGCCTGGCGGCAGGAGGAGAGATGATCAGTTTCTCTAAGCCACAAACGGTTGGCAGCGATAGCATCACCGCGCCTTTACGCCATCTCACATTCCGGCGCATTTGGCTGGCAAGTGTACTCGCGAATGTGGGCGCCCTCATTCGGAGCGTCGGCGCGGCTTGGGCAATGACGCAGATGACGTCGGCTGCCGACAAGGTCGCCTTAGTCCAGACTGCCTTGATGTTACCGGTTATGATCATCTCAATGCCGGCCGGAGCGATCGCTGACATGCACGACAGGCGTATCGTTGCATTAGTGTCAGTAGGTATCGCGCTCGCCGGCGCGACCGCGCTGACGGTGCTCGCTTGGTTCGGCCTGATTACGCCAAACTTGCTGCTGGCGTTATGCTTCGTGGTTGGCACCGGCATGGCATTGATGGACCCCGCCTGGCAATCCTCGGTCAGCGAGCAGGTGCCGCTCGAAACACTTCCGGCGGCGGTAGCGCTCAACAGCATCAGCTACAACATTGCGCGAAGCGTAGGCCCGGC
>NZ_JBVVPL010000090.1:0-7674 GCF_055807615.1 Bradyrhizobium sp. MV1.5 | reverse complement strand
CTTGAAAATTCTTTGACCTGTACCGGACGCCCTGCGTCGAGGCTTGCCTTCATTGCCGCGCCGCGTTCCATACTAATCCGTCCGCTACGAAATGATGCATCAGCACCAGCAGATAGTAATCGCTGCTTTCCGAAGTACGGAAGGCCACGACGTGAACAAGAGGCGTGTGACTGTCAAACCGAAACATGTTTTTGACGTCTTGCCGAGACGCTCTCGATTGTACTGCGCTGGTCTGGGCCGGTCATTCGGACGAGATCGATCTACTCCACGATGCGCTCGGCCGGACAAGACCCAATCCGCAGCCGTAATCCATTTTCGGTTCGGGCAACGCGGAGCCTGAGGCCTTCGTGCCTCTCGATGACACGGGCGAGCGCGCGGTCCAGGATCTTAAAGTTTAGGATGCCGCCGCGCAAGAAGAACAGATCGCCAATGTTGAAATGCTCGTCAAAGCCGATAAGAGAATTCCAAAACGATAATACGGGGGCACAGGCAGTAAGCCGTCCGCGGAAACGACATTGTGGGGCGCCCCCTCCACTTCCCCGGCCGCCAAGTCCCTGATGTTGGTGTTCGATAAAGTTGATTGACGGTGAGATTCAGCCCGGCTTTGCGTGCCAGCGTGACGCAACGTACGCTCAGAAGAGAGTTGCCCCTGATATCAAGAAACTTCTGTCGATTCCCACTCCCTTGGCGCCTAATAGATCCGCCCAGACTCGAGCAAGAACTAGCTCGTTCCTGGTGCGGGGCTCAGCAGCTGGACTAGTTTCTATCTCGTAAGGAACGGAGGATAGGCAAGCACGGTCTATCTTTCCGCTCGTGGTCAGTCGAACACTGTCAACCGACCTGAAGGCTGCCGGAATCACAGAGGATGGCAATCTGGCAGGTGGGCGAGAATCTCTCCTGAGCTTAGATTCTCGCGAGCGGGCAACACGCTCGCCGTCAAGCGGCGATCGTCATCGATGTCTTCTGCGAAGAGCGCGGCCTTTGCGATTGCCGGATGAGACTCAAAGGCAACTTCGACCTCCTCCGGCTCGATGCGAAAGCCCCTCACCTTGATATGGTTGTCCGATCGGCCGCAAATCTCGCGAAGGGCCGCTGGTCGAGATGCGTGCGATGTCCCAGTTCGATAAAGCACGTTATGTTGTCCGCCAGCATACGGATTCGGCACGAAACAGCGGTCAGTCCAATCTTTATCCTGCCAGTACCCAGCGCTCAGACAGCGGCCTGCGATGCACAGTTCGCCCGGGCACTGGGACAAGCGCCGAGTTGTCATCCGCATCCGATGTTTCGTGCACGGCTGCATTGGACGCACATTCCCTCGCACCATAAAAGTTCCACAACGGCACGCCCGGAAAAGACTCACGCCAACGAGCGGGCAGCGGGGAAGGCATAGGTTCGGCGCTGCTTGTGACCAATCTCAAGGCGGTCCTTTGCGGTTGCTGTTCGTGGGACCCGCTGAGACTGGACAGAAGCAGCGGAGAGGCTAAAAAGCGTGTCACGCGATGTTTTTTGCCAAACTGCACAACAACAGATCCGGATCTAGCACCTGCCGTTGGGTAAGGATCATCGTTGGCACACCTCTCAGAAGCCCACCAAAATACCCCCAAGCGGACGCGACAAGGCAGGCGGACTTCTAGACAACCATGACATCGGTGCCATCGAACGGAAAGCGCCGCCACATCCAGATCAGCCGGTTGAGAATTGCCGCCTCCCTTATAAGAACTCCCTCCGCCCGACCTATTGGGAGGACGTGTATATGAGGTTCGCAATTCGGCGATCTGCCGGTGTGTCGCTGGGTGCGAAATCATCCCTCGACACACTGCACATTTCCAAGGCCAACAGACAAATCAACTGTATCTCAAAACCAGGCTCCGTGATATTCGCGTGAACCAAGAGCTTTGCCTGACTATCTCGCAGATATGTTGGATCCGATCACGCGGACAATCCGGCGCTATCGGCACAACAACAGCATCCAAGCCCCACGGCGCAAGCATGACAGCGGCAACGTCCGGCGACCGGTCAACAAGCATGGCGGCCAGATCGCCGGCCCTCACCTTCATATCCCGCAGTAACGAGGATTGCTGCTACGCGCACACGCAGCTGGTCAACCGTGACCTCCCGAACTCGCCAAAATATGCTACCTTGCCGCGATTAGATATGCTGATCTGCTCGAAGCTTCAACAAGCGGACATTCAGATTCATATCGCTGGATCGACCCATCCAGCGAATCCAGTATCTGAGGTCTGAGGCGCTGAGGCAGCTCAGTTCCTCAATGGACACACGCGGTTTATCAACGCGGGCGGCAATCAGACAGCGCAGATTATTGGCCACGCGGACAGCCAGATCACTCGAGATTATGTCTTATGCATACGCCAGCTAGAGCGCAATTTCATCGCCCTGATCTTGCGCGTACAGTGTTAAAACTCGAATTTGACATAGCCTGTATCGGGCTCGCGGAATGTCAGGGCCAACTCGTCTTGAGCAAAGTGGCTCGGCGGCTTCGGAGTACATATTGAACATGAGCTGGAAGATCGGTGATCGCCCCGGTTCGCGACATAACCTTGTGTCCCTGACCATCCATCCGAATGATAGGCCGAATTTGCGATGGCGTCGCTGACCAGGCCCCGGATGCGGGTGGCATGAACAGAAAAACATTCACCCCGCCATCGATCGTAGCACGGATCGGCAGCATATTCAGGAAAACATTCTATGATGTCGGCGTTGCCAGGTTGATTCACAGCGTGTGGCCTGCCGACGACAATATCGTCCTGACCGCTATACATTCGTAGCAGCAGCTGGAAGCACGCCAGCAGTGTTGTCGACGTGGTGCAGCTATTTTGGCGCGCGAATTCTCCGACGCGACTGGAAAGATCGCTACCAAGCAGCACTGGACGCGAGGCGCCGCGGTATAAATTTGTTTGCGGGCGCGCCCTTCCAAGTGCAAGCACCGGCGGATCATCACCAATCTGACGACGCCAATAGTGACGTTGGTTCTCCAGCGCCTCTGGAGCAATGTGCTGTTTTTCCCACGCCGCGTGGCGCGAGAGTGACCCACGGTTCTCTCGCCAAGGCGCCACGGCATCTAAGTATCTTTGCTGAAGATCTCTGAGCAGAACAGAAATGGACCAGGCAATCGAGGATGATTTCGGGAGCGGTGATCAATATGAGATGATTGTCAGGACCAACCGGATCATGCGCGCGCGAAACAAGTGCCCCTGTCCGAGATCGAAATTGTCTTTCAACTCCGTTCGCCGAAACTGTGCGATGAGCTCCTCAGCCTCGGAGGAGATGAGATGCATCGATCAGTTCAAGATTGGTTCATAGCGGAGCATCAAAGCATTGAACCGGACCGTCCTGGTCGATAAAGCGCACCGAAAGTGCCTGGTGGGAATGAATGACCTCGGTCCAGGCGCGATTGAACCGAGCTAAATCGATGTTTCCCCTAATCCGCAGCCCGCCTTGAATGATGTAGTTCCGGGCAGATGGATCGAGCTGCGCCAGAAACTAAAGGTGCCGCTGGAGTCGCGTCAGAGGTGATCGGTTAGGCTTTCGGTATGTGAAGGCTGTGCATGCATTGGGCTCAGCGCGAGCCTCGATGGAAGCGGCAAGAGATCGAATCGTCCCATTCAGGACCAGTCTGAAATCCGCTCTCACTCCCAGCAAGGTCTGCAACTGTCCCAATATAAGCATTTGCGCGGAGCGAGTCTCCGCCGAGGCTTATGAATTGGTCATTCACACCTATGTTTTGGATACGCAAAATGCCGGACCAGATTTGACGTGGCCGGACTTCGAGATCTGATTGCAGCTTCTCGAAGGGCGTTGACAATACCGGCCGAACACGCCCCGGGGTCAGGCAATGCTGAAAAGTCGACCTTTCCGTTCCTGGTCAGTGGAATGCCGCTGACGAGGATGATTCTTTCCGGAAGGATGTAGCTGGGGAGTGCCTCAGCAAGAAAATTCTGAAGGTTGCTTTCCGCCAGTTCAGCTGGAGCCGACACATACGCAGCTAGCCGTCGCGATTCGGCTTGCGCCTCCGCCCCAGCTATATCTCGCGCCGTACACCTGCGCAGACGGAGGCGACTGCGACGGCGCCATGCGCCAAGGGATGAGCGGACAAGAGCTTCGATTTCTGCGAGCTCGATTTTGTGCCCGCGGATTTGGCCTGACGATCCCGTCGACCGAGACATTCCAAAAGGCCGTCGGAACGAAGGCGCCCGAAGGACAGGTCGTTTGAGAATGGGTTTGGCCCAAACGCATCCTTGGTACGGACATGGTCATTGACGTAACCGGCAGCGACACCGACGCCGGTAACGCAGATTTCGCCGACTTCTCCTACATTGCAAAAGCCGTGGTCCGTCCGCGACTTAAACCTCAACGTTTTGAATTGGCCTGCCGATCGGCACATAAGGCTCAGCCAGCGCAGGCGGCACGGAAGCCAGATGATGCGTCACGCCATCGGCGCACTCGGTAGGCCCATAAGGATTGAGAATGGAAACGCGGGGATACAACGCAAGCCACGCACGCGCCAATCGGGGCGTTAGAGCTTCTCCGACTGTAGAAATAATGTGCAAGCTGTCCATTGCTCGCTCTGCAGCGGCCAGCGATTGCAGTTATTCAACAAACACTGCCGGCAACGACGGAACGAATTGGACGACCGTAGCGCCGGATCGTTGAATTGCTTGAAGGAGCGACGGCGGCGATCTCCGTGTCGCATCATCGATGATTGATGTAGAGGCTCCGACGCAAAGCCCAGAAAGAAGCTGCCAAAGCGAGATGTCAAAGCAGTGCGATGCCGTTTGCGCGACGCAATCCGTCCGAGTGAGACTTAGAGCATCGATCTTTGCCGCCAAATGATTGTTTAGGCCGGTCCGCTCGATCATTGCGCCCTTAGGCTGGCCCGTCGAACCAGACGTAAACAGAATATAGGCAAGTCCATCCACGTTCGGCGATGGCACAACAGACTAGGTCTGCCCCCGGCGCAGTGCAGCCTTTATAGCTACGAATTGAGGAGCTCCTTTGCTTCTCTCCTGGAATAGGCTGAGCGAATCCGGCCGGTCTCGGCCCATCGACAAAGCGCAGCGGGCTCTGCTCGATCATGAATGATGTACGGGAAGCCGGCAGCGATGGATCGAGCGGTAGGTACGTTGATCCAGCTTTCAAAATTGCGATGACCGCCGTCGCCCAGTCGAGATCCCGCCCTCCCCGGTAGCCGACAACCGCGCCGCGAGCACCCTGCTCTCGTAAGGTCCTCGCAAGGGCATCCGATCTTGATCGTAGCGCCTCATATGTGAGTTCGTCTGCGCCGTCCCTCAGCGCAACTCCGGATCCGAACCTGCAAGCGGATTGATCGCCGTGACCGCGTCAACCAGGTTGGCGTTCCATAGGCTGCTTCTTGCCTGATTGATTTTCCGTAGGCACGCGCCCCGCCATTCGTCGCCTTCGTCGGCGCCCAAATCGGAACGCCGGAGCTCGTCATCGAGGTGTGCATGCGCAGCCACCCCGATTCAGCACGTCGTAAGGTTTTGTCCGTATGACCTTCTCGGTGTTCGCTTCTGGCTCGATGATCGGCAGAGGAACAGGAGGAGGCTAGGACCCCGCCTCCACTTTGGCACCTACCTACTCTTGTAGTGGACCTGCCATCGTCTGCATGGCACCCGCAATTAACGCGCCCACAGGCTCGTTACGGCTTGTGATTAGCGTAGCCGTCCGATTTCCCGGCCCTTGAGCCGGCACCACCAACCCGATCGAGAGCGTATTGGCCACCCCGGCGATACAGCTTGTACGGACGAAAGGCTTCTTACCGTAACCACCGCCAGACCGATGGTGTTCAACCCGGTGATCGCCGCAACAAGGACCCGGCGGCGCCTAGCCTTGAGGTCATCCAAGTGCTGGCACCGGCCAACAAAGCGCCCGATCACCTCGTCACCTAAATCCGAATACCTCTATTGAGATTTATTTATGACTATGGATGACGCGAGCTGGAAACTGAGGCGTCGTGTCATCGCGTAGCACCAACCGCTGTGGATAGGCGCCGAGGGCATATTTCCTGAGCGGCGCACGGTTGAACGGCTGGCCGTCCGCAGGGACGTATGGCTCACGGAGACCTCGATCGACAGAGACGCAGCCTGCCCACGGGCGGCCTCTGGGTGAGGATTAATCCATCGCAATGCGCTCGCCAGACTTGCTTGACCAGTTTCCACGGCCTTTGCGGTCTCGGGCGCGGCATATTCCTTTCCGCTTAAGATCATCTGGTGAAATGCGAGCGTCGCGTCCCTGCTCCCGATCGACTTTACAAGCGGTCCAATTTCGGCGCTCTCCGCTCAGCTATTCCGGCCGGTCAATCCAACGATGCTGGACTCCATAGCATCATCCACGCCACAAAATCTCAGCCTGCTGATGCCGCGAACGGCGAGCACTATTTCCGCTTGTGCGATCTGCTCTCCGTATTTCAAGGCGCCATCGTGCGCCCCCGGGCAGTCCGCCAGTACTAGCTGTGATTGCGACGTTAGTGGGCTGGGCAGACTTGAGACGTTTGACGTTAAGGCTGAGATTTTCTGTCTCCCAGCCAACGCGCAACCTGTTGGCAGGTTTGGTCGGCGGTGCCAGCGCTCGCATGAAAGGTGGCCGATGTCACGAGGCCTAAATGCCGCAGCGGGATCTCTCCTGGGCGATCGTGACCACGGCAAGCCCCAGTATCACGTCTCGGTTGATGCCGAAATGGAGGCGATAGAGCCACCAGATCGCGCAGCACCGGTTGAGATCAGAGAGTGCCCGAGCGCGCTTCATTGCTGCTGCGACCCGCGCTATTGGCTTCATGACACGTCTCATCTGGAAACCTGAACGTCTCGGGACCAGTGCTCTAAATTTGGTGAGTTTTTGGTCGGTGACGGTTCCCTGTCGCGCGCATGCGCCGGCAAAGGATTGGGAGCTGAGGTTCATGTTTGCCATGGCATTGCGCGTCTCGAAGCTTGATGGGCATATGTGCATCCGACCTTTCCGGAATCTTATGATGCAAGTACCGCTTCCCCAAACACCCAGATCTGGTAGTGACAATTGACAGCAGTCTTATGCGATAGTTACGCGGTGGCGCGCGTTATTTCGCAGACCCGATGCTGGCGCATC
Source organism: Bradyrhizobium sp. MV1.5 (assembly GCF_055807615.1). Lineage (NCBI taxonomy): Bacteria > Pseudomonadati > Pseudomonadota > Alphaproteobacteria > Hyphomicrobiales > Nitrobacteraceae > Bradyrhizobium > Bradyrhizobium sp. MV1.5. The sequence continues at coordinate 555 of NZ_JBVVPL010000090.1, read as the reverse complement.
GAACCGATCGGAGTCGAAGGCATCGGCTGCACCTCGGAAAACGGCGTCGGCTCTGACCGCGCGGGCCCGGAGCCATGTGATATCGCCTCGACTCATCGATGGCCGGTTGACGATCCTGAGCTTTATTCGAGCCTGATGACCGCTCCTCGCGACTGGACGTTATTTGGGCACGGTGATCCACTGGGAATGCATTCAACGAATGTACTTCGTGCGAGTTGGGCAGCGGAATCGAACCGCTGCCGAGGCAGCAGTTCGGGTGAGCTTTCGGCCAGCGCCCCGGACAACCTGCGCCGCCGCGAATTGATAGACGGTCGACATACGAGCGCTTGTTCCCGCTTGTTAATGGCCATAATGGCCTCGTCAGACAAATCGTCTGACAGTGTAATGTTCTTGATCTCGGTCCCAAGCCGGGGGCGTGGTCGAGTAGCTCAGCCATTTGGCTTTCGCCCTCACAGATCCGGGCGGGCGGCTTTCCCGCACCCGGCTGTTTCCGAGGGTAACCCGCGTCATCTCCGCGCCTGCGCCCAAGTGCGAGTGATGCGTGAACGGGCAGAC
>NZ_JBVVPL010000089.1:0-7766 GCF_055807615.1 Bradyrhizobium sp. MV1.5 | reverse complement strand
AACGCCGTTCTGAGCGGCGGCATCCTGAACAACAATGCGGCCTTCAAGGTCAGCGGCACCGGCAACGCGCTGGACCATGAGACGGTCACGAATGCGACGACCGGCACGATCGAAGTGCTGGCGAATGGCGCGCTGACGGTCGACCAGGGCTCGACGGTTGCGAATGCCGGCAACGTCACGGTCGATGCCAACGGCAAGCTGACGGTCAATGGCGCCACGATCAGCGGCGGTACGATCGACGGTCTCGGCACCATCGATGTCACCAGCGCCAGCAAGATCGATGGCGGCGCGACGCTGAGCACGGCCACAGTTACCGCCGATGCCAAGCTGACGCTGGACGGCATCACGGTGTCGGGCTCGACGATCACGGACAATGGAGGCATCGAGCTCGACAACACCGTCAAGCTCAAGGACGGCGCCAGCATCCAGGGCGGCGCGGTCGCCAATACCGGCACGCTGAAGATCACCGGCGCTGCGACGCTGCTCAACGACGTCGTGACCAATACCGGTACGGTGTCGGTCGATGGCGGCCAGACGCTGACACTGTCCGGCACGGAGATTTCGGGCGGAGCCGTCAACGGCGCCGGGGCGATCGATGTCATCGGCAGCAGCAAGATCGATCAATCAGCGACGCTGAGCACCTCTGCCGTGACGGTTGAGAGCGGCGTCATCCTGACGCTGGATGACGTGACTGTTGCGGGCACCGCAATCGCCAATCATGGCACGGTCAAGGTCGATGCAAGCAGCAAGCTGACATTGAACGGTGCAAGCCTGACAGGCGGCGCGCTCACCGTTTCGGGTACGCTGAATTCGACCGGCACAACTACGATTACCGACGCCAACATCTCGAACAACTACCTGATCGAGGCAACCCTGGGCGCGTTGACCCTGCTGGCGACGACCTCCGCAACCTCGATCGCGAATGGCGGCATCCTCCGGGCCAATGGCGCCGAGCTCGACATCAACGGCGAAGCCATCGCTAACACCGGCACGTTGGCGGCGATCGATCACGGGATACTGAAGCTGATCGGGATGACGGTGACCAACACCGGCAGCGGTAGTGTCTCGGTCGAGTCCGGCTCTACACTCGATCTCCAGGGCGCGACCATTGATGGCGGCACGGTGACGATTGCCGGTACGCTGGAATCGACTGGCACGAGCGCGATCAACAACGCCGACATCACCAACACCGGCACGATCACGGTGACCAGCGGTACGCTGACGATTGATCCCGCCATCCTCCACACCATCACCAATCACAATCTGATCCAGGCGAATGGCGGTGAACTCGATATTTCCGGTGACCTGATCGTCAACTCCGCCGATATCATGGCGGTGCATGGCGGCACGCTGAAGCTTGCGAGCGTCATCGTCACCAATTCCGGCGGGTCGATCACGGTCGACGGCACCTCGAAGCTCTATCTGACCGACGTCTCGATCAACGGCGGCAGCCTGAGCAATGCCGGCAATCTCTACGGCGTATCCGGCTCCAACACCGTTTCGGCGATGGTCACGAACACCGGCACCATCGAGGTGCAGGCCGGCACGCTCGACCTCGCCGGCGGCCTTAGCGGTGTCGGCTCGGTGATCATCGACGATGGTGCGACGCTCGAACTCGCCGGGGCGACGGCGCAGACCATTGCCTTCGCCGGTGGCGCCGATACGCTCCAGCTCGACAAGGTGGCGGGCCAGAGCTTCACCGGCACCATTGCCGGTCAGTCGACGAAAGCCGGCACGTTCACGATCAAGGGCGCGGCCGATATCACGACATCGAGCGGCGACGCACTCGACTTCACTGCATCGGGCGGCACATCTGCAACGCCCGCCGATATCGTGCTCGCGCTCACCGGGACGTTGACGGGCGCGGCGAGCGGCATTGTCGTGACCCAGCACGGCGCCGGCGACGTTTTCCTGACGGCAACCGGCGGCGCTATCGGCGGCGCGTACGGCATCGACGCGGTCACCCAAGGCGATGGCGACATCACCATCGTAGCCGGCGGCAACATCACGGGTTCCTCGATCTACGGCATCAGGGCGCGCAGCTACGGCACGGGCAGCGAGACCGTCACCACCGGTGCAGGCAGCGTCATCACCTCTGGCAGCTCCGGCATCGTCGCCGTTAACCGCGCAACGTCCCTCGACGGCTCGGATCACAGCACCATCACGGTCAATGCCTACGGCACGATCAACTCCGGCACCAACCTGAACCAGAGCGGCAACACGCCGGCCGGCATCCAAGCCGGCTACAGCGGAACAACGAGCGGGAGCAGCAGCGCCAACACCGGTGTTAACGGCTCGGTCGTCGTCAACAACCACGCCAATGTCACCGCCGCGGCCGGCTACGGCATTCACGCCTATAATTACGGAAACGGCGACGTCACGGTGAACGATGCGGCCGGCACCACGGTCGTCGGCGCGGAGGACGGGATCAGGGCGCAGGCCCTCAGCGGCGGTACCGGCGACGTCAGCGTGACGCTCGGTTCCGGTGCGTCAGTGAAGGGCACGACGAGCTATGGCATTTTGGCCTACAGCATCGATGCGGGCGACATCAGCGTCACCATGGCGAGCGGCGACAGCATCATTGCGGGCAGCTCGGGCATCGTGGCCGTCAATTATGCGACCGCGATCGCGAGCGGCGTGAGCAGCACGATCACGGTCGAGGCGCACGGCATCATCCATTCCGGCTCGATCTCGAATAACGATGGCAGCATTCCCGGCGCGATCATCGCCGGCTATAAGCCGGGCGGCAACGGCGTATTCTCGAATGCGGTCAAGGGGGACGTCACCGTCACGAGCGATGCAACGATTATCGCCGATGCGGGCTACGGCATCGAGGCGTTTACCTGGGGGGCCGGCAACCTCACAGTCACGACTGGCGCGACATCCTCGATTGCCGCCGCGGGTACCGCGATCGGCGCCTTCGATCACGGTGGCGGCGACGTCAACGTTACCAACAATGGCTCCGCCACCGGCGCGGTCGGCCTGTACGCTATTGCCGCCGGTGCGGGCGGCGTCACCATTGTCAACAACGGCCATATCACCGGCACCAGCAGTGTCGGCATCATCGTCGCGCAGAACTACACGGGCGGCCCGAACGGCCCGGCCGCGACCGGCTCGACGCACATCACCAATACCGGTTCGATCTCGGCCCCGACCGGCTTTGCGGCGATCTTCATCCAGGAAAACACGGCCGGCGGCTCCGCGCTGATCGACAATTCCACGACCGGAACGATCGGGCCCGCCGTCGCCTCGACCGTGACCGCCACGACCTACGCCATCGTCGAGACCGGCGGCGCCATCACGATCAATAATGCCGGCCACATCAACGGCAACATTGCCGTTGCCAGCGCCACCTTCAATAATCAGGCGGGCGGCACCTGGACCGTTGCCGGCAGCAGCGTGTTCGGCAATGCGTCGTCGATCGGCAACGCCGGCGAGATCGATCTCTTCAATGGCGCCTCGATCTCCGGAGCCAACCTGAGCATCGCCAATTCCCACGACATCGAAAGCTGGGGCACGGCGTCGATCTCCGGCACCATCGTCAACACCGGCAGCATCGAGGTCCACACCGGGACTCTGACGCTGTTTGGCTCGCTGTCCGGCTCGGGCTCGGTCACGATCGACGCCGGCGCGACGCTCGAGATCAAGAACGTGGTGTCGCAGACCGTCACCTTCGCCGGCGCCGGCTCCGAGCTCGAGATCGACACCGCGACCTTCGGCGGTTTGATTGCCGGCTTTGCCGCCAACGAGAAGGTCGATCTGTCGAACTTCACCTACGACAGCGGGACGACAGCGACCTACGATGCCGTCACCGGCAATCTCGTCGTGAGCGATACGCACAACCACAGCATCACGCTCAAGCTCATCGGTAACTACAGCGACGCACATTTCATCACGAGCAGCGACGGCGCCGGCGGCACCATCGTCGAGATCGCTCCGACCGATCACTGGACCAGCGGCAGCAGCGGCGACTGGAACACGGCGGCGAACTGGAGCGTGGGCGTGCCTGCGGCCAATTACGACGTCAAGCTCGACGCGCCCGGAACCTATACCGTCGACAGCACGACCAGCGTCACGATCGACGATCTCGCTGTTGCTTCGGGTGTGACCCTGAAGACCGAGCCCGGCACCGTGTTCACGGTGAAGGGCGACGTCGTCGACAACGGTCTGATCGAGGCTGGCCCATTCTCCGGAAACCACGTTTCGACCATCGACATCAAGGGCGACGTCAGCGGCACCGGAGCGATCGAGATCTCCAACAAGGCCGTCGTGGAGATCGAGGGTTCTGTTTCGGGGACGCTGGTCAACGGCTCGTTCTCGGGCATCCTCGTCTATTACGACAACGGGCTCGGCACGCTGATCTTGGACCACGCGAAGGATTTCCATGGGCTGATCTCGGGTTCTCCGGCCGGAGCTCCACTCTCGTCCGGCAATCTGATCGACATGAAGGACCTCGCCTGGACGTCCTCGATGTCGGCGCATGCCGACTACGTGCAGGCTACCGACATCACGACCGTCGACTTCTATAACGGTGCAACCACCATCACTCTGTCGTTCTTCGGCAGGGACCTGAATTGGCATCTTCAGAGCGACGGTCATGGCGGCACCACCGTTTATGATCCGCTCGCCGACACGCCCATGACGATCGAGACCGGCGCGGTGCTGAACCTCAGCGAGGCTTCTGCACAGACCGTGACCTTTGCCAACGGGACCGGAACCACCGGCACCTTCGCGATCGAACACGCCGCCGATTTCACCGGCGTCATCAACGGCTTTGCGGGTGACGGCACCGCCGCCAATTCGGATCTCCTCGACCTCAAGGACATCGGCTTCTCGAGCTTGACCGGGGTGACCTACACCGAGAACGCCGACCAGCTGGGCGGAACGCTGACGCTGACCGACGGGACCGACACCGCGGTCATCAAGTTTGCCGGGAGCTACACGTTCGACAGCTTCCAATTCGCCAACGACGGCAATGGCGGCACACTGGTCGTTGATCCGCCCACGGGGCCAACCCTCGTCGGGACCGACGGGCAGGACCAGTTCACCTTCACGAGTTCGACCCTTCCGGTTCAGAGCACGATCCTCGATTTCGAGCTGGGCCAGGACAAGATCGACCTGCAGAAGTTTGCCGGCATCCAGTCCTTCAGCGATCTCGGGATCACCCAACAGGGAGCCGACACGCTGGTCGCGCTCGACGATCATCAGTCGATCCGGGTGAAGAATCTTGTGGCGAGCAGCCTGCACGCCAGCGATTTCATCGTCGCGAACCATGCCTGATGGCCATTCCCACGGTTCGGCTACGGCGCCTCGTCCGCAGCGGATTCTGGTATCAAAGACATAGCTGGTTGCGTATTGTCGCCCGAACATCGGACGAAGGCGGCTGCGGAAAATTCGGGCGAAATGAAACGTCTCAAGATCCTGCGGCGGTGGTTTGCGCGCAAGTTGGGGTTTGCGCGGCTGATGTGCCTTGCGCTGCTGGTCGTGTTTGCCGGCGCTCGCCTCTGGGATCCGCCGCCGATCCAGGAACTGCGGCTGCGCACCTTCGACATGTTTCAGTTGATCGATCCGCGCCACAAGACGGCGCGGCCGGTCACCATCGTCGACATTGACGACAAGAGCCTCGCCAAGCTTGGCCAGTGGCCGTGGTCGCGGACGCGGATCGCCGACCTGATCCAGAACCTCACCAGTCACGGCGCGGTCGCGATCGGCTTCGACGTCGTGTTCTCGGAGGCCGATCGGCTCAACCCGGATCTGGTCGCGAGCCAGATGCGCTATCTCGACGACGCCACCCGCGCCAAGCTGCGCGAGCTGCCGAGCAACGACCAGATCCTCTCCGAAGCGATCAAGCGCTCGCGTGTGATCCTGGGCGAGACCGGCCAGCGGGCGATTTCGTCCGAGGTCGACAAGTCGCTGCCCTTTACCGGCGTCGCAACGGTCGGCGAGGAGGGGGCTGAGCGCTTCCTGTTCGAATTTCCCGGGCTGTTGCGCAACGTGCCAGAGATCGAGAAGGTCGCGGCCGGCCGCGGCCTGTTCTCGATCAAGACCGAGCGCGACGGCCTGATCCGGCGCGTGCCGATGATCATGCGCGCCCAGGGCATGGTCATGCCCTCGCTCAGCCTCGAGATTTTGCGCGTCGTCACGGGCACGCCGACACTGCTGGTTCGGACCGACAAGACCGGCGTGCGAGCCGTGCGTCTCAAGGGCGTGGAGATCCCAACCGACAGGAACGGTCAGCTCTGGGTGCATTACGCCCGCCAGGATCCCTCGATCTACGTCTCGGCCGCCGACGTGCTCGATAACACCGTGCCGCCGAACAAGATCGCCGGTAAGCTGGTGCTGGTCGGCACCTCCGCGGTTGGGCTCAATGACATCAAGACCACGCCGGTGTCCTCGAACATGCCGGGCGTCGAGATCCATGCGCAGGTGCTGGAGAGCGTGCTGAGCGGCGCAGTGATATCCCAGCCGAACTATGCGCTCGGCGTCGAGCTGCTCGCCGCGCTCATCATCGGCATGCTCGTCATCATCTTCACGCCGAACCTCGGACCGGTCCGCCTCGTGCTTGCTGGCGCGACCTTCGCCGCGATCCTGATCGGAGTGTCCTGGTTCTTTTACGTGCAATACCGCTATCTCATCGACTTCACTTATCCGTTGCTGTCGACCACGGCGATCTACCTGACGCTGATCTTTGCCAGCTTCGTGCGCGAGCAGCGGCAGCGCGTGCAGATCCGCGGCATGTTCGCGCAATACATGTCGCCGGTGCTGGTCGAGCAACTCGCGCAGTCGCCGGAAAAGCTGGTCCTCGGCGGCGAGGAGCGCGAGATGACGATCATGTTCTCCGACGTGCGCGGCTTCACCACCATATCGGAAACCTACAAGCACGATCCGCAGGGCCTGATCGCGCTGATGAACCGTTTCCTGACTCCGCTGACCGACGTGATCATCGATCAGAAAGGCTATATCGACAAATACATGGGCGACGCCATCATGGCGTTCTGGAACGCGCCGCTCGACGATGCCGAACACGAGGTCAACGCCTGTGAGGCCGCGATCCAGATGTTGGAGAAGATCGACGCGGTGAACAAGGACCGCGAGCAGGAGGCCATTGATGGCAGTCACGTCTACATCCCGCTCAATGTCGGTATCGGTCTCAACACCGGCATCGGCGTGGTCGGCAACATGGGCTCCGACCTGAAGAAGAACTATTCGGTGCTCGGCGACAGCGTGAACCTGGCCTCGCGCCTCGAAGGCCAGTCGAAGGAATACGGTTTTCCCATCATCGTCGGCTCCAGGACCGCGCTCGCTGCCAAGGACAAGTTCGCGATCCTCGAGCTCGATTTCATCATGGTCAAGGGCAAGACCGAACCGGAAGTCATCTACGCCATCGCCGGCCGCGCGGACGTGATGCATTCGGGCGCGTTCCAGCGGCTGCGCAACGTCACCATCGAAATGCTCGCCTGCTATCGCAGCCGCGACTGGCACGGCGCGCTGGACGCGATCGAACGCGGCCGCAGAAGCGAGGATGCCGACACGCTGGAAAAGCTGTTCAAGCTCTATGAAGTGCGCATCAAGGAATTCCAGGTCAATCCACCGCCGGAAGGCTGGACCGGGGCCTATGCGCTGCTGACGAAGTAGGGGCGCGAGAGGCTCTCGCTGCTGCCTCAACAAGAGGTGTCGTCCTGGCGAACGCCAGGACCCATATGTGGACGGCCCCCGTGGCACAAGAGCTTAGTGAGGTTTGATCGGATCGCTTGCATCCATATGTC
>NZ_JBVVPL010000088.1:0-8327 GCF_055807615.1 Bradyrhizobium sp. MV1.5 | reverse complement strand
GGCGAAGGCCAGGACCCATAACCACAGGGTGAAGTTTGGCGAAGGCTGGTCGTTCGGGATTGGCACCACGCGCGATCGATGGATCACGCGGTATGGGTCCTGGCCTTCGCCAGGACGACGATGGAGAGGCAGATCGCGTCAAACAAGGAGAGGAGCGGCAGCAGTGCTAAACCGTCTGCGCCACCGCGGCGCGCGACTTCGGCGCCTTCGTCATGGCTAACAGCGCGCCCGACTGTCCCGTCAGCGCTGCCAGCACGAGGCCGACCATGTGGTCCAGCCGCTCGTCCTTGGCGTCCTTGGCCAGCAAATCGCGGCCGAAGATCACGCTGAGCGTCGCCGAGTTCGACAGATAGAAGAAGCACAGCCCCGCGATCGAGATGTAGAGCTGGACAGGATCGACCGCGACCTTGAAGTCGCCGCCGGACACACCGCGCCGCACCACGGTGCCGATCATCTCGACGAAGGGCGAGTGCATGGATTTGACCTTGGTCGAGCGCTTCAGGTGCTTTGCGCGCGCGAGATTCTCGGTCTGGAGCAACGACAGGAATTCGGGATTGCGCAGGAAATAATTCCAGGTGAACTCGATCAGGCGGCGGATGGCCTCAGGCGGATCGAGATGCTCGAGATCGAGCCCGCGCTCCTCGCTGCGGATCTTGTCGTAGGCGCCTTCGAGCACCGCGAGATAGAGTTCGTCCTTGTTGCCGACGTGATAATAGAGCATCCGCTTGTTGGCGCCGGCGTTGGCCGCGATGCGGTCGACACGCGCACCGGCGAGCCCGTGCGCCGAGAATTCCTGCTTGGCGGCTTCGAGAATGCGCAGCCGCATCCCCTCGGGATCGCGCTGCCATTTCAGAGTTCGCTTTGCCGCTGCTTTCGCCAAACCGGGTGCTCGCTGGTGGTCTCAGGATGCCGTGTAACACGGGAGCGCGCGTTTGAGAAACGTGGTCATTCCGGGGCGCGCCCTCTTGGGCGCGAGCCCGGAATCCATCGTGCGACAGGGCAAGTGGAGGAATGGATTCCGGGCTCGTCGCTTCGCGACGCCCCGGAATGACTCCCTCAATCCACCGGCTTCGGCGAGCGCTCCAGCAGGACCGTCTGGATGCCGCAGGTGCTGGTCCGCACCGTCATGATCCGCGTGCCCGGCTTGCGGCCGTTGCGCACTTCGCTGATTTCGAGGCCGGCGGCGATCAGGCGGGCGCGCGTAGCATCGATGTCGGTCACCCGCCAGCTCAGGCCCCAGAGGCGGTCATGCTGGGGATCGCCGCCCGCGACGGGACGGCGGACCACCTCGACGACGAGATCGCCGCAGCGGAAGAACATCAGCTGGCCCCAATCCTGATGCGAGCGGTCGAGCGCCAGATCGAGCCCGAGCCGCGCGCCATAGAGCGCGGCGGCGCGATCGGAATCCTCGGTGGTGATCACGACGTGGTCGAGCGCATCGATCGGCGCAATATCGGTTGCCGGCGAAAGCGGACGCTCAGCAGCCAGTTCGAGGAAGAAAATGCGCACGCCGCGCGTGAGCTCCGTGGCGGCGCGCGTCCGCTTCCAGTGCAGGGCCGCGCCGCTCTCTGCATCGCTGCTTTCGACCTCGGCAACCGGATCCGGCTTGAGCGCGACCCGCTCCAGCCGCCGATGCATCTTGCTCATGTCCGCGACACGAAAGCACAGGCTGGCGAGCACGCCTTCCTGGTCGCCGAGCAACGCGCGCATGCGGTCGGCGGTCACGCTGAAGCCGTTCGGCGCCATCAATTCGATGGTCATGTTCGCGAGCGTGAACAGCACCCGGTCGGCGCCCTCGCCCGAATTCTGCCAGGCCGGCGCGCGCCCGAGCAGCGTCTGATAGGCTGCCTTGGCCGCACCGATATCCCTGACCAGTGCGACGACGTGATCGAGGCCGGTGATCATGTTTCCCCCTGTTGATCGGCCCGGAACCGTGGACCGAGAGACGGCGTTTGTCCGGGCTTGGCATTGCCCGGTGATGGTCGTATTCCGGCCGCATGCCGACCTCAAGCACTCCCAGCGGCGGTTTTGCGAATAATTTCAGCGGTCCCGCGGCGGAACCGGTGTTACAGTAAGCGCGCCGGCCGGGACCACAAAGCGCATCACGGACAAGCAATGCAGGCTCTCTTCATCGGACAGACCTATATCGACGTCGTCTTCATTACCGACCACATGCCGACCGGCGACGAGAAGCACGTGGCCTCCGACTACGCGGTTTCCTTCGGCGGCAATGCGGTGACCGCGGCGTTCTGCTGCGCCAAGCTCGGCATCGTGCCCGATCTGATCGCCACGGCGGCCAATGACTGGCTCGGCCGCATGTTCATGGACATGTGCGCGAAATACGCGATCTCGCTGCACGGGCGGAAGGTCAACCAGTCCTCGCTGTCCTTCATCATGCCCAAGGACGGCAAGCGCGCCATCGTCCGCTGCCGCGACGACGACCACATCCATCCGTTCCCGATGCTCAATCTCGGCGGCTGCCGCGCGCTGCATGTCGACGGCCATCAGCCCGATGCCGCGATCCACTACGCGAAAGTCTGCCGCGAGGCCGGCATCTTGACCTCGCTCGACGGTGGCGGCCTGCGGACCAACACGCATGAGCTATTGGAATTCATCGACGTCGCAATCGTCGCCGAGCGCCTGTGCGAGCAGATGGACCTGACGCCGGAGAAGATGCTGGACTACCTCAAGGGCCGCGGCTGCAAGATCGGCGGCATCACCATGGGCGAGAAGGGCCTGCTCTGGTACGACGAGACCGGAACGGTGCAGGTGATGCCGGCGATGCCGATTCCGCGCGAGCGCGTGATCGACACCAACGGCGCCGGCGACGTCTTCCACGGCGCCTATGTCTATTCCTACCTTGCCCATCCTGGCAAAAGCTGGCGCGAGCATTTCGATTTTGCCCGGGCAGCCTCGACCTTCAAGATCCAACGCCTCGGCAACGAAGCCGGCCTGCCGACGCTTGTCGACATCGCCAAGGTGAGGCACGAGTTCGAGGTCAGGGTCTAGCGTTCGCCGAGGTCTCTCATCCGAGGTTTTTTATGGGGCGCGTCTTCGTCGCCGGCAGCATCAACATGGATGTGGTGGCGACGGCCGATCGCCATCCGAAAGTCGGCGAGACCGTCGCCGGCAAGCGGGTGCTGTATTTTCCCGGCGGCAAGGGCGCCAACCAGGCGGTCGCGGCGTCGCGGCTTGGCGCGCGGACCACGTTGATAGGCCGGCTGGGCAAGGATTCGTTCGGCGGTGAGCTGAGGACGTTCCTCGGCACACAAGGTATCGATCTCGGCGCGATCCGCGAGACGGCCGAGGCGCACACCGGCACGGCCATCATCACAGTGGCGGAGGCCGACAACACCATCGTCGTTATTCCCGGCAGCAATGCGCTCGTCGGCGTCGACGACGTCGCGGCCGCGCCGCTGGCGAAGGGCGATGTCGCGGTCAGCCAATTCGAGATCCCGCTGCCGACGATCGCCGCGTTCTTCCGGCGGGCTCGCGACGCCGGAGCCACGACGCTGCTCAATCCGGCCCCGGCACAAACCATGTCGAGCGAATTGCTCGCGCTCGTCGACATCCTCGTGCTGAACGAGACCGAGCTCGGCCTCCTCGCCGGCGTGGAGCTATCTGAAAGTGACGAGGCTGCGCGGATCATCGACGTCGCGCGAAAACTTCAGGCGCGCCAGGACCAGACCATCTGCGTCACCCTCGGCAAGCGCGGCGTGCTGGCGCTCGCGGGACACAAGGAGATTTCGGTGCCAGGCCGCGTGGTGAAGGCGATCGACACCACGGGCGCAGGCGATTGTTTTGTGGGAGCGCTCGCGGCGCAACTCGCCGACGGCGTCGACTTGCGCCCGGCACTCGCCTTCGCCAATGTCGCCGCCTCGATCTCCGTGCAGCGCATGGGCGCGGGACCGTCGATGCCGACGGCCGCGGAAGTCGGCGCGGTGCTCAACGCCGGCTGATCACGCCAGCGCACCCTTCAGGTCAAAACTTTCATCGGCGGCCTGCTCCGGGGTGATCGAGCGATCCAGGCCGAACAGGCGGCGGCCGAACATGTGGTCGCCGGCACGGTTGATCGATTCGATGCCGAGCAGATTGTCCCCCTTGTAGCAGAACGCCGAGAACGCCTTCCTGGCGGGATCGCCGCGTAGCACGACGCGGTCGTAGCCGGTGGTGAGGCCTGCGATCTGGAGCTTGTCCTCGCCCTGGTCGCTCCAGAACCAGGGATGGCTGTCATAGGCCTTGCGGTCGCCGGTCAGCCGTGCCGCGAGGCAGCGCGCGTGATCGGTGGCATTCTGCACCGATTCCAGCCGCTGCGATCCGCCGAAGCGCGGGCTCTTGAACAGCGCGCAATCGCCGATCGCCGAGATATCGGGATCGGCCGTCGCGAGATATTCGTCGACGATGATACCGGCCGCGACCGGCAGCCCCGCCTCCGCCGCAAGCTCGATGTTCGGCAGCACGCCGACGCCGACCACGACGAGATCCGCCGGCAGATGCCTTCCGTCGCTCAAGGAGACGCCGGTGACCTTGCCGTCTTCCGCCTCGATGGACGTTGCCTGCACGCCGAGGTGAATGCGAATGCCGGCCTCGCGATGCCGCGCCTGAAAATACTCCGAGACCTCCGCCGTCACCGCGCGCGCCATCACGCGCGGGGCGAGTTCGAGCACGTCGACCTCGAGGCCCTTGATGCGCGCAGTGGCTGCGAATTCGAGGCCGATGAAGCCGGCGCCGATCACCACCACCCGCGTCTTCGACGGCATGATCTGCCGCAGCGCCTCGCTCTCGTCGAGAATGCGCAAATATTTCACGTCCGGAAGGTTCGCATTGGGCAGATCGAGCAGCCGGTTGCGCGCGCCGGTCGCCAGCACGAGGTGGCCGTAGGGCAGCGTCCTGCCCGAGGCGAGCAGCACCTTGCGCCCCGCGCGGTCGATCGACACGGCGCGGCCCGCGACCAGCTCGATGGTCTGGTCCTGGTAGAATTTCTCCGGCCGGAACATCAGGCTCTCCGGTCCGGCGGAACCCTTGATGTAGGCCTTGGACAAAGGCGGCCGCTGATAGGGCAGATGCGCCTCGTCGTTGATCAGGCAGATAGCAGCAGAAAAGCCCGCCTGACGCAGGGAAGCCGCGACCTGGTAGCCGCCATGGCCGGCACCGATAATGATCACCGGACCATCCGTCATCGGACAGCCCATTTCCGCAAGACACGAGCGTCACCCATGTCGTCTCCTCTCTCGCTGATTTTGGCTTGCTTGCCCAGGAGGAGCCGGCGCTCGTGTCCGTCCCTGACGAAGGCAGGTCCATTTGAGCCTATCGTTCCGCATTGCGCAAGGGCGCCTGCCGGGGATTGTCACCCCTCGCCTTCTGCGTTTTAGTTCGAGCTCCAACCTCATGCCGGGGATTTCAAGATGCCAGCTCCCGTCTCCCAGCCCGACGATCCCGCCTTGCTGCGGATCGACGGGCCGATCGCGACCATCACGCTGAACCGGCCCGCCGCGTTCAATTCGATCAACCTGGCGATTGCGCAAAAGCTCGAACAGCTTGCGGGTTACATCGAAGGCGCCGACGATATCAGGGTCGTGGTCCTCGAAGGCGAAGGCCGCGCCTTCTCGGCCGGCGGCGATCTGCAGACGATCGGTGCGGCGGCTGAGGCCAACACGGTGACGCCTGTCGTCGGCGAGCTCTTGAAGCACTATCATGCCTTCATCGAGATCATCCGGCGCATGCCGAAGATCTCGCTGTCCAGCGTGCACGGCTCGGCGGCCGGCGCCGGCATGGGCCTCGCCTTTGTCACCGATCTCTGCATCGCTGCGGAGGATGCCAAATTCACGCCGGCCTACGCCAAGATCGGGGTGTCGCCGGATGGCGGATCTACGGTCGGCATCGTCAACACGGTCGGCTCGCGTCGCGCGCTGCAGATTTTCCTGGCGGAGGACAATTTTACCGCGCAGCAGGCCTATGAATGGGGCCTGGTTGCCAAGACCGTCCCCGCGACTGAGCTGAAAGCGGCCACGCGGCTGCTTGCCGAACGTCTCGCGCAGAACCCGCCGGCCGCAATCGGGGGCACCAAGTCGCTGGTCTATTCCGCGGCCACCACGCCGGTGAAGCAGCAACTCGACGCCGAGGAGCACAAGATCATCATGGCGATGAACACGGAGGAGTTTCGCGCCGCCGTCAAGAAATTCACCAGCAAGGGAAAGTAGCCCTCACTGCGGACAGATGTACCCCGTGCCCGCCGGCGACTTGAAGCAGCCGACCGACTCGGGGAGTACCTGCCGCGGCAGCCACAGCACCACGCTCGGAAAGTAGATCGCGAACGCGATTGTCCCCAGGAACACCAGATAGATCGGCAACGCCGCACGCAACGCCTTCGCAAAACTCACGCCGACGAATTTCGAGGCCATCAGCAGCACCAGGCCATAAGGCGGCGTGATCAGACCGAAGGCGAGCGTGGCGATCAGCACCACGCCCATATGCACGGCGTTGATGTCGCCGGCTTCCGTCAGCGTGTTGACCAACGGCATGAAGATGATGATGGTCGGCACCGGCTCGATGAAATCGCCGACGATCGTGAACAGCAGCACCATCAAGAGCATGATCAGATGCGGATCGTTGCCCGCGAGCGACGTGATGACTTCGGCGATGTAGCTTGCACCGCGCAAGTACGCGAGCATCCAGCCGAATGCGTTGGCGGCGCCGATCGTGATCAGCGGCAGCGAGAAGATCAGGCCCGCAAGGCAGAAATCGTACGGAATCTTCCTGATATGGCCGCGGTTGAGCGCGGGGATCACGACCGCGACAATCCAGACCACGGCAACGACGCCGGCTTCCGTCGGCGTGAACCAGCCGGTCAGGATGCCGCCCAACAGGATCACGGGGATCATCAGCGGTAGCGCCGCATCGCCGGCCGCGAACACCACCTGCCGCAGCGGCGCGCGCGGCTTGCGCAGGCCGGACGGGCCGAAGAAATAGCAGTAGATCATCAACCCGAAGCCGATCATCAGGCCCGGCACGACGCCTGCCATGAACAGGCCGGCGATCGAGACGTTGCCGACGGCGCCATAGACCACCGCGGTGATGCTCGGCGGCACCAGCGCCGCAATCGTCGAGGCGGATGCGATGATGGCGGCGATGAAGGCCGGCTCGTAGCCCTCGCGCTTCATCGGGCCGCCCAGAGCGCGGCTCATCACGGCGACGTCGGCGGTGGTCGAGCCCGACATTTCCGAGAAGAACATGCTGAAGACGACCACGACCTGCGACAGGCCACCTCTGATGTGGCCAACGAGGGACACCGAGAGGTTGGCTATTCGCACCACCACATTGGCCGAGCTCATGAGCTCGCCGACCAGCAGGAAGAAGGGGATCGCCAGCAGCGCCTCGGAATCGACGCCGTCGAAGATTTTCTGGATGATCGCGGCGAGCGAGACGTCCGACAGCAGCGCGCCGATGAAGACCCCGGCCATCAGCGAGAACGGCACGGGCACACCGAGATAGCCGAAGGACAGGAAGCAGACCGTCATCAACGCCAGAACAATGGGTGCGCTCACGGCTGCGCCCTCATCTGTACGTCGGTGATGACAGGCGCCCCGTCGTCCTCCTCGGGCGGCTCGGGGTGGTCAAAGCCGTTGCGCAAACCGTTGACGAGCTGCTCGATGGTGAACAGGCCGATCAGCACGCCCGACAGCGGGATGATCGCGTAGAGCGAGGCGATCGGGGTGCCGGACGGCAGACGAAAACTGCCGAAGCCCCGAAGATAGTTCTGATAGCCGTACACGATCAGGCAGAAGGCGACGCCGAGCACCACGAGGCGGATAATCACTTCCACGACCAGTCGGGACGTGCCGTGCAACGCCTCGGAGATCGCCGTGAGATAGAGGTGATCATTGCGCCGGGTCGCGGCCGCGGTCCCGACGAAGATCGCGTAGATGAACAGCGTCGAGGTCACTTCCTGGAGCCACAGCCAGGGATGGCCGATGGTGCGGGTGACGATGTCGGCGGTCACCGACAGCGAGAAGCCGAAGCAGAGCACGCCGCAGAGGATCATCAAGGTGAGCTCGAGCCAGTCGAGCCCGCGCCATTTGAGGTGGCGCTGTCGCTGCACCAGCAGTTTGTCGGCGATGGGCATTGTTGCTCCCGGCTGCGGGTTTTCTGAACCTCTCCCGCTTGCGGGAGAGGTCGGCGCGGAGCGCCGGGTGAGGGTTCTCTCCTCGTTGGGAATCTCTCCGCGGAGACACCCTCTCCCCGACCCTCTCCCGCAGGCGAGGGCTTTGCTTAATTGGCCGAGCGGGAGTGAGGCTCGATGTGGGGCATTTTTTTGTGCGTGCTCGGAT
>NZ_JBVVPL010000087.1:0-8440 GCF_055807615.1 Bradyrhizobium sp. MV1.5 | reverse complement strand
CGTTGTAGACCAATCCAACGGACCCGGTCGGGCCTCTCAGTTCCGATGATTGCCTTCCATGCGTGATCCGGCCATCGCCCCCGACGGAGCGACATCGTCTCGCATAACGACGATGCTCATGCAGCCCTTCGTGACTAGGGAACACACTCGGCCTCCGCGAACATCCACTTTTCGAGGCTCATTCCCGCACCCCGCATGGCTCCTGTCTACACTTCGAACCCCGCGTTACCGCGACGCCCGCAAGACTCGGTCCCGGCCTGCCTGCTTCGGCCTTGGCCGGATGGGACTTGCACCCACAAGCATTCATCAGCTTGGTATGACGTACTCCCCGGTGATGGTGTAGCTCGGTAGAGCAAAGCCGCCCGGACGCGCGCCCCCGATAGCGCCGTAGCGGGCGGGCGGCTTTGCGGTGATCACCGGCAGTTCGCCGGTAGGGTCGCCATAACGCTTTCCTGGCGATCACTTGAATTGTGCAGCCGCCTTAAGAAGCGAGCACGTTGGACCTTTGCTTCTAACCTTGCTGCTCGTGTCAACTCCTAGGTCGGATAATTGATGTGAACAACGACGCGTGCCATTGCTCGCTTGCAAAGCGCCCCGCATACCCGGAGAGGCTTGCATTCAGAAATGCAAGTCCGGAGGTATTTGTCATGGAAATAGTGCATCAAGGTAGCTCGGTATCCTTTTGCTCGATTCTGCCACCGGCTGCGGTGTCCGTCCCAACTTCAAGCTGATGGCGTCGACTGCAAACAACCGTCGCTGATCACCTCCATCGCGAGCGAGATTGCGAAATCTACTGACGTCAGAAAATAGGCCTATCGAACTAAGTCCCATTGGCCAATAGACGTAACTCATTTTGGACGGAGGCTACCCGTGAATGCACGTGCCCAGAGAAACCGATTGCCGGCTGCCATCGCGTCGAGGCTCGCAGTACCGCTAGTGGTCGCGCCGATGTTTTCGGTGTCGGGAGTCGAGCTCGTGACCACTGTCTGCCGATCCGGGGCGATCGGCGCTTTCCCCACCGGAAACGCCCGATCGGTTGAGGAGCTCGATAACTGGCTAATACAAATGGAGCATGAGCACGACCAGCTAAATCGGCCGGCTGCTCCTCACTGTCCAAACTTAATCCTACAACATCCTAGAATTAAGGATGATGTTGCCTGTCTGGTGCGCCACAAAGCGGAAATTGCCATAACCAGCATGGGATCGCCGAGTTTGGTTATCGACGCTCTACACGATGTCGGCTGCTTCGTACTCTCCGTAGTTGCTTCACTCCGCCATGCTGAAAAGGCGATCCTGGCTGGTAGTGACGGCTTGGTTCTACTGACCGCGGGAGCTGGAGGTCATACTGGCTGGGCCAATCCGCTTGCGTTTGTCAGGGCTGTTCGTGCTGCATTCGACGGTCCTATCGCGCTTGCGGGTGGCATAAGCGACGGCGTATCGCTTGCGGCAGCGCGTTTGCTCGGGTGTGATCTCGGTTACATGGGGACTCGCTTCATTGCAACAGATGAGAGCATGGCAAGCCTTGCCTACTGCCAAATGCTAGTCGCTAGTACGCTTGACGATGTAGTGTTGACTAGAGCCTTTACAGGACTGAACGTCAGTATGCTTCGCCCTTCAATTGTAGCTGCAGGTCTGGACCCATCCAAACTCGACGAATTCATCTCCCCGGCGAGTGCCACGCAAATGTATGGCGGGAACAACTTAAGCCGAGGACCGCGGCGCTGGCTTGATATCTGGAGTGCAGGCCACTCCGTTTCAGGTGTGCGCTCGATCGTAAGCGCAGCTGAACTGGTACGTGAGATCGCCGGGCAATACCAAGAGGCTCTACTCGAACGGATATCATAAAGGTTACAGGGAAAAGAAACCTCTCTTTTCCGGTAATCTGCTCCAGCCTGAGCGGCCACTCTGCAACTGGATAGGTAGGCTGCTTCGATGCTCCGGTCGCTCAGCCCATATAAATTCACATCACGGAACAGACAGGTCTGCCGAATTCTCGATCTCGCGAAGACGGGCTACCCGATGGGTCACTCGAGGTGCGGCGCCGATTTCTCCCTGGGGGAGCCCCCTTTAGCTCGCACCCTTGAGACCATCGTGCGCGCAGATGCGCTCTGATCCGCGCCATCCTGATCGAACAGAAGGACAAGTGGGCGGTCCAGCGCGGCCCGCGGGTAAGCCCCTGAGGCACGAAATAATTGGGGATCGCGATGGAGAGATCCATTGACGAGGCGCCGCCGGATGGTCGTGCCCCAGTAAAGGTGTGCCTCGCCCGCTACGGCCCGCTTTGGGCGCGCATGCAGGCGGCGTTGCTAAACTATCGCGGCTTCCATCGATGTCGCTTTGATCACCGAGCCCTCTGCGGCTGTGTCAGCTCACATAACTCAGGTAGGGTTGGTAGAGCGGAAAGGTAATTTGCTCGGGAACTTTGGCGATTGCGGACAAAGCCGCGATCGCATTGTAATAAACAACTTCCTTCGGCATCCCCTTTGATGCCTGCGCTAGCGCATCGAGTACGCTCCGTTCAGTGTGCCAATCGATGTTGAAGGAAATCGACGCCGTTAGGCTGCGAACGTGGTGGAGCGTTCCGGGCGGCATGTAGAGCATATCGCCGGCATTTACCACGATTACGGCCGGGGTTGCTTCCCGGTATTGCGGAAAGCGCACATAGTCCGGTTTCTCTGGGTCCACATCGAACCATCTCCAACCGCGACGTCCGCACAAATTAGCCTCATCCGGCGGCATGATTGTGAATGCCTTCGTACCATAAATCTGAAAAAAGAAGTTATGAGTTAGGAGCGTGTCGAAGTGAAGCGGGGTGATCACGCCGGCTGGGCCCATGAAGAACTGCGAGTAGCGCCACCAATGCTGACGATAGCATGGACTAAGATAGGTCGTGGGAAATGGTTGACAATCGGCGGCCAGCGTCTCCACCAGACCCAATAATGGAATGTCGTGGCAGTACGGAATTGGTTTAGCGTCCGATGACGCTTCGTCCCCACACGGCGGCTGCTCCATAATGAACCGCACGTATTCTGTAAGCCGCCAGGAAGAGACGTCGATACCGTTGGCGGTAAGCGTTTTGACGGGCACTGTAATTGATCCGGCGACACGATCGAAATACTCGGGAGACCAGCGCTGGCAAGCGGGCCAACCGGCGCACCCGCCGCGTAGGAGAACCGGCCGCTTTGCATCTCTATAATTTGTCGCAAACTCAGACCCCGACAGCCGAGTCACGCTGGCAATCGATGATACGCCCGGGTGCCTTTCGTCGCGAAGCGATCCTGCTGACATTTTCTCATCTCCATCGTTTTCGACGTGACTATATTGGACGGCAACTATCAGTCTGACCGAGAGAAGATCTTGCTGCGCGCAACAATGAATCCTTCTTCTCTGTCGTGCTGATACACTAGACTCCTCAGTTCTTCCCCAGTTAGCCAAACAAGCCACTCGTCGTGCGAAATATTTTCTGCAACTAACTGCAATACGGAGCCTCCTGGTTCACAATGTAGAGCCTGCGAGACGCCTTTCTCGATTAGCGCGCGCGCGACAAATGCGCATGTGAAGTCGGGAGCCCACATGCCAAAACTCATACCACGCAGCAATCCCGCAATGATCCTGGACAGCCCCTTACCTCTAAAGTCTTCGCGCACCCAAAGATCGCCGTGGTAAGCTACCCTCCCAACGATCTTCTTTGCGCTTGGCGCGGAGCAAGAGCAGCGGTCCTGAGGATGTGCATGTAGGGCAGGCTCGGCGTAGAATGCCTTTAGGGACTCTACGTGTTCTGCAAAGTTACTGCCGGAAAGATCATATAGCCGAGCTGCCACTAAGAACGCGACTTCGTTGTTCTCGTCGTGTCCCTTGATCCAATATCCCTCGCCTGATTTGATTGGCGAGCGATCCGGCCGGAAATTTGGATACGTGGGATCCTTTGTCGGAGTAGCCCGCGTAATTGAGACGTACTCATCAAAATCAAACCCGACAAAAACCTTAAGACCTTTTTCGATAGCGGCGCGATCATATATTTGAAGGAATCGTGAAACTTGCAACGGGTTGACCAAAGTCTTCATTGCTACACTGTCCTATCGTGATAGACTTGCTCATTGCGCAAACCAGCAACCGATAATGCAACATCAGCAAGAGGCGAGCACCCACCTATTCTGATGAGCCGCGAGAGTCTGGCCGACCGCAGCTTGGCCTATTCTCAATACGGCGCCAAAAAGCGCTACATCCAAAGCTGGTGTCGGTGCTGTTAAAGCTTTGAAACCGTCAACAACGAGCTAGGCCTTGATCACAAGGAATATCGCTCCTGGCACATCGCTCGCTTCGCCATGCGCACTGGTAATGCTTGCGTTGCCGTATTAGCGACAATCGATCATACGACCATCGTTCGATGCCCGCGCAATGGCTCACCTTCATCAAGGGCTTTTTTGTATTATTTCTGTAGCGACGAGCTCACGACGATGCTGCCCAGGTCCGCGTTGAGAGGATTGCAACACCTCGTCATCAATGAGACACGGCGACATGTACACCTACTGACCGTCTTTGTGCGGAGCTCCAACATTAAAGCGACTTACCTTGTGCGTAGCTTAGCCCGTAGCCGAGTATGCTATCGTCGGCCAACCGTGAGCGATTGAAGTCCTGGATCTGCGTCATCCTCTCGATACGCTGATAAGGTAGTTGAGATCGGTGGATTGGCCCTTCAGAGGATCTGGCATTTGCCCAATTTCTCAGCTCCGAGAGGAGGAGTCTGCGCATGGCACGCCAATTGCTAGATCGGGCCCGAAGGCAACCCAAAGCGGCAATTGCTAGGTTTCCAATGTACCATGAGCAGTCTTATAAACAGGTGCGCTGGTACGCTCATAGATCAACAAAGGTCGACATAATGAAACGCAAGCACAAGCTTCTAGTGAAGAAAAAAGAAGAAAATGAGTTCCAAGATGTTCATCGCTTCTGGTTCGGAGGACCTGCTGGAACACTATGCGTCGGTGGGCCCTGAGTAGAGTGCGGAGACCAGGTGAGTGCCACGGCACGATTGGCGTCCCCGCAAACTCGTAAGGTCGAGGCGCAGGCCCTAAATTCGGAAGGGCTTTCTCGTGAGGCGAAGGTGGATCAAGCGATGCCGCCGAACCCAGCGGGGGCGCGCGTGCAGCTCGATTGAGTGACTGTTGCACCTTGGAGGATACGACACGACATTCGGAAAATGCGTTTCGGCTCGCTGAACTAGGCTGCCGCAGCATTTAGTTTTGGCGGTATCGCTGGAATAAATGTTGGGTTCGATGCGGACTGCAACTCTCGGCCCACCATTCCAAGCCGTCGAACGGCTTGCCATTGCGGGGACTAGCTTCTCGAGGGGTACCGTAGATGAGGTGCGGATGAGGCGGACGTGCGCTTCCCGCTCCAATCATACTGAGGGTCAATGTCAATGCGTGGGAATTCTACATTGTTTGAAAAGCGGCCGCGATCAGTAGGGCTTCTCGGAAGCGGTGTGATCGGCGGCGCTTGGGCCGCACGGTTCATCCTCAACGGAGTGGACGTACGGCTGCATGGTAGGTCCTCGGATACAGTGGAGCGCGTAAACAAATGCTTAGCCAACGCGCGGCGGGCATATCAGCGACTTACGTTGGCTCCGTTGCCAGCCGAAGGTTCGCTAACGGTCGTAAACTCAATCGCTGAAGCGGTACGAGATGTGGAGCTGGTGCAGGAGTCCGTACCGGAGCGTCTCGAGCTCAAACAGCAGATGCTGGCGGACGTCAGCCGGGCAGTGGCGCCCGACACCCTAATCTGCTCCTCCACATCGGCACTCCGGCCATCATTGTTGCAGGCGGCTATGAACCACCCCGAGCGGATGCTCATCGCCCATCCGTTCAACCCAGTTTACTTGCTGCCCTTGGTTGAATTATGCGGCGGACAGCTCACAGCGCCAACGACGCTCGCGCGAGCGGCGGAAATCTACCGGGCGGTAGGGATGCACCCGCTCGTGGTCCGCAAAGAGGTGGACGGTTTCATTGCGAACCGACTGCAGGAAGCTGTGTGGCGCGAGGCACTGTGGTTGGTGCATGATGATGTGGCCACGGTGCAGGAAATCGATGATGCGGTCCGGTATTCCTTCGGGCTGCGTCGGGCAATTATGGGTCCCATCCAAACGACCCGCCTCGGCATCGCCGAGAACGACGCCCGCCGCTCCATGGAAAGATTCGGATCTGGACTAAAGACGCCGTTGACGAAACTCACGAACGTGCCAGAGCTCACGGACGCTCTTCTGGACAAACTCGCAGAGCAGCTGGACTGGCAGGCGGAGAGCATGAGTGTTCCTGAGTTGGAACAGAAGCGGGACGACTGTCTAGTGGCTGTGCTGCAGGGTTTGCGCTCGCAGGGCTACGGTGCGGGCGAGACGCTCTTGCGCTGGGAGAACGAGCTACGACACTGTGTTTTCCAGCTCATCGATAGCACCGGTCCACTGAGTATGCCCATCAGACAGATCCCGTTTGACTGGATCGGCTACGATGACCACCTCACGGAAAGTCGTTACTCTCAGCTCTTCGAGGCTGCCACTGACGACCTACTCAACTACATTGGCATGGATGAGGAGTACCGCTCAATCATCGGCAGATATCAGATCGTCGAGACGCACTGGTTTTGTCTGCGGGAGCTGCGCGCCGGCGACCGTGTGCAAGTGCATACACAAATTCTCGGCGCCGATGAAGAGTGCCTGCATCTGTTTCACTTGCTTACGCGCGAAGGAGACGAGGAGCCAGCGGTCACAAGCGAGCAGATCTTGCTTCATATAGACGGCGGTAGTGGATGTCGCGGTCCCGTGCAGGGGAGAGTGCGTGCGCGCGTGCTGGAGTTAGCGCGCCTGCATGCAGCGCTCCCGCGTCCGGTACGTGCCGGCGCGAGAGTTGGGCTTAGCTGAGTCACTGCCGCGGGTCGCTGGTCAATCAGGCAATGCTAAGCCCTGGTTGGTTGGTCTCAATATTTTTGGAATTCCAAATCGTGCGCTTCTGGCTTACGGTCATAACCGCATCATGACCGCAATTCGAAGAGCGGCATGTTCCGCAATTCACGTGACCTCCCACCGAGTTTTTCATCCAGCAGCCGTTACAGCCTCGGCTTTTCTCCAAGTGGCGCGGGTGGAGCAACGGACGATCGGCGGAGCTGGCCCGGGTTGCCCAGCCGAGGGTCCGTTGCGGTGAGATAGGCGGCATTGGGTGCGGGCTCAGGTTCAACGACAAGTGAGGCTGCCGGTTTTGTAATCGGCTATCTTGGCGCGGCATCATCCAGATTACAGAACAGGGCTTTATTGAGTAGTTCATCGCACATCTGGTCATTGATCGGGAAGACGGCCCTGCTCCCTAGGCACCGCCGATATACTGGCGATGTACCACCCGTAACGGGAGCTATCCCCTATTCAAGTCGTGACAAATTGGATTCGACGCGTCGAACCCGCGCTTCAATCCATGCAATTGATATCCGAGGCTAAGTAACCAGTTCGATCTTTTTGCTCCGTCGCAGCTTCCCTGGTCGGCATCGGAGCCCTTCCTGCCACCAGCATGCAAATGTCGGCTGGGATGCCTCGCACGCCTGCAACAGGCCTGCCTATCGAAGCGTCGGCGCCAGTCGTAGATCTGCAGCGCGTCGCTCCATGCTTGCCCGCCACCTTGGACATCTAGGCACCTGCTAACAAACTCTCGGCGACGATCCGAACTTTATAAGCGGCACCTTGACCACCCTTCTAAGCATCCAGCCGGCCCACCCTGCCGATGAGCCGTCCAAATGGGCGACCTTTTTGCTGTCCGATCGCATCCCGAACCTCCGTCCAAGCGCGAGGCTTGAGCTGCTGCCGGTTTGATGGACACCGGGTTAAGCTAATCCACCTGGTTGCGCTCGGCGCGCTCGGTCTTCAGCGAAGAGAGGAAGCTCTCCGTCGCTGCGTTATCCCAGACGTTGCCGAATGCCGCTGTCAGCCATCAGGCTGCCACGATCGGAGTGATGCATCAGGGCATCCGGCTTGCCGCGTCGCCAGACGGCCATCAGAAGGGCGTCGGCGACCAACTGCTGTCATGCTGGCGCTCATCGACCAGCCGACCACTCGTCGCGAGAACAGGTCGATCACGGCCGACACGTAGAGCCAGCCCTCGGCCGTCCAGACTATAGGTGAAGTCGGCAATCCACTTCTGGTCCGGCCGCTCGGCTGCAAACTGCCGGTCCAGAAGGTTCGCCGGCACGTGCGAGACCTGGCGATCGCCTTCATCCTTCGGCAGACGCCGGCGCCGTGGTCGCGCCCGCAAGGCCTGCAGCGCATCAGCCGTTCGATCCGATGCAGTCCGCATTCGACACCATCTGCCAAAAGGTCTCTCCAGACACGCCGTGCCCCGTAGGTCCGGTCGCTGTCAAGGAAGCTTGCCTTCACCTTTAGGCCGACCGCTTCGTCGCTGCGGGATCT
>NZ_JBVVPL010000086.1:0-8724 GCF_055807615.1 Bradyrhizobium sp. MV1.5 | reverse complement strand
TCCCGCCCCCCCCCCCCCCCCCCCCCACCCCCACCCCCCCCCCCCCCCCCCCCCCCGGCCGGGGGGGGGGCGCCCGCCCCCCCCCCCCCCCCCCCGGGGGAGGGGCATGTCTCCGCGCAGAAGAATCTCGCGTTCTGAGTGCGCGGAGGCAAACCCCTCATCCGGCGCTTCGCGCCACCTTCTCCCGCAAGGGGAGAAGGGAAGAGCAGCGCGCCCGCGGCTCCTACGCCGCCTTCGCTGCGCTCCCGCCCGGCAACCCGGCCCGCGCGATGCCGCCATACAGCGTTTCGTTCGGCATCTCCTCGCGCAGGATCCTGCGCACCGTGATCAGCTTCTCCAAATCGATGCCGGTCGCAAAGCCCTTGCTCTCGCACAGGAACACGAGATCCTCGAACACGACATTGCCGGTCGCGCCGGGCGCGAAGGGGCAGCCACCGAGGCCGCCGAGCGAGCCGTCGAGGATCCGCGCGCCTTCGTCGAGCGCTGAGGCCGCGTTCGCGATGCCCATGCCGCGGGTGTCGTGGAGATGGATGCAGATCGGCTTTGATCCTGCGAGCTTCACCGCGGCGCGCGTCAGATCCGCCACCTGCTTCGGCCCGGCATAGCCGACGGTGTCGGCGATGCCGACGAAATCGACACCAGCCTCGAGGCACTTGTCGACCAGCCGCAGCACTTCTGCAGGGTCAACCGCCCCGGTGATCGAGCAGCCCAGCGCCATCGAGATCGCCGCGTTGACGAGCGGCTTGTGGCTGGTGGCATCGCGCAGCTCGCACAGGCGTTTCAGATTGGCGATCGCGGATTCGCGCGAGCGGTGCGCATTGGCCTGGCTGTGCTCTTCCGTTGCCGAGACCACCGAGGCGATTTCGCCGACGCCGGATTCCAGCGCCTCGTTCACGCCGCGTTCGTTGAGCGCAAGCGCGATGCCATGCGCACCGGGCAATGAAGCGACGGTCGCGACGACGTCGCGAACATCGACGAATTGCGGAAAGGTCTTTGCCGGCAGGAACGAGCCGACCTCGAAATGCCGCACGCCAGCGGCATATTCCTCGCGCACCCAGCGTTGCTTGGCGTCGGTCGACGGAATTTTCTTCACGAGCTGGAGCCCGTCGCGCAGGCCGACTTCGCGCAGGCTGACGCGCTCCGCGGGGTAAATCTCCTGGATCCGACTCATGCGCGCCTCCCTGTTGTTTTTGACGTGACGTCTTCATTTTCATTGTCGATCTCGGCGCGAACGGTCGCGGTGTCGGCCCCGAGCGGCGCGACCCTGAGGCCTTCCCCGATATGGCTGCCGTTCCATTCGATCGGCAGCGCCGGCACCCGGAACGGCTTGCCGTCGGCGGTGACATTGTTGACGAGCCCGCCCGGGCGCAGCACATGCGGATCGGCGAAGAGATCCTCGGGCCGGTTGATCGGCGAGAAGCAGATGTTGAGTGCATCGAGCCTCTGCGACAGTTTTGCCGCGTCCCATTGCCTGATGATGTCGGCTGCGCGCGGAATGATCCGGCCTCGCGCCAGGATGCGATCGGTCGTGGTGCGCAAGGCGGGATCATCGAGAAATTCAGTCAGGCCGAACTCGCGGCAGAAGCTTTGCCAATGGCCTTCGGTGACGACGCCGATGAAGATTCGCTCGCCGCCGGCGGTCTCGAAGATGTCATAGATCGGCCAGGCATGCTCGCGCTCCGGCATCGAGCGCGGCTTGTTGCCGGTCATCTCGTATTCGACCATGTGCTGGGCAACCAGGAACAGGCAGTTCTCGAACAGGCCGATGCGGATATAGGCGCCGTCGCGTTTTCCCCCGCGCTTCTGATAGAGCGCCGCGAGGATTGCGATCACGCCGAACATGCCGCCCATGATGTCGTTGGCGGACGAGCCGACACGCTGGGGCTTTTCGCTGGTGCCGGTCATGGCGGCAAGGCCCGCCATCATCTGCACGACCTCGTCGAGTGCGGGGCGGTGCTCGTAGGGACCTGAGAGGAAACCCTTGTGGCCGGCGATGATCAGATTCGGATGCCGGCGGCGCAATTCATCGGCGCCGAGCCCCTGCTTCTCGAGCTGGCCGTCGCGAAAATTCTCCAGGAACACGTCGGCCGTCGCCAGCAGCCGGTGCATGATCTCGCGATCCTCAGGCTTCTCGAAATCCAGCACGACGCTGCGCTTGCCCCGGTTGAACAACGGGAAGAAGGCGGTGCCCATGCCCCCCAGGCTCCGGGTCTTGTCGCCCGCGGGCGGCTCGACCTTGATCACGTCGGCTCCGAGTTGTGCCAGGATCATGCCGCAGGTCGGGCCCATGACCATGTGGGTCATCTCGACGACGCGCACGCCTGCAAGCGGCAATCCGGCCACCGATTCTTCCATCGCCATATGCGCCTGTTCCTTTGCCCGGCTGGTTCCGCTTGTTGTCAAGCGGGTTGGTGAAGCAACGGTCTTGCCGAATTCATCGTGGCTTCGTTGATGCGAGCGGTCAATCCGGCCATGAGCGGTGCCGCCGATCTCCCTTGCCGAAGTGGCCCGGGGTGTCTACCTCTCGCGGGTGATTTCGTGAGAGGAACTCCCATGCTGGATGCCGCCGTCAAGGCGCTGTCGCAAATGATCTCGCCGCCGATGCGCTCGATCCTGTGGCGGTCGATCGGCGTCGCCCTGGTGCTGATCATCGTGCTGGCGATCGGCTTGCAGCGGCTCCTGAGCTGGTTTGCGACCTATGGTGAGGCCTGGCTGGAGGGCCTGCTCGGTCCGGGCTGGCACTCATCGCTCGAGGTATTGTCCTGGATCATTTCGATCGCCGCGGGACTCGGCGTCGTGTTCGGGGCTGTGTTCCTGATGCCGGCGATCACCTCGCTGGTCGCGAGCCTGTTCGTCGACGACGTCGCCGACATTGTCGAGCGCGAGCACTATCCGGCCGAGCGGCCGGGCGTCGCGCTGCCGTTCAGCCAGGCGATCTACGAGGGCGTCAAGACCGCGCTGCTGACGATCCTGGTTTATCTGGTCGCGTTGCCGCTGGTGCTTTTCGCCGGCGCCGGTTTCCTGGTCTTCTTCCTCGCCACGGCCTGGCTGCTCGGCCGCGAATATTTCGAGCTCGCGGCGATGCGGTTTCGCTCGCCGGAGGAAGCCAAGGCGATGCGGCGCGACAATGCCGCGACCATCTTCACCGCGGGCCTGTTCATCGCAGCCTTCGTCTCGATCCCGATCGTCAATCTGGCGACGCCGATCTTCGCCATGGCCTTCATGGTCCACATGCACAAGCGGCTCTCAGGCCCGCGGCCCGAGCTGATCGAGCCGGCGCGGCAGATGCGGTGAACGAACGCTCCCTCTCCCGCTTGCGGGGGAGGGTCGGGGAGAGGGTGTCTCCGCAATGGGACAATCCCCCAGAGGAGAGAACCCTCACCCGGCACTTCGTGCCGACCTCTCCCGCAAGCGGGAGAGGTGACCAACCCCGTCGCGCGATCGGAAGAACAACCATCATCGCATTCAGGCAACCTTCACCCCGCATCTGCGCAACAGCATCCTGGCGAAGCCGAACGGTGCCGGCGTGAACGGGCCCGGCGGCGCCCGGGTGACCAGCGCGACGACGCCGAGCGCGGCCATTGCGACCCAGAAGCACAGCCAGAAGCCGTCGATATAGGCGAGCACATTGGCCTCGCGCTGAACCAGGCCCGCGAGCGTACCGACCGCGCGGGCCTGGGCCGAGCCCGCACCATGGGCCGCAAAATGGTCGGCGAGCTGTTTCAGCATGCGGACCACGTCGACGTCACCGACGCCGAGATTCTGGCCGAGATAGAAGGAATGGATCTGCTCGCGGACGCGCAGCCACGTTCCCATCAACGCAACGCCGATCTCGGCACCACCGAGCCGCATGATCTGGATATAGGCGGCAAACGAGGTGGCACGGCTCGGATCGGAATTGGACAGCAGCGTGATGATCAGCGGCAGCAAGGTCAGCGACTGCCCGATCGCCTGGAGCAACACGATGCCGGCGAAATCCTCGCGCGCCCAATCATGGCTGAGCTGCGTACCCCAGAGATTGGCGGCGGCGAAGCAGGCAAATCCCACGACCACCACCGTCCGCGTATCGAAATGCCGCAGCAGCCAGATCGAGAGCGGCACCAGAACGAACATCGGCAACGCGCCGTAGATGAGCAGCAGCAAGCCACTCTGCTCCGGCCTGAGCAGGCCGATGGTGGCGAGGAAGTTCGGCACCAGCGACGCATTGGACAGGCTGGTCAGCGTGTAGAGCAGGATCAGGACCAGCCCCAGTCCGATATTGCGCGAGAACAGCACGTTGATATGTGCCCATGGCTGCCGCACCAGGGCCTCGTTGACGAGGAAGCCCGCGACCAGCACCGCGCCGGCAATGATCAACGCCATCACCGTCCCCGACCCCAGCCAGTCCAGCCGGTTGCCCTGGTCGAGCCCGGCATAGATCATCGAGACGCCGGCGCCGAGCAGCAGCATGCCGCCCCAATCGGCGTCGCGGAGCAAAGCGCGATTCACCGGCTCGTTCGGCGTGCCCCAATAGACCATCAGGCCCATCAGGGGCGCGATGACGACGCTCTGCCAGTACAGCCATTGCCAGCCGAGATGGTCGACATAGAAGCCGACCAGCGAGCTCGAGGTATCCAGCGCGAAGCCGACGCGGATCGAATAGATCGAGATCGCCGGAAGCCACCAGCGGATCGGCAGATTGCGGAACACGATCATCAGCGTCGCCGGCACGAAGGTGCCGAGCAAGAGGCCATGTACGACGCTGAGCGCAAGCAATGTCGGATAGTCGTGCACGAACGGGATGATCAGCGAGACCGCGGCATAGACGAGGCTAGGGATGCCGAGAACGCGGCGCAGGCCGAATACGGTGGCAAGCCAGGCCACCGCGGGTGCGATGAAGATCTGCGAGCCGATGCCCGCAGTGGAGAGCCAGGCGCCCTCGTCGAACGAGAGCGAGAACGCGCCGCGCAGGTCCGGCAGGCCAATCGTGGTCAGCCGGCTGTCGAAATTGGCGAGGAACGAGCCGAGCAGCACCGCTGCCACCGCAAACAGCGGCTGCTGCGCGACGCCGCCGCGCGAGAGCGGCCCGCGACTGGAATCGTCATTTTCCGCCATTGCCGGCCTTGGTGTCGATGCTGGTGACGACCGACATCCCCGGCACCAGCCGCGCCAGCAGCAGCTGGTTGTCGTCGAACTGGATGCGCACGGGAATGCGCTGCACGACTTTGGTGAAGTTACCGGTTGCGTTGTCCGGCGGCAGCAGCGCGACCTGCGCGCCGGTCGCGGGCGCAATGCGCTCGACCCGGCCGCGCAGCTTCTTGCGCGGGAAACTGTCGACGGTGATCTCGACCGGCTGGCCCGGTGCGACGTGCGTCAGCTGGGTCTCCTTGTAGTTCGCGATCACATAGACCTTCGGCAACGGCACGACGTTGATGAGGTTAGTGCCGATGTTGACGTAGTCGCCGGGCTGGACCTGCCGCTCGCCGACGACGCCGTCGAACGGCGCCGATATCTTGGTGTAGCCGAGCTTGAGCTTCGCACTCGCCAGTGTCGCCTTGGTCGCTTCGAGATCGGCGGCGCGCTGCTTCCTGGTGCCTTGCAGCACCTCGAGTTGGTGCTGCTGGGCCGCGATCACGGCGCGGCTCGCGCGCACATCGGCCTGCGCCTTGGCATAGCCTGCGACTGCCTGCTCGAAGCGCTGCCGTGTGCCGGATTCGGTCTGCGTCAGCGATTGCTGGCGCTCCTGCTCCTGCCGCGCCTCGACCTCCACGGCTTCGGCCGAGAGCCGCGCGGCTTGCGCCTGCGCGATCGTCGCATATTGCAGCTCGATCTGATTGGCCAGATTGTCGAGCACGGCTTGTGCGGCGGCGACCGCCGCTTCGGACTGCGCGACTTGCGCCTGATAGTCGGCAGGGTCGATCTGGATCAGGAGATCGCCGGCCTTGACGCGCTGGAAATCGGTAACCCCGACGGTCAGCACTTCGCCGGAGACGCGACTGGCAAGCCGCGTCAGCTCGGCGCGCACATAGGCGTCGTTGGTGGTCTGGACCACCGAATTGCCGACCCATTCGTCGAAGCGCTGGGTTGCCACCGCGACGAAGCCGAGCGCGACGATCACCGCGAACAGCGGAATCGCGAGCCGGCTCCACAGCGAGCTGGCCGGTGGTTGCGAGGGCTTGGGTTGCGGAGCAGGCGCTGCGGTGGGAGGCGATGACGGAACTTGCTCTTGTGAACTCACGACATCACTCCAAAGCGCGCTCTCTCATCCTCGTCATTCCGGGGCGATGCGCCGCATCGAACCCGGAATCTCGAGATTCCGGGTCCGGTCCTACGGACCGTCCCGGAATGACGGACATTGCCATCAGACCGTCTTTTCCGGCCACCGGCAGAGATCGTTGATCAGGCAAACCTCGCAGCGCGGCTTGCGCGCGAGGCAAGTATAGCGGCCATGCAGGATCAGCCAATGATGGGCATGCAGCATGAACTCGGCCGGGATCACCTTTTCGAGACCGAGCTCGACCTCCAGCGGCGTCTTGCCGGGCGCGAGGCCGGTCCGGTTGCCGACGCGGAAGACATGCGTGTCGACCGCCATGGTGTGCTCGCCGAAGGCCATGTTGAGCACGACATTGGCGGTCTTGCGCCCGGCGCCCGGCAGCGACTCGATCCCGGCGCGCGTGCGCGGCACCTCGCCGCCGAACTCGCTGAGCAGCTTCGCCGACAGCGCGATCACGTTTTTCGCCTTGGTGCGATAGAGCCCGATGGTCTTGATGTACTCGCGCAGGCGTTCTTCACCGAGATCGAGCAACTTCTGCGGTGTGTCGGCGATCGCGAACAGCGCGCGCGTCGCCTTGTTGACCCCGGCATCGGTCGCCTGCGCCGACAACACCACGGCGACCAGCAGCGTGAACGGATTGACGTGCTCGAGCTCGCCTTTCGGCTCCGGATTGGCCTTGCGGAAACGGCTGAAGACCTCGTGGACCTCGGGCGGCGTCCAGGGCTTCATAGCTTTGAGGGACTTCTTCGCGGGCCCGTTCGGTTTGGCCGCGAGCGGCTTTGCCTTTTTCTTCGGCACCGACGTTTTGCGCGGGGCCGTCTTGCGGGTGATTTTCGCCATGATCGGGATATACTGAGGGACGATGAGCACAGGCAACGAAATTGAGCGCGAACGATCTGGAAGCGAGGCCGAGCCTCAGATCTTTTCCGCGCGGCTGACGCCGCACCGCTCGCTGAACCGCACCGGCTTCCTCGCCGTGATGCTGTTCCTGAGCGCCGTCAGCTTCGTCACCGGCCTCGTCTTCCTGATGATGGGCGCGTGGCCGGTGTTCGGCTTCTTCGGCCTCGATGTGCTGGTGATCTGGTGGGCCTTCAAAGCCAATTTCCGCGCGGCGCGGGCCAGCGAGGAGATCGTGGTCACGCCATCTGAATTGCGCGTGCGGCGCGTCAGCCAGCACGGCCAAATCGTCGAATGGACCTTCAATCCGCTCTGGGTCCGGCTCGACATGGAAATCGACGAGGATTTTGGCATCGAGCACCTCTATCTGATCTCGCGAGGTCACCAGATCCAGATCGCCCGCTTTCTGGGACCGGACGAAAAATCCAGTTTCTACAAAGGCTTGGTTGAGGCATTGAATGCCGCCAGGCGCGGTCCGACCTACAATCCGGTCACCTGATTGCGGATCGGAAATCGGGTGGTTTCGCACCCTGCCCTCTCCTACATTTGTGGTCATGATGACACTCGCGATACATGACCAGCGCCTGGCCGGGCCGGGCTCCCAGAACGCCGCGATGCGCGACTATGATTCCGTGCGCCGGGCGATCGCCTTCATTTCGGAAAAGTGGCGCGCCCAGCCGACCATCGAGGCGATGGCGGATGCGGCCGGCGTCACCCCGGATGAGCTGCACCATCTGTTCCGCCGCTGGGCCTCGATCACGCCGAAGGCCTTCATGCAGGCGCTCACGCTTGATCACGCCAAGGGCTTGCTGCGGGACTCAGCGAGCATCCTCGATGCGGCGCTCGACTCGGGCCTTTCGGGTCCGGGCCGGCTGCATGATCTCTTCGTCACCCACGAGGCGATGTCGCCAGGCGAATGGAAGAACGGCGGCGCAGGGCTCATCTTGCGCTATGGCTTTCATCACTCGCCGTTCGGCACCGCCATCGTGATCGCGACCGATCGCGGATTGTCGGGCCTCGCTTTCGCCGATCCCGGTGAGGAACAGGTGGCGCTTGCCGACATGACGCGGCGATGGCGGAACGCAACTTACGTCGAGGATCACGAAGGTACCGCACCGCTGGCGCAGCGCATCTTCGACACAAAACTGTGGCGGCCTGACCAGCCGCTGCGCGTGGTGATGATCGGCACCGATTTTGAGGTCCGGGTGTGGGAGACGCTGCTGAAGATCCCGATGGGCCGCGCGGTGTCCTATTCGGACATCGCCTGTAACATCAACAGCCCGAAAGCATCACGCGCCGTCGGCGCTGCCGTCGGCAAGAACCCGGTGTCCTTCGTCGTGCCCTGCCACCGCGCGCTCGGCAAGAGCGGCACACTCACCGGCTATCACTGGGGCATCACCCGCAAGCAGGCGATGCTGGGCTGGGAGGCCGGGCAGCTGGGGCTGCAGTAAAATTGTTGCTACGCGTAAACTGCGCCACTTAGTCGTCCTGGCGAAAGCCAGGACCCATAACCACCGTCGTTGGCTATGCGATGACTGGTGGTTGGCAGTCGGCGCCAAAACACCTCCTGGGGT
>NZ_JBVVPL010000085.1:0-9728 GCF_055807615.1 Bradyrhizobium sp. MV1.5 | reverse complement strand
CCACCCAACAGGACAGCGAGAACCCCGTGGCGCCCATCCAGTACATCGTCGAGGGCGGTCACCGGCTCTCGGGCTCGATCGAGCCGTCCGGCAACAAGAATGCCGCGCTGCCGATCATCGCGGCAGCCTTGCTCACCGAGCATCCGGTGACGCTGGAAAACGTGCCGCGGATCCGCGACACCGAGACGCTGGTCGAACTGATCCGCTCGGTCGGCGCGGCGGCGGAATGGACCGCCCGCAACACGCTTCATATTCACGCCAAGAGCATCCGCGCCGCCGATCTCGATCCTGAGCTATGCGTGCGCATCCGCGCCTCGATCCTGCTCGCGGGCCCCCTGCTCGCCCGCTGCGGCGAAGTGATGCTGCCGCCGCCGGGCGGCGACGTCATCGGCCGCCGACGGCTCGACACGCATGTGCTCGCGCTCGAGCAATTGGGAGCCAAGGTCACCGCGACCGACCGGCTCGAATTCCGCGCTTCGAAACTGACCGGCGCCGACGTGTTCCTGGACGAGCCCAGTGTGACCGCGACCGAGAACGCGCTGGTCGCAGCCGTCGCCGCCGAAGGCACCACCTATTTGCGCAACGCCGCGTCCGAGCCGCATGTGCAGGACCTCGCCAATTTCCTGGTCGCGCTCGGCGCTGAGATCGAGGGCATCGGCACCAACACCATGATCGTGCATGGCCCGGCGACGCTGGGCGCTGCGACCTACCGGATCCAGCCCGACCATATCGAGGTCGGCTCGCTGATCGGGCTCGCGGCCGTGACGCGTTCGCCGCTTCGCATCGTGCGCGCCGGCGTCGAGCATCTGCGCTCGATCCGGATGGGATTCGAGCGGCTCGGCATCGTCTGCCGCATCGAAGGCGACGATCTCATCGTGCCCTCGAACCAGACGCTGAAGATCCAAGACGATTTTGGCGGCCACGTGCCGAAGCTGGAAGACCAGCCCTGGCCGGCCTTCCCCGCCGATCTGATGTCGATCGCGATCGTCACCGCCACGCAATGCGAGGGCGTGATCCTGATGTTCGAGAAGATGTTCGAATCGCGGATGTTCTTCGTCGACAAGCTGATCGCGATGGGCGCGCGCATCGTGCTGTGCGACCCGCATCGCGCCATCATCGCCGGTCCAAGCCGGCTGCACGGCGCGACGATGACCTCACCCGACATTCGCGCCGGAATGGCCATGCTGCTCGCGGCCGTCTGCGCCGAGGGCACCTCCACGATCAACAACGCCGACCAGATCGAGCGCGGCTACGAGCGCATCGACGAACGGCTGAATGCGCTCGGCGCGAAGATCCGACGCGTGCCCGAACGGAAGGGGTGAGGCGCTTCGGCTCCCAATCCGAAAATGGTCTCGTGCCCCGGACGCAGCGCAGCACGTCAGTGATGCGCTGCTGAGCCGGGGTCCATGCGGCCAGGAGCCGTGCCCGCAACTTCTGGATCCCGGCTCGCGCTTCGCGCGTCCGGGACACGAGGGCCATGTTTTCGTCGCTCGGTGATGCTATTGGGTGATCATGCTCGACACCGTTCAGCCTCGTTCGCAGCCGCAAGCCGGCGTGCCGCCAAATCCTCTCGCCGACGAATTCGTCGCGACGCTGCGGCTGGCCGTGCCGATGATGCTGACGCAGCTCGGGCAGATCGCGATGATCACGACCGATCTCGCGCTGATCGGGCGGCTCGGCGAGAGCGCGGTCGCAGCAGCAGCGCTGGCGCATACGGTCTATTTCGTCAGCTTCACGTTCGGGCTCGGATTGATGGCGGCAGTGTCGCCGCTAGTCGCG
The DNA here is from genome assembly GCF_055807615.1 of Bradyrhizobium sp. MV1.5. Lineage (NCBI taxonomy): Bacteria > Pseudomonadati > Pseudomonadota > Alphaproteobacteria > Hyphomicrobiales > Nitrobacteraceae > Bradyrhizobium > Bradyrhizobium sp. MV1.5. The sequence goes on along the minus strand of NZ_JBVVPL010000085.1, from coordinate 7,949 downwards.
CAGGCGTTCGGCGCCGGCGACGTCAGGCGCATCCGCCGCTCCTTGCGCGTCGGCCTGTGGGTCGCATTGCTGATCTCGCTGCCGATGATGGCCTCGCCGCTCTATGGCGAGCACATCCTGGTCGCGCTCGGTCAGGCGCCGCACTCGGCCGCGCTCGCCCAGCGCTATCTGAATGGCCTTGCCTGGGGCATCGCGCCGGCGCTCGGCTTCATCGCGCTGCGCAGCATGATGAGTGCGGTGAACCGGCCGCAGGCCCCGCTGTGGATCACGCTCGCGGCGATCCCCGTCAATGCCGCGCTGGTGTACGCCCTGATCCACGGCCTGTTCGGCCTGCCGGAGCTCGGCTTGTTCGGCGCGGGGCTTGCGACCACGCTGGTCAATCTCGGCACGTTCGTCGCCACGCTCGCCATTGCGGGACTGCGCAAGCCGTTCGCAGACTATCGTCCGCTTGCCCATCTCTGGCGGATCGACTGGCCCCTGATGCGCAAACTGATCGCGATCGGCGCCCCGATCTCGTTCTCGCTGCTGCTGGAATATGGCCTGTTCTCTTCGGCGGCGCTGCTGATGGGATTGATCTCGACCACTGCGCTCGCGGCGCATCAGATCGCGCTCCAGGTCACCGCCGTGCTGTTCATGGTCCCGCTCGGCATCGGCATGGCGGCTACCGTGCGGGTCGGTCACGCCTTCGGCCGCGGTGAGCCGCTTGCGGTGAAGCGCGCAGGTCTCGTCGCAGCCGTGATCGGGATCGCGTTCGTCTCGGCCCTGACCGTCGCGATCATCTTCGGCCGCTATCAGCTCGGACGGCTGTTCTTCGGCAGCGGCGAGGCGAGCATGGCGACCGTCGAGCTGACCGCGACGCTGCTGCTGGTCGGCGCGACCTTCTTCATCGCCGATGCGATCCAGACCATCATGGGCGGCGCACTGCGCGGCATCAATGACACCAGGATGACATTGGTATTCGCCGCGATCGGCTATTGGTGCGTGGGCTTTCCGATCGCCTGGTGGCTCGCCTTTCACGCCGATCTCGGTGCGGTCGGTGTCTGGATCGGACTGTCGATCGGATCGTTCGTCTATGCCGGACTTCTGATCTTGCGCTTCCGGATGCTGACGCGCAAACTGGCGGGATGAACGGGATCGTCCGCGAAGTCACCCCCGATGTCGACGCCGGCGCGCTGCTGGCCGGCGCGCAATTCATCGATGCCTTTCGCGTGGAGGTCGGCACAGCACCGGTGAATGCCCGCGAGGCCTGCACCAGGATGGTGTTGCACGGACCACGCTGGATCGGTGCACTGACACGCCTGCGCAACATCCTCGTGACGCCGTTCGGCCTGAAGACATCGGGCGAGGGCGCTCCGGCGCCGGGCGGCCTGATCGGCCTGTTTCCGGTGCTAAGTGAAACGCCGGAGCAGCTGGTGGCGGGCTTCGACGATTCTCATCTCGACTTCCGCATCGTGGTCGATGTGGCCGGCGAAGCGGTGCTGCGCCACGTCACCCTGACCACGCTGGTGCGGACCAACAATCTGCTGGGCCGCACCTACCTCGCGTTCATCACGCCCTTCCACAAGCTTGTGGCTCGCAGCATGATGGGGCGGCTCGCGGAGCCGGCCCGATGACGCTCTCCGTCGACCTCTTCTACTCCTTCCGCAGCCCGTTCAGCTATTTGGCGCTGCCCAAGACGCTGAAGCTCGTCGAAGACTACGATCTGGCGGTGAATTTGCGGCCGGTCTATCCGCTCGCAGTCCGTGTGCCCGGGTTTTTCAAGAAGGCCAGCCCGAACTTCATTCGCTATGTGGTGCTCGACAGCACGCGCGTGGCGCAGCACGAAGGCATTCCGTTCCGCTTTCCAAGGCCCGATCCGATCGTGCAGGACAAGGTGACATTCGATGTCGCGGCCGAGCAGCCCTACATCCACCGCCTGACCCGGCTTGGTGCCATGGCGCAGCTCGAGGGACGCTCGCTCGCATTCACCGACGCCATCGCCCGCGTGCTGTGGGACGGCTCGGTGGCGGGCTGGAACGAAGGCGATCATCTCGCGCGCGCCGCCGACAAGGCCGGCTTCGATCTCGCCGCAATGGATGCCGCAATCACCGCGGACCCGGATCGCTACGAGCAGGTGATCACGGAGAACGAGAAGGACCATGCCGCCTCCGGCCATTGGGGCGTGCCGACCTTCGTATTCGAGAACGAGCCGTTCTTCGGCCAGGACCGCATCGATTTGCTGGTCTGGCGCATGCAGGGCAAGGGCCTGAAAAGGCGGTAGCTCACTCCGCCAAGCGCGCGGGCTTGTCGGCCGCGGCCTCCGACCACTCGCCGACCACGCGATCGAGATCGCAGAGATTCTGGTGCATCTGCTCCAGCGAAAAGCCGAGCGCGAAGAAGCGCTCCGCGGTGTCGCTGGGCTGCCCCCGGATCAGGCCGTCCTGGCGCACAGCCGCGACCGCCTCGGCATAATGCTGGAGCGCGACATGCACGGGATGGATCGGCGGAGCGCCGGCGCCTTCGCGCAAGGCGGCGGCGGCCGAACGCAGGAAGCGCGCGATCACGGTCGAGACTTCCGTCAGCGGTGCGGCGAGCCGCGTCTGCACCTCGGCCGGCAACGGCACCACGGTCGAGCGGCCGATCATCACGACGTCATGGCGCAGCCGCAAGATCGTGCGCAACAACGGGCCGGTGTCCGGCCCGCTCGACAATCGCGCAGAGCGCTCGCGCTCGGCTTCGGCGCCAATGGTATTCATGCCGACCATCGCGGTGCCGATACCGTCCTGAATCCGATGCAGCGCGTCATTGTCCCGGCCGCGCGTCAGGCCCGCGAGCAATTCGGTGAAAGCCTCTGCGATCAATTCCAGCAGCTTCGCCGCGCTGGCGCGGATTTGCCGCACCGCGCGCGATGGCAGCACCAGGAACGAGACCAGCAGCCCCGTCACCGCGCCGACCGAAACTTCGCTGACGCGATCAATCGCCGAGGCCATGGGATCGGCATGATGCATCGACGGAAGCACGAGCACGATCACGGCCGTCACCGTTGCAGAGCTCAGATTCGGATAGATCGATGCGACAAAGGCAAGCGGCGCCACGGCCAGCACCAGCAGACCCAGCAGGCCCAGTTCGCCCGAATAGGGGATCAGGATCGCGATGGCGCCGCCATAGATCGCGCCGCCGATGGTGCCGAGCATGTAGTCGCGTGTCGCCTTGAGCGAGCGCCCGACGCTCATCTGGGTCACGATGATGGACGTGAGGACGGCCCAGAGCGGCAACAAGAGATGCAGCGCGGTGGCGAGCGCGTAGGCGCCGGTGGCCGCCACCGTGACCCGGATCGCCAGCCCCAATTGGGTCTTTCGCGACCAGACCCTGTCGAACAGCTCTCCTGCGAATGCCATGATCGCGTATCCCGGTCCAACCCTCGTAAGCCAGCCAAAGCATAGCTGATGCCCGCGGCCCCGAGGCCGCTTGAAAGGCCAAATCAGCCCGCCTAACTTGCGCGCCAAAACGAGGAAACACGATGGCTCACGAAACCGCAACGCTCGCCGCCTATGTCGCCAACCTGAAATTCCAGGATATTCCGGCGGAAGTGCAGGATCGGGCAAAAGTGCTGACGCTGGACTTCCTCGGCAGCGCCATCCGGGCCCGCAGCGAAGCGGAATCGACGCCCTCGATCCTGAAGATGCTGGAGGCGCTCGCGCTCGACACCAAGGGCGAATCCACCGTGTTCGGCGACAGCAAGACCTGGACGCCGGCGGTCGCGGCGCTGCTCAACGGCGCGCTCGGCCATTCCCTCGACTTCGACGACACGCATGCGGACTCCTCGCTGCATCCGAGCGCGCCGGTGGTTCCGGCCGCCTTCGCCATCGGCGAGATGGTCGGCGCGTCGGGCCGCGACGTGCTGACGGCGATCGTTGCGGGCTACGAGGTCTGCTGCCGGCTCGGCAACGCGCTCGACCCGACCTCGCATTATGCGCGCGGCTTCCATCCGACCGCCACCGCCGGCACCTATGGCGCAGCCGCGGCCGCCGGCAAGCTGTTCGGCCTCTCCGAGCAACAGCTCATCGCCGCCTTCGGCGTCGCCGGCAGCCAAGCCGCGGGCTCGCTGCAATTCCTGGTCAATGGCGCATGGAACAAGCGCTACCAGGTCGGCGCCGCCGCGATGAACGGCGTGATCGCCGCAACGCTGGCGCGCAACGATTTCGTCGGCGCGACGGAATCGGTCGAGGGCAAGCACGGCCTGCTCGCCGGCTACACCGACGATGCGCATCCCGACAAGGCGGTCGCCGAACTCGGCAGGACCTACGAGACCATGAAGATCGGCGTGAAACCGTATCCAAGCTGCCGCTATACCCACGCCGCGATCGACGCGCTGATCGCGATGCGGCGCGAGCACAATCTGACGCCCGATCAGGTCAAGCGGGTCGAGATCGGGCTGCATCGCAACGGCATCACGCTCACCGGCGACGCCGCGACCAAGCGGCACCCGACCTCGATCGTCGGCGGCCAGTTCTCGATGTTCTTCACCGGCGCGCTCGCGCTCGACCAGGGCTCGTTTGGCTGGGACGACTACACCCGTCTTGGGGACGCAGCCATCGACGCGCTCGCCGACAAGTTCGACGTGGTGCAGGACGATCGTCTCGAAATCGGCCGCACCCATCCCTTCGGCGCGCGCGTGAGTATCACGACGGACGACGGCGTGCACGAGCGGCTCTACGCCGATCCCTCGGGAGAGCCGACCTCCTTCCCCGATGCCCAGGCCATGCAGCAGAAATTCTTGACGCTGGCCCGCCCGGTGCTGAACGCGCGCGCGGAGAAATTCGCGGACGCGATCATGACGCTGGAGCGGTTCGATCACGTAGCGAAGGCGACGGAGCTGGGGAGGTAGCAGGCTCTCTCCCCACGAACGCTGCACCCTCGCCCCCTGTGGGAGAGGGTGGCTTCGCGAAAGCGAAGCCGGGTGAGAGGTTCTCTCCGCGAGTCCCACTCTCATTTGGATGCGTGGATAGATACCCCTCATCCGGCGCTTCGCGCCACCTTCTCCCCCAAGGGGAGAAGGGAGGAAGGCAGCGCACTCCTCACTATCTTCTCAATTCCCCCTCACCACCTTCCCCTTCTCGCGCGTTGCCGCAACCACATCGCGCACCAGATCGAACACACCGTCCGCTTCCGGGGGCCAGTTCGGCGAGCGGCCCATCCGCACGATCACCAAGCGTTCCGACGGAATCACGATCGTGTACTGCCCGATCGTGCCCTTGGCGAAGAAGGCATCGCGCGGCCAGCCGTGATCGATGCGGAAGGTCGCGCCAAAACTGTCGCCCTGGTTGGTCCAGAAGCCGGCGCCGATGCCGACCCAGGCATTGGGCGTCGCCGACGCCGAGTAATTCACCCATCCCTCAGGCAGGATGCGCCGGCCGCCGGCGACGCCGTCGTTGAGATAGAGCTGACCGAAGCGCGCCCAGTCACGCGCGGATGCGAGCATCTCGCTCGACCCCTTGATCGTGCCGGCGCCGTCGAGCTGGAGCGTGACATGGCGCATGCCGAGCGGCGCGAACAATTCGCGGCGCGCGAAGGCAAGCGCATCCGCGGGATTGCCGCCGGCCGCGTTGCGGATCAGATGCGCGAGCAGGATGGTGTTGCCATCGTGATAGTTCCACACGGTGCCCGGCGCGGTCGCAAGCGGCATGCTCGCGGCATAGGCTGCCATGTCGTCTTCGGTGAATTTCATGCGATTGACCGGCTCGAAGGCGGAGCCGAGCGAGGCCTGAAGCGAGCTGCCGAGCGCCAGACCCGCGGTGTGGCGCAGCAATTGATCGACGGTGATGGCGTGACGGGGATCGTCCGGATTTGTCCAGGCGGCGACCGGTGCGGGCCCGTCGAGCTTCAGTCGGCCCTGGCGCACGAGGATCCCGGTGAGAGCCGAAATCACGGACTTGGTCATGGAGAAGCCGAGCAGCGGCGTCTCCGGTCCGATGCCGTCCGCGTAGCGCTCTGCAATGATGCGGCCCGACTTCATGATGACGATCGCGCGGGTGCGGCGGTAAGGTGGCTGCGCAGGTTCGGCGAAGGCATGATCGAGCGCGGCTGACAGCTCCGGGCTTTGCGGCGACACGATTGCGGGGCCGGCAATCTCGGGCAGCAACGACGGCTGCCTGTCATCCGGCGGCAGCCTGACCTCGGCAATCTCCGCACCGTGCTCGAGCGTGCAGCCGAGTCCCTCGCGATAGACGGCATGGCTGCGGCCAATGCCGAACAACGTCACCGTGACGTCCTTGCGTGCGCGATCGACCTGATAGTCCATCGCCCAGGTGAGCAGACCGGCCCCCGGCATCGCATCGGCGGTCTCGGTCAAATTACGCCTGACATCGAGGCCCGAGACAAACGTCTCGGAACAGAGCACGTCGGCGATGAAGCCGGTGGCGACCTTGGGCACGTCATGGGCGCGAACCGCGCCGAGCGCGAGCCCCGCAAAGGCGACGGTGGCGGCGAGTAGGACGATCTTGCGGCGAGTCACGGGCTTGCTCCGGCTTGAGGCGTGTGCCGGAGACGAAGCGGCATTCGCGCGATGCCCGCTCGCCGGATTTGGAAAACGGCGCAGCCGAAAACCGCGAGACGCTCGCCGATTCTGAAATAACCGCGATATTTCAGTGCCCTAAAGCTTAGACAGCATTCACCTTGAGCCGCCGGTATTCCGTCGGCGTCACGCCGGTCACGGCCTTGAAGGCGCGGTTGAAGGGGCCGAGCGACTGGAAGCCGGAATCCATCGCGATGGTGATGACGGGGACTTCGGCCTGGGCGGGATCGGCCAGCGCGGCTTTGGCCTCCTCGATCCGGTGGTTGTTCAGGAACACATTGAAATTGCGGTAGCCAAGCCCCTGGTTGATCAGCCGGCGCAGCCGGTATTCGGGAATTTTCAGCCGGCCCGCCAGCACGCCGATGCTGATGTTCTCCTGCCGATAGATCCGTTCGTCCGCCATCAGCCGCATCAGGGCCTCGATGAGCTTTTGGTCGACAGCATCGTCGGCCGCAGGCTGGCTCGCCGTGATCGCCGGCGCAGCCTCCGCGGCAGCTGGAAACAGGTCGGCGCCATCGACGCGCATCATCGCATAGGCGATAGCCGCAACGATGCTGGCGAGCACGCCGGCGTTGACGGTGTTGGCGACGTCGCCGACGTCGCTGCCGACGACGAGGATCTGGAGCACCGCGTTCAATCCGCCATAGAGCGCGGCAGCACAGATGATGAAGACGCGAACACGGCGGCGGCGCTCGACCAGATCGGCCGACCATGAGGCGATCGTCTGCATGATCGCGAGCGCAATGAAGCCGAGCACGATCATGTTCACCGCGGTGACGGCGGACCGGACATGTCCGCCGGGTGCGATCCAGAGACAGCTGGCGAAGCTGAAGGCTGTCACCAGCCCCCAGGTCAATCCGTGCCACCGGTGCAGGCGAAACTCGTCGTCGAACAGCGCGCGCGTGAACAGCCAGAACACCACGATATTGCCGGTCGACACCGCGATCAGCGGCGCATGCCATGCCGGGACCAGCGACGATATTCCGACGGAATAGCTCGCGGCATGCGCTGCCGAGCCGAGCGCAAAGGCCGCACCGAGCCGGGCTGCCAGAACATTGCGGAAATCCGAGAGCAATGACGCTGCTAGCACCAGCAGCAGCGCGACGCTGGCAGCACGAAACGCGAGCTCGGTTGCGGCAAGGGTCATCGGGTGCTGCGATGGGTCGCGGTTGACATCAGCCGAACATCCTTCGTTGCGCCTATTTTTTCAAGGACCATCGCGCGCCGCGCACTCTGTCATCGTCCGGCTTGACCGGACGATCCAGTGTTCCGGGACGGTCATGATCGAACAGGTAGGCCGCGGCGTACTGGATCGCCCCGTCAAGCCGGGCGATGACAGAGGTGTGTGGGTGAGGGCGAGGCGCATCACGCCGCCTCCGCGGAGAGGCCGAGCCAT
>NZ_JBVVPL010000084.1:0-10193 GCF_055807615.1 Bradyrhizobium sp. MV1.5 | reverse complement strand
ACCTTCACCCAACCGATCATAGAGCTCGCTCTGCCCGCGCGCATGCGTCAATCTGGCGGTCTTCATCGTATGCGTACACTGGACGCGAAAAGTTTCGCAGTGATGGATCGGTAGCCCGCAAGCACGTAGCGAGTCGATGCCGCGTCATCCCTGCGCGCGTCGCCAAAGGCGCGGGATGCGGTACGCCGCGTAAGCCATTTTCGGGATCTCACGCTAACTGGATCGGGAAAGCTGCTTACTCGACAGCGATCCGCCTCGTGCCAACATCGCTTATTTAACTATCCAATAGAGAATTCCCACCAGACTAGGTAGTGTCTCGATCCTCGCGTGATGGTGTACGACTGAATTCGTGTGCAGATATGATGCAGCTCACGATTGGAGAGGGGGCAGCAATGAAAAGCGAGGTTGCACGCGTCTCACGTGCCACTATTGTGAAGCAGATGGCGAGCGGCGCGGCGCTAGGTCTCAAGCCTCCCAGAGCGGACTTGTTGATGGATCCAGTTCGTCGAGGCATCGACAAGCAGCCGCGTTAGTCTTGCTTGCTCGGCATCTGGTCCAAGCGCGCAACTACGCCTCAGTAGATCGCGGCGCCCCGTTTCTGCACAAGAGTCCTATTCCGGTGAGAAGGTTTCTATCATGATGACCGATGCAAAATTTACGTGGGTCGAACTGCAGAAGCGCGTGGCAAATGTCGGGCAGGAGATTGAACGGTTGGAGGCCGCATACGAGACGACCACGATCGCTCAGTTAGTCTCGATGCGGGCGAGAACACACGGCTCAACAGTCGCTATTGAGGTCTTCGATCGTGACGAGCGCGCAACCTACGATGAGATGGATCAATCATCCAACATATATGCACATGCACTGCGCGCGTTTGGGGTATGCAAGGGCGATCGCATTGGTGTGATGCTACCCAACCGCATCGAGTTCCCGATCCTATGGTTCGCGATCGCCAAGCTTGGTGCGGTGATGGTCCCAATCAACATGCGCTACACGCCTCGGGAAGTCGAGTACGTGCTCAGTGATACACAGGCCAAGTTTGCTGTGGTCGATGAGACGGTATGGCCCGTGTTCTCGTCGATGGAGCCATGGCCCCGAGATATCGCACGGGAGCGAATAATTCTCGTCGGAGAGTCACCCTGCGGGACCGCTACTACTCTGCAGAAATTACTCAAGGGCGTCAGAGGATGTTCGGTGGAGGAAAATATACGCCCCGACGATTTGTTGAACATTCAATATACCTCGGGGACAACGGGCTTTCCGAAGGGTTGCATGTTGACGCACAACTACTGGTCAATCTACTCTTATCAGGCCGTGTGTTGGGAGAAGCCGTATCAGAGGTATCTTTCTGCGCAGCCATTTTTCTACATCGATCCGCCGTTGCATCTTCTTAAGGCGTATCGACAGGGCGGTACTCTCTACTTAGCTACGCAGCTAAGCTCGACGCGCTTTCTCAGCTGGGTTAAGCAGTACAGCGTCGAGTGGTGTCAATTTCCCCAGTTAGTAGCTCGACACGCTGAGTCTGCCGATGCAGACGGTACGACATGCCTGAAGCAAATCTTGAACTGGGGATGGAGTCCTGAGACGGTGCGAAACTTCCGAAGCCGTTTTCAGGTGCGCACTGAGGAGGCGTATGGGATGACGGAGATCGGCTTCGGCACACGAATGACCAGCCAGTTCGATGAATTAGCCGACTCGGGTTCGGTGGGAATTCGCGCACCCTTTCGGACGCTCCGGCTGATGAACGAGGATGGCACGCCCACCCAGATCGGCCAAGTCGGCGAGCTGTGGGTGAGGGGACGCGGCATCTTTGAGGGCTATTGGAACAAGCCGGAGGCCAATGCCAGTTTGTTTGAAGGCGAATGGTTCAAGACAGGGGATCTTATGCGTTGCGATGAACTCGGCTTTCATTGGCTGGTGGGGCGCACAAAGGACATGATACGCCGCTCCAGCGAGAACATCGCTGCACGCGAGGTGGAGACAGTCATCCGTGAAATTCCCGAGATTGCGGATGTGGCCGCCGTGCCGGTTACTGATTTGAAGCGAGGGGAGGAGGTTAAAATTTACATCGAGTTGATTGAAGGCAAGACGCCAGCCAATCTGCCGGTGGAGCGCATTCTTGAGCACGCTCGCGCGAACCTTGCCGCATTCAAAGTGCCGCGCTACATAGCGTTCACTCCGGCGCTTCCTAGAGCGACAACCAGCAACAAAGTGCTTAAGCGGGAACTCGTTTCTGTGAGCGATCCGACTCTCGGCGCTTACGACACTGAGCAGAGGCGCTGGCGCTAAGGGCCACTGTTCACCCCAGCTCGCTAACCCGCATACTAGCGATTCCAATAACATCGCTGGCATCCCGCCATGTTCGCTTATGAGGTGCCGGAAGTGCCATGGTCGACTGAACTGACGTGTGCGGGGCCGCTCTAATGGTTGCGCGGCGGATAGTAATCCAATTCGCTCGCACTGAGCTTGTCGCCTGCTGGTATGCGCTTGCAGCCGCCGGTAATCTGAGTGAAACAGAAACCTTGCCACGTTTTAACTTCATGATATCAAGTCGGAGATTTTGATGTCGCCCTCTCAGAAGGCTATCGTCACGTGCGCGGTAACGGGTGCCAGCTCTGCGGTACTTACGAAGCACCCTGGCATTCCCAAGACGCCGTCAGAAATTGCGGCGGCATCGCTGAAAGCTGCGAAAGCGGGGGCAGCGATCGTTCACATTCACGTCCGCCATCCGGTTACTGGCATCGCATCGAATGACCCTGAGCTTTATCAAGAGGTCGTTAAGCGAATTCGCGATGCATCCACTGATGTTATCATCAACTTATCCTGCGGAATGAATGGCGATCTGGTGCTTGCTTCTACTGATCCGATAAGAATCGGCGGGGCAAGTACGCTTTGCAATCCTATGACGCGCTGCTTTCACGCAATCGAACTTCAACCAGAGCTCGCTACCTTGGATTGCGGAACAATGGCTTTCGGTGAAGCAATCTATGTTGGGCGCATGTCCGATTTGCGGGAAATGGCTACACATATGCGAGAGGCTGGGGTGAAGCCCGAGCTCGAATGCTTCGAGCTCGGACACATTGAAAATGCGAAGAAGCTGCTATCGGAAGGAAAGCTCCAGGGACCTCCGCTTTTTCAATTCTGTCTCGGTACGGGATATGGCGCTCCTGCTAGGCCGCTTGTGCTACAGGTGATGCGAGAAAACCTACCTTCAGGGGCTGTTTGGGGCGGATTCGGCTGTGGTGCCGACGAAATGAGCACGGTCGGACAATTGGTTGCAATGGGCGGCCACGTCCGGGTAGGATTGGAGGACAACATTTATCTTAGACGCGGCGTTCTAGCGTCCAATGCAGAGCTCGTCGACAATGCGGTTGGGATCATCGAGCGCATGGGAGCCAGTGTCGCCACACCTGCTGAGGCACGCGCAATTCTCGGCGTTGTGAAGCGCGGATAACCGTACTCGGGCTCTAGCGGAGACTGTACTTGCTAGACTATGGACTCTCATTGGTAGAAGGGCTTTGCTCGGGACCGCGACGTGCGAGAGTACTGAGTACGTCGTTATATCCGCTATGTTAGGGACAGAAGCGTTAGCTCAATTTCGCTCGGCACGAGTTATCCGGATGGCGGAATAGAACCGCTTGATTGTAGAAGCGCTCGATCAAGGAGAAGATATCGCGCCGGGCTTCGGCGCGGGTGTTGTAGCCGCGATGAGGAGAGCTCGGTCTTCACGGTATGGATCTCTAAGTTCCGGCGAAAATCGTATCAGGATGCCTGAGTGACCACTACGCGTTCCTCACCGCCTTTCAATTACCCATAACTTTGATCACTCGGGCTGATCCGCTGATCGGCGAAAACTTCAATGAAAGAATCACTTGTGATTCCTTTCTGAGTACCTGATTCGCGGGGGGCTCTATGGGGCTGACATTAAGGGATCGATCGGCAAAAGGCTGTTCGCCGTCCTTGGAAGGTGAATGTTGGATTGTTCGAGAGAGTAGTGGGTCGTCCGTTAAGAAGGCGAATTGAGCGGGGCTGGACCGGCCAGCACGCGCCATAGTCGGACCAGGAACAGGCACAAGGGTTCTCTGAGGCAGGCTAGGATGCGGCGGAAGTTGTGGCCGACGGCTGAGAGGGATGACGTTGGCGGCGTCGCCGGCACGGCCTTTGAGATAGCAGCGACCGAGGTGACCTTCGGTCTTCATGTGGCCGATGATGGGCTCGATGGCGGAGCGGCGGCGGAGCTCGCGCTTGATGACGCCGAAGACGCCGCGCTTTTGGCCGGAGATGAAGACGCGACGTGGATTTGAGCATCGTGGCCGCGGTATCCCTTCTCGACATAGGCCCGCTCGGTCGGACATCCGGTGAGCGTCTCGATGCGGTCGATGACGTTCCGCAAGGTGTGACCGTCGTAGGGATTTTCGGGTAGCGACCTGGCATGCAGTACGAACAGGCCACCGGGCGCCCGGCGGTTGTTGGTGACGATGGAGGCCTTCTCGCCGAACTCGTAAGGGGCTGCGGCCTTGCCTTTGCCGATGCACTCCACCTCCGGAGCATGAATGAATAGAGCTTCCAGCCGCGCTGGCGCTGCTGCTAGGAGCGGATCTGGCTGGCTCGGCCAGACGGAAGGGCGAATGCCTGCTCGAGGGCTGGCTGGCCCTCGATCTTGCGGCGGATGTCGCGGATGATCCGGCCCAGCCGGCTGCGCAGGATACGCAACTGCCGCTGATGCCGCCCGAACTGTTTGGCATGGGCGTAGCGGCCCGCCATCATCGCAGCGGCATTGGCCACGCGAGAATAGGATTGCCGCAGCCTGACGCCGTGCCTTCTCGCCAGGCGGTTGAGGCCCTTGATGGCGGCATGAAGCAGCTTGGCATCGGTCGGAAAGGTGATGGCCTTCGGCTGCACCGTGGTGTCGACGGTGACGCGCTTGAGGTCCTGGCTGCGTAAGGCGCCGGCTTCGTGCGCCACCCGCAGGCTCTCGGCCAGCAGCAGCTCCAGCTTGTCGCCGAGCCGCTTGCGCCAATGGCTCAGGTCCGAGCGTTCGTGCGGGAAAGCGTGCCGGAAAAACTCTTCGCCGGTGAAGAACTGGGAATACGGGTCGTGGACCCAGCGCTCGCACGCCCCCTCATCGGACAGCCCGTAGATATGCTTGAGCAACAACGGCCCGATCATGAAGCGGGTCTCGATCCCCGGCCGGCCGTTCTCGCTGTAAAGCGGCGCGATCTCGCCGTCGATCCAGTCCCAATCGATCTTGCCGGCAAGCAGAACCAACTCGTGCTTCAAATTGATGATCTGGTCCAGCCGCGCCCGGAACAGATCGTTCGATCCCGTCGTCTTCTGCTTCTTCGGCCGCATCGTTCCCTCCGATGCAGCACAGAATCATGCCGCAGCGAAAGGAATCCAAAAGCGAAATTGCAGGTTTTGGCGGCCTCAACCTCCCATCCTCTGCAATGTCAAACCGCCTCGAATCCGAAAAAAGACTCCTGCTCAATCGCTTAGAACCGTGTTCGCGGGCGACTAGTGGATGCGAGTTTAGGGACGCGCGGCTCGGCGACAGATTCCGCAAACTGCTCACGCAGATCGGATGCGCCATGGGAGAAAGCATTCCGCTCGTCTGTCAGGATTGGGCGAATACCAAGGCAGCCTACCGCTTCTTCTCTAGCGACCGGGTGAAGTGGACATTCTGGCCGGACATTTCCGATTGACACTTGATCGCGCCGCCGCCACTGAAGGTCTCGTTCTTGTGCTGCACGATACAACCGAGTTCAGCTATCGACGCGAGAAGTCAGAAGTGATCGGCATCTCCAGAAGCATAAGGAGTGGACGGGATAAGGCAGGTCGCCTCAGATCGGACACGGTTTGCGGCATCCTGATGCGTTAGCCTCGCGGTTACAACCGAGGGGGTACCGCTGGGGTTGGCGGCCCTTAAGCTCTGGATCGGCAGGAAATTCAGGGGTACGGCAGCGCTTTAAAAGAAGATCAATCCGACCTGGATTCCCATCGACGATGCATCCATACTGGTGAACGCGAGAGTGACATCTACGGGCTTCTTCTGCGCAGCACAGGAGATCGGAACCCGTTTCCTGATCAGGACCTGCGTCGACCGCTTGGCTGGAGACGGGGATCATACGATCGCCGACGAAATGGACGAGGTCGCCGTCAAAAGGCTCCATCGCATCGAAGTCAGAGACAGCAACGGCTATCCCGACCAAGGCCATTCTTGAGATCAGTTATCGCAAGATTCGCGTCCTACCGCCGATTGGAAAGCAGAAGCGCTATCCCGCCCTGACCCTGACGGTGATCCATGCCGAAGAGCGCGGGACGCGAAAAACAGGAAGAAGATCGATTGGAAGCTGATCACCGACCTGCCTGTTGGTGCCCGCACCGACGCCATTGAGAAGCTGGACTGGTATGGTTTGTGATGGAAGATCGAGGTGTTTCACAAGACCTTCAAATCGGGCTGCGAAGCTGAGGAGTCGAAGCTCAGGACCGCCCAGCGTCTGAGCAATCTGATCTCGCTCTTCGCATCCTGAGTTGGTGGCTCTTCTGGATGACGATGCTCAACCGTTCCGGCCCAGACGCGCCGCCAACCCTCGCGTTGACTGCGACTGAAATCGGCATGCTCGATCGTCTCGTCAAGGACAAACCAAAAGAAAGACGGAAAACGCTCTCGCACTATCTGATCAAGATTGCCCGGCTCGGCGGTTACCTGGTTACCTCGCCCGCGCCAGGGATCCGCCGCCCGGTAATACGGTCATGTGGCGCGGGCTCTCACGCCTCACCGACATCCCGGTGGGCGCCAGGTCGGAGGAGAATTTGTGGGTTTGAAAGCCTCACCGCATGCTTACGCGACTTCGGCGCCTGGCTCGGTCTGACGCCCTAAAAGGCCGTCGGGCGGGCAGGCAGAAGCTCGCACTACATCCAAGATGGGCGAACGCACGTCCGGCCCTCTTCATCATCGGCAGCAGCGCTGTCGTGCAGCGGGCGCGCAAACCTGGCGTATTAAAGGGGGCTTCGCTCAAACAGATGCTGACTCGCAAGTCGCGGATGCTGGTACCTGTCTCGCTCGCATATCGCTTTCGCGAAAGTGTGGGCGCTACTCCTAAGAGCAGGAAACTACAGAGCTCCGGTCGGTGCCAAGCTCTGAGCTTGGCGGGCCTGAGGTCGTTGAATGCAGTAAGTCGGAAGGATAGTATGGCACAACAGTCGGAGCGACGGGACTCGAAGAAATAGAGGTAC
Source organism: Bradyrhizobium sp. MV1.5 (assembly GCF_055807615.1). Taxonomy (NCBI): domain Bacteria; kingdom Pseudomonadati; phylum Pseudomonadota; class Alphaproteobacteria; order Hyphomicrobiales; family Nitrobacteraceae; genus Bradyrhizobium; species Bradyrhizobium sp. MV1.5. The sequence continues at coordinate 2,957 of NZ_JBVVPL010000084.1, read as the reverse complement.
TCATCGTGCTCAGAGCACGCAATATGATCTAAATTCCGCGAACTCCCATACGGGCGCGAAGCCCTTACATCTCTCTTCAGACCAGTCCTCTCGAGAAGGCCGACTTCATGGCGCGGTGCTTGGTTAGCAAGTCCTAGCGCTCGATCTGCCGCTGTTCGCTCTCAGTGTCATTTGGCACTCCAGTTCTCCTGCTAGCGACCGATCTTCCCTGTTCTTAAGACAACCGATAGTACACCCTCCACCGACACGTTATTGCGCGACTCTTGAGTTTAAGCTTCCAAGTCGTCTAGCCAACACGCGCCTTCGAGGTATGCTCGGGAGAAAAGCTTTCCGATCTTCTCAGGATTCTTGTTCTGATGATAGCGCATATACAAACGATTATCGGCTCCAATGTCTAGGATCTCGATCTTTCCTGTGTAATGGGACATAATATATCTAAATGTCTTTTGGAGGCCGTTGAGACGTTGATTGATGCCGCGGACAATCTCTAGTCCGCGACGCAGTGGAACCTGAAAATGCGACGCAGCTTTCACCGGCCTGCTTTGAAAAAGATAATAAGGGTGGACACCCATCTGATGACATTTTCCGAACGTTTCCGCTAAGATCTCGGAGTTATCGTTTACTCTCGCTAGAAGCACGGATTGGTTGAAGAACTGGACTTCCTGTGCAGACAAAGAACGAATGTTGCGCTCTGCAGCGCTCGAGATTTCACCGATATGATCGAAATGCGTCACGATCACCGCGGCTTTACCCGCCCTACGAATTCGCTGAAGCAAAGCGGATAGATCAGGATCTTCGAAACGCTTTGGAGCAAAAGCCACCATTTTTGTGCCGAATCGGATTGACTCCAGATGTGGGATCGGCAGCAGATAATCGATGATTTTGTCGAGTTTAGCGGTGCTGAGCATGAAAGGATCACCTCCCGACAACAGCACGTTCGTTATCTCAGGATGACTCTCAACGTAATGCGCAAGTCGAATAAAATCAGGTGCGATTTCATCTGAGTCTCTGCCAACAAGACGTTTGCGAAAGCAATAACGACAATATGAAGCGCAACGGTCAGTAACCAGCAATAGTCCGGTCTGTGCGTACTTGTGCTGAAGCCCAGGCACAACTGTGTTGTCGTGCTCGCCGCTGGTATCCAGGCTGCCCGGACTCTCTAGCTCCCTCAATGAGGGCTCCACGATGTGCTTTAACTGTTCGTAATGACCGCTGTTAGTGATCTGTTCGCGGTAGAAGTTTGTGACACGATGGCGCGTTATGTTGTTCGCTTGCAGCTCATCCTCAGTAATGACGCGAGCGCCCTCAAGGAAAGTCATGACGGTGTTAACAGGTTGTGCAACTGCACCTATGGCAGCTGTCGTATCGACATTGCTCTGACCAAGTTTCATTTGAGAAGCCTCTGTCTGGGGTGGCGAATGAGATGGTCGTCAAGCCCCCCACTGCCACTCAGCAATCGGTGTGCCAGTAAAGAGATGTGCGCGCCTTGCTCAGATTATCACAATAAGACGTTTGCATTAGGTCGATGGGAGCGCTGAGATCCCAATTTGTCGCTTTACCGGCAAAACGGTTTTCAACTGGACAGAGCTAAACACAACAAAGCAAAAGGTGAAATGATGCCTCTGATCGCGGGTGAGCTTTGCGCAACGACCTGAGTTAACCCTTCAGGTTCGGAGTAGTGTTTTTCGATTGGCCCGCATCGTGAGCTAATTTTGCTCGTTTTCTCTCCTGCTGCTCCGCCGGTATGGCTTGCGGGCGCGCCCTTGCAGAGCTATAGCCGAACACATCCTTTCTGCTTTCCTTCGAGCGAGCATTGCGACTCGCAAGTGGTTTTGGACGACCTCTCGTGCTCATCCTGAAGCGCCTTGCGCGCTGGGTTGGCCCGCGCCGGGATCAGCGAGGCGCAGACCAAAGTTCCCTGCCTGAGGATCAGGTTCTTAGCTTCCAATGGACGGTTGATCTGACGCGCGCTTGGAATCGGAGCATCAATCAATGTGGCGCGGACTAAGGCGGAAATTCTGAGGCCAGGCCGCCTTCCAGAATCGAGACCACGATCGCATGAACTTTGGGGAGCTTTCTCTATCTAAAGGATCGACCACTGGAGCTCGCGTGGCAGCGGCAAAGGGGGCGCACTGGCGAGTTTGCAGCCTCATCGGATGGGACCGGTCCCGACCCGCGTTCGCGGCCAAGGTGCGCGATGTGGTCGGCCTCTACGTCTCGCCGCAGCAGAATGCGTGGATGACGATATCACCGCGACTTGAGCGCAGGAAGGAGCATTGTCTGAGATCAGTTAGAAAGCTCTGACGTTGATCGATCGAGCAGGGATCCTCGGCTCGGTTAAGGCGCGCTGCGGCAAAGGGGCTACCTCGCCACGTTCATACACAGTCTGCCAATCAGCCGGTCGCCATGTCGCGCGCAGCAGTAGGTGGCAGGCGGCCCACGGCTGCCACAGCGATCTGATGAGTGTTCCGCCGAACGCCGATGCGCACGGAATGCATGCAGGACCAACTTTTCGGGACGGCTTAGCCGGAACCCTTGCTTCGGGATCTGGATATCCGTTCGAAGAAGCGGAGCTGCTGCCGGTTTGATGGACACCGAGATTGGGTGTTTCATGAAGCCGTAGGTAGGTGATGCAGAGACGGAAGTTCAGTCGAGAGTTCAAGGTGGAGGCGGTCAAGCTTGTCAGGGAACGCGGGGTCTCGGTGGCGCAGGCAGGCGGCGACCTGGGCGTCCATGAGAACGTGCTGCTCAAATGGGTGAAGGAGTTCGGCTCCGCCCCAGTGCAGGCCTTCCCCGGCCACGGGCAGATGAAGCCTGAGCAGCAAGAGATCGAGCGGTTGCGGCGCGAGGTCAACAAGCTGAAGGCAGAGCGGGACATCCTAAAAAACTGTCCAGGGGGATGGCGCGCCTGTGCGGGGTAGAAACAGCCTTGTGCTATCCCTTGGCTCGGAGGGTAG
>NZ_JBVVPL010000083.1:0-10261 GCF_055807615.1 Bradyrhizobium sp. MV1.5 | reverse complement strand
GTCTGCCCGTTCACGCATCACTCGCACTTGGGCGCAGGCGCGGAGATGACGCGGGTTACCCTCGGAAACAGCCGGGTACGGGAAAGCCGCCCGCCCGGATCTGTGAGGGCGAAAGCCAAATGGCTGAGTTACTCGACCACAGCCCGCGTACCCTCGGCGCTTTCACACCTTTAGCTTCATGTGCAGAATTGTCTCTCCACTAGAAAAGGTAGTGTCTCGCCTGTTTAATGTAGTCGATAGTCAATCACGGCCTGCGCGCGGCGCGCTCTTCGTGAATCAGAATAGCGCCGACTCTTATCACGGTTACGTTTCGAGGCGAGGAACGAGGCTAGGCAAGAATCAGGAGGATGAGTCGCGCTTGCTTCCGTGACGATCGGAAAGCGCTCCGGGGAGACCAGGTGAGGTTCTGTGTTCGAACTCGTGTCGCTTCTCCGGTCCAATCCGCTCAAAAACCGCAGCAAAGGAGTATTACTTTGGAATATGCGATGACTGAGGACGAGCCCTCCCATATGACAACCTGGAAGCACGGTTGGCGCCCCAAAAAATTGGTGCCGCGACGGAGCTCTGCCAGAGAGTACTGAGCATTTGTGCAGTTCAGAGTGACGGTCACCGCAGGGCTATCTGAAAATGCCTCGGCCCTCGTTGAACTAGCTTTGGGTGGCAGTAGCTCCAGTTCCAATCGTGTTCACTGTATTCAACAATCAATGCAAATGGCACCGCGGCCAGTCCGGTTCACACCCGGTTCATCAGTTTACGTCCGGCCACTAAGTCGCCGGGTCGTTTAGTGTGCCCTGTTGGCCATCATGCGGAACATTGTACAACTTCTATGACAAAGAATTACTCCGAAATATGCGTCTCCAGTTGTGATGTGCCCATAATTTATGTTGGTAGGAACTGCCGGGGCAACTGGATTGCGCGCTCAGAGACCGGAGCTTTCGGGGGTGTGTTCTTGACGCGCCGGCACGCGCTCAAATATGCGCTTGCAAAGAATGGCCGGCGTCGGGGGTCGGTTGTCGAACTTTCATCCATAATCGAACTGGACATTGCCCTAGGACCAAGAAAAAAAGCGCGATTTTTGTAAGCAGCAATTTCGATAACTGACATTTGTTAAATCTGCTTGAGTACGGGACATATCTTCTCCGCCGGGCATGTCCGCTTTCGGAGCGTAAGACCGCGTAGACGCTTCCAGCGAGTAACGCATTCCCATTCGGAAGCGATCTGTTTTTCGACGTCCTGTGACTTCATTAGATCGCGCTTGCTTCATCGTTAGCTATTGCGCAATAAACGAAGCAAGCAACACTGTTCTTCCATAGACGATCGAGGGCCATCTGCATATTTAATCCGAGTCGCCCCCTCGGTCCGTGCCGGAGACCCGCTATTCTATCGCTATTTGAGCGCGCGTTCGCCCAGACTTATCGGATCGTGCGGGTTATCAAGCGTTCGTTCGAACTCTCGGGGCGATAAAGAACCTGCCCGCTTGCATAATTCAAGCGAAAGACTTCCCACAGGATGAGCACCGCCGGCAGGGTCAGCATCTTGAACCGCGAACTGGCCTGATTTGGGAACGGATCCGAGTTGACCTCAGACAATCACGCTCTAACGTTTCTCGTTCCATGCATCAAAGGACGACGCGCCTCCTAGCATTGGATGCAGTCGGGCGTCTCTGCACACCGTCCGGGCCACGTCTGAGGCTCATGCTCGACAGCTTGCATACCGCCCCGACCCAGCGAAACAAAGCCTACACGCGAACTGGCGTAGATCGGTTGGGCTCCGAAGGCGGGCTGTGGTTGCGTCGCGGGAACGTCTGAGGCGTGCCTCTCCAGAGACGAAACTGCGCGCTTCTTTGGCATAAATAACCTGCTCTCGGCGCATAAGTGCACGGCTCATGCACCCGTTGCGAAAAATCACCGAGAGCGGTCCGTCCATTGCTGACTTTTTCAACTAGCGATCCTGCCGAGCGCAAGAACGCTCTGTTACTCGCCGGTTTATATTTGTCTTCCCGAGTGCTTCCCATACCGTTCGCGTAAGCGGCGCTTGAATACCTTGCCCGAGTCTTCGCGCGGGAGCCATCTGTCCTGACCTCGAGATACTTGGGGGTCCTAAAGCCAGCGAGAGAGCTCTTCAGCCCCTCCCGAATCTCAGGCACGTCCAGTGTAGCTCCCGACCGGGGCTCGATCACTCCAATCAGCACCAAGATCCCTCATCGGAAATCCCGAACACGGCGCAGTCTTGCACGCGTGGCAGCCCGAGCAACACCGCCTCTATCTCGGCCGGGTAAATGTTGACTCCGCCCGAGATCACCATGTCGTGCTTGCGATCGCAGAGGAAGAGATAGCCATCGGAATCGATATATTCAACGTCCCCGCATGTGATGAATCCGCTGCGCTCGATTTCGGCGCGTTTGGGCGAAAGTCTACCGACCGTGCCGGGCTTCTTCAATGCGTCCCCAGGGGTCGCAAACGTCACCACGCCTGCTTCAGTCGAGCCGTAGAACTCATAGTTGATCGGTCCCCATCAGTCGATCATGGCGCGTTTGATATCAGGAGGGCAGGGAGCCGCCACATGCACGACATGGCGTAATGAAGATAAGTCGTATTTGTTTCGGACAACCTTAGGAAGCATTAGAACGCGATTGAACATAGTGGCGACCACAAGTGCGGTGTCGATCTTATGAGTTTCGACGAGTCGAAGAAACCCCTCGGCCACAAAACGTGGCATCAGCACCAGTGCCCCGTCAAGCCTGCTCAAGTGAATATGAAAAAATGCGGAGCGGAGTGATGAAGTGGCCGCGGCAACAGCGCTCGCTTCCCAGTACCATAAATCATTGCGCGCATATCGTTTAGCGCGGCCGTCTGCTCAGCCGTCGGTGCGGTGCGCCGTACCCCTTTAGGGCGGCCGGTGCCAGATGTGTAGATCATGCTCATGGGCTGGGATACTGCCGGCCCATCATAGTGCGGCTGCTCGGCGAGCCAGCATTCGAAATCGAGGGCGAACGTGGGCTTTGACAGGCGACTGGGGTCAATGTTGTAGGCCGCGACTATTTCAGGTGGTGTCGAGATGCTCAGCGCAGTAATGCTCTTCGGAATTGGCGCTGCAACTGATGCAAGAGATCCGCATGGCCAATAAGCATTGATGTGCCGCAGTCGTGTGATATGAGAATAAATTCGGACGCCGTGTAATGCCAATTCACAGGTACGCAGTAGGCGCCGAGTCGCATGGTACCGTGGACCACTTCGACAAATGCGATGTCGTTATGCATAGGTAAGATGGTGCTATCGTCCTTGCCTACATTCAGCTGATCAAGCCCGCCAGCAGTGCGGCTTGCACGCTCAGCGACTTCGAAATGGCTTCGCCACCGTGTGCCAGAAAAGATCCCGGTGATCTGTTGCATTAGGGTTACCCCATGTGTTCTCGGAGCGTTGGAAATAGTAGGCTCCCATTCAACATGGAAATGCCGCTGCATTGAATCCAGCTTGTATTGAGTGTATTGTCTTGAACTATTAGGGTTGAACAGCGTCGACTGTATTCGCTGTGACCTTGATTTGCCTGCGAAAACCATTTGCCTGCGCACACGGCTCCCAGGAGAGTGTCAGACCTCGTTCCGCCGGCCAACCTACTTGTGTTAGTAGTTCGCTATGGCGAGGGCGGCTTATAGATGCTCAGGTCGCAGCGTCTATTAGACCTTTTGCTGCACGGAAGGTAAATGCGTGAGGGCTGCGAGCTGGATCGAGTTTAATTTAACCTGGCCTTTTTGGTGACCTGACATTTGACTAATGAGCGGTCACGGAAGGCGCGTAATCGAATGCGTGATTGAGGTCATAGGCTCGCTGCGTTCCCATGCCTATCGCAATTGAGAGCATCAGCGCTTCGGGCTATCTGCCATGCGGAATGAATGTGGCTTTGAGCATCCTTACGTCGCTTGGGAGCTCGAAAATCGAGTGTGATCCGTCTGACCAGTGCACATCCTGTCTATCCCCTTCAACTCACCTAATCGCTCGTCGGAGCACTTTGAGAAGTAATCGTCGGTAACTTGATGCTTGGGGCCCGCTTCAGGCACGTCCGGACCCAGTGCGCTCAAAATGTCAATCGCCTAGGCCATCTTTCAAAGAGGCACAGCCCAAGCTACGACCTATCTTGATTCTGGCGGTCCTTTTGGTCCAGACCGCACGGGCAGCGCAGGCCAGAAATACCTCGCAAACTCCAGGGATCATGCCGTCCGCACCGGACGGTCATCGGCTGCAAGTGCTATTCATGGACACCGGCGCCGCGGCCGCCATCAGATCCCAAACAGCAATCACGATCGCTGTGCCAAAGCTCGCATCGACCTACAATCGAACACTCAGCCATATGCCAGTGGGATCTGTTTGCCGCCTATCGTTTGGCGCCGGCAGGCAGCAAGTGTACCTCGGCAATACCCGCAAGAACGCGGCTTGGCTGGGCATCGTGCCAACCGGATCTGGTAGGCTAACCTAGACCTATACGATGATATTAATCCGCGGCTGAGACAACCGACCTAAGCAGGAAACTTGGAAGCCATGTTCAGACCCATCACCTAGTAAGCATTGCCACAGGAGAGATATCCTGTCGGCGGCATTAGCTTCTCGCCGTCGCGCCCCTTGAAGCTGTAGTCCCAAAATCAAGACACCTACAGTTCGCCTTCAACGTTGGCGGTGGGTCCGCCTTGGACGCTGTCCTATTTGTAGCCAATCGCCCGGAGAAAAGCCTGATGATCGAGAAAGCGTCTTCCTGCGTAAGTGTCGCAGCTCAGCCGCGAACCGCAAAACTGTTGCCACACGCATCGCGCAATGCGCTCAACCGATTGATCCGGTGCCTCTTCGCCGAACGTCTTCTCAATCCGGACGCATTGTTGTGGGCGTGTGGCGGGAAGCGAGCATGGCTCCCGCTTTGGCAGACACGCCGTGTACTGTATTTTGCTGAGTTGCGCCGGGCACCTCTCGGAACATTGCAAAACCGTGGTGCGCTCGAGCTGGTGGATGAGGCGGGCGTTTCCCTTAGAATCGATGACGCCGGTGATCTGATGGGCCGGATCGTGCCTGAATTGTCGATCTCGCCCTCATCTGATGGCGTTGAGCATTTCATACGCGACGTCGAGAATAGCATGCGAAACGACGCTTTGGCGCGAGGGCACCGGGAACACTGGAGCGACGAGCTAAGAAGTAAATTGGCCCGAACAGGTGCGGGGAGTTTGCTCGCATATCTAGAAAAGAACCTGCCGCCGCATGTCGCCGCAATAACCCTTGACCAGTGGGGGGCTTTGGAAGGGCACCCGTTCTACCCGGCATGGAAAGCAAGGTCCGGCCTGTCAGCCGAAGACGTCGCGGCTTTGTCGCCTGAATTCGGTGCTCGCGTTTTGGTCCGAGTCGCCGCGCTGCGCAAAGAATGGTGCTATGTTGAGCAGATGCCGCATGTGAAGAGCTATTCGGAGTGGTTCTCAGAACATTTCCCCGAGCTCTGGCACGACTGGGTTCATGAATTGAGTAAGCGCGGAAAGTCCTCGCAGGACTGGGTGCCTTTACCCGTACATAGCTGGCACCTTGACAAGTTTGTTCGCCGTGAATTTTCAGCGGAGATAACTTCTGGAGTGCTCGACCCGGAGGGCCCGGAGATCATGACACTACCTTCAATGTCGTTTCGCACAATGCTGCCTGACGCTAAGGAACCGAAGCCCTTTATCAAACTACCGGTGGCCATATGGATGACCAGCGAAGAGCGCAGTCTGCAAGCTAAGTCAATTTACATGGGGCCACGCCTCAGTACCCTAATTTCCGATATTCTGGCGAAAGATAAGGATCTTGCTGCCGATCTCGAGATCTTCCCGGAAGAATTGGGAGCTATCCTGCGTGATCCTGTGACAGGAGACGAGCATCGGGGACGCTTTCTGTCGGTTGTTTACCGGAGCTCACGCCCTCTGGCGCGAAGTGATGGGCTATTGCCGATCACCGTTGCAGCAATTTTAGCTCAAGGCGTGATGGATGATCGTCCGCTCGTCTGTGAGTTAATTGGTAGGACCGGCAATGAGACCGAAGCAGCCGTTGAGGCCTTCTTCCGTTCTTATTTAAGGACCGTCATCCCGCCGACACTCGCCATGTATCTGCTCTACGGAATCGCCCTTGAGGCACATCAGCAAAACAGTCTGGTGCTGTTTGACGGGGCCGGCCGTCCCAAAAAATTGCTCGTACGGGATTTCGGCGACGGCCGCAGCTTTTCGCCTCTGTTTAAGGAACGAGGGTACAGTCTCGAGCCCTTTGTTCGGACGGGGATCACGCCGACGACGTTTGTTGACGATATCAGTCTCGTCCGCTCATTCGTCATCGATTCCTGCTTCATTTGCCACCTGCATGAGGTCGCTCTTTGCCTCCACGACCATTACAACCTATCGGGAACCAGCCTCTGGCGGATATTAGGCGAAGAAACAGAGGCAGCGTTCGAGACTCTCAGGCCGCGCATGCTGTCTGACGCATTTTGGCTGCAGGAACGAAAGGAGTTCCTGGAAAAGCCATGGCCGACCCGTTCAGTTTTGCGGATGCATCTGGAACACTATCGCGACTGTCGAATCGAACATCGGTTGCCAAATCCGATCTCGGGCCCCCAATGAGACTGCTTCGGTCCGCTGAAAGCCATGCCTCCTCGAGGTGATAACGCAGGCATTACGTCTGCAGGCCGGAACGAGCCGCATCCATGGCCGGCTCAGCGAACATTCGACAAGTGGATACCTACGACATTAGTGGGCCGGCGTTCTCGTGCTGCTGACAATATGCGGCCCATATACGCGCGCTCGGTCCCCGCATCATAAGCCAATTGCGATTGCGGAGCACAAAATTTCGGGCCGCAAGCGCGCGTCAGTTGCATAACCTAGCGAGGGAAAAACCTCATTGGCGTCACGTAGGAGATCTTGTCTGTTGCAAAGATCAAGGCAGAGGGGCGGCCCGCCGGCTGCCTCGACTTGAAAGCTCAAGACGGTATGCTGCGCATCGAGACGCTGAGCTATCCGGGCGAGGTCCCTAACCGTCATTGCACATCGTTACTTTCCGGCGAAACACACCCCTGGGCGTTATGGGGCCATATTCCAATGATTTGGTGAGAATGTGCAGTTGCGCAGAGTAAAGTCAGATTCGACTTAAAGAGAGGTTTTCGGTCAGCAGTCGCTTCGATCCGGAAGAGCGCAACCTAGAGAATCGAAGTCATTTGCCTCCTTTCAAGTAGATCGTCCAATTCCTGGAGCCAAAGCGGCCGCTGGCCAAATAACTGTTGCTTTACCACCTCACTTGAGATGTGTGTTTCACTCTGCATGCTCGGAAAAGCCGGCCGCGTTCTGCTGAGACAATAGCCGCCCGCCTTAGTTGCGGCCCCGTCAAGCTTGCGTGTGTACCAGGTGTCGCGGCTGTGCGGCGAGATCGAGGACAAGGTGAAGGCCTTCCTCAATCGACCGATCGAGGGCGTTTCGCCGTATTTGTGGATCGACGGGACCTAAGGTGCGCCAAAACGGGCGCATCGTCCCGATCGCGGTGATCATCGCGGTTGGCGTCACAGCGATGGCCGGCGCGAGGTGCTCGGCATGGATATCGGCCCGTCCGAGGCCGAGACGTTCTGGACGGCGACCTGCGCAAGCTCGCGCGGCGCGGCCTGCGCAGCGCCAAGCTCGTCGTCTCCGACGCCCATGAGGGGATCAAGGCCACGGTCGGAAAGGTTCTCAACGCCTCCTGGCAATGCTGCCGCGTCCACTTCATGCGCAACGCGCTGGCGCATGCCGGCAACAGCGGCGGGCGTGTGGTCTCCGCATGCATCGCCACCGCCTTTGCCCAGGACGACGAAGCGGCACGGGCACAATGGCGGCGCATCGCCGATCAGCTCCGCCCCAAACTGCCGAAGCTCCACCCTCGACTGGTTAAGTTGTCGATGTCCGCGTTTGGCGCGGATAGCATTTATCGCGATTGTCGGGCTTACGGCTCGACTCTCGAACAGGGCTCTGGCTTGCCGGGAGTAGTCGGAAACTCCGACATGCCGCCCGTCATTAGCCATGTTGCCTTGGGAGATGCTATCGGCGGTTTGAACGGCTGCGCCGCGGTTCTGATCGCGCTGATTTGCGCCCGTGATGCCGGGCAAGGGCAGCTTTTTGACCGTGCCCAGATCGAATGCATGCTCCCATTTGCGGCGCCATGGCTCACTATCCACTCGATCGACCTTATGCCGCCGAAAAAGTACGGCAATCGACATCCGCAGTTCGTGCCGGCGGCTCCTTTCGATGCGCGGGCGAAGATAACTGGCTATAGTAGCCGCCACGGCCAGCGAAGGGATCGGACCTTATACCATTCGTGCGGCGGCGCCGACGTTGGGGCAGCACAATAGCGAGATCCTGACTGGCCTTCTCGAGCTCTCCAATAGCGGTGTTGCAGAGTTGGCGAGAGAAGGCATCATCGGGACGACAGTGCTCTGCGAGGGACGTTAAAGGCAAAGAGTGCGTCTTCAGGACAATCGACCCAGGTATTGTGTCCGGAAGCGGCTGTCATGTGTGATGATCGCGGCACGATTTCGCATCTTGGGCGAAAGTCGCGATGGGATCACGGAAAGGTTCACATGGACGGCGAAAGTGTCGGTGGCATAGTCTCACCCAGCCTGTCGCGGCGCTTCAAGTGAGCAGCCGCGGGCACCCTTGAAACATATAGCTAAGCGAGCATGCCATTATGTCAGATCGATCAGGTCCAAACCGCGTTGTCATCGTGCTATTTGGCGGGCTTCGGCCCGATCTGATTAGTCGATCGCTAACGCCGAACCTGGATAGACTCAAGCGCCGCGGTGCTACGCTAGCGCGGCAGCGCACCATCTATCCCAGCGAGAACCGGATTTCACTGACCAGCCTCATCACTGGCGCGACGCCGGATCGTCATGGCATTGTCGGCAACAGGTTTCTCGACCGCGTGGCCGCAGCGCCGCGCTTGATCGATACGAGCGACGACCGCCTGGTCGAGGACCTCGATGCCGCGAGCGGCGGCCATCTGGTCGGCGCGCCGTCGCTGGGCGAGATACTCGCGGCGAACGGCAAGACGTTTGCGGTTCTCGCCTCGAATTCGGCCGGAGCAACTCGCATGCTGAACCACAAGGCTCGATCCCTGAGCCAAGTGACGCTCTCGGGTCATTTCGCTCGCGTCGCGACGTCGGCCGCAATGCTCGAAAGGGTCGAGGCCCTGCTTGGGCCGACGCCCGCGCCGACACCTCTCGGTACGCCGGATCTTGCCGCTCAATCCTTTCTAACTTCGGCGTTGCTCGACGAGGTCTGGCCTCAAATTCAGCCCGATGTCGCAATTCTCTCCTTCGGCGAGCCCGATACCTCGTCGCATTATTGCGGAATTGGCGCGACGCCGACGCTGGAGGCGATCCGCTTTCTCGACCGCCAGTTCGGCCGGGTGCTTGATTGGTGGGAATCTGAAGGGGCGCCCAAGGGCGTGCATCTTATCGTTGCATCCGATCATGGCCATGTCACGGTGCACGCGCAGGCTGATCTCTTGGACACGTTGAAGGCGGCTGGGATGCGTTGTGGCCAAGTGCCAGGACCGGGAATCGATGCCGTCGTCATATCGGGTCAGGTTGGCGCCATTTACCTGACGGAGCCATCCGACCGCGCCATCAGCCGCTCGGTTGCGGCAATGATGGAACGCCCTTGGTGCGGACCGGTTTTTACGGCGGCTAAGAGCGGGCAGGATGGCATCGCCCCAGGTAGCCTTGCCCGTCATCTGGTCTTTGCCGATCATCCCCGGTCGGCTGACATATTGTTTTCGTTTCGCGGAGACGATGGTCTCGATTCCTTTGGCTTTCCCGGCCGCTGCTGGAGCCCGGATTCGCCGGTTGGGCTCGGTGTGCACGGCGGGCTGCACGCCAAGGAAATGTCGTCGCTCGGCATCCTAGCGGGCCCATTGATCAGAAGCGGCCTGGAATCGCATGTACCTTCAGGTATCTGCGACTTTGCGCCGACGGTGCTCAGCCTGCTTGGCATTTCGCGACCGTCCACGATGACCGGCCGCGTCCTCGCGGAGGCCCTCATCTTTGGTGCAGAGGATCCTCCAGCCATCGAGACGGTTCATAAGGCGAGAGCCGGTGGATACCGGCAGGTCCTGCGTCGCGTGCAGGTCGGCGCGACAATCTACGTCGATTCGGCGGATGCTTCTTCATGATGCAGAGACGGAAGTTCAGTCGAGAGTTCAAGGTGGAGGCGGTCAAGCTTGTCAGGGAACGCGGGGTCTCGGTG
>NZ_JBVVPL010000082.1:0-10340 GCF_055807615.1 Bradyrhizobium sp. MV1.5 | reverse complement strand
CCTCCCTGACCCTCCCCCACAAGGGGGGAGGGAGCGCAGATCGCACGGGGTACCCGGCCGACGTTGCCTCCTCACCTCTAGGAGCAGTGGCATGACCGCCCTGTCTGCCCTGATCCGCCGGGACATCCGGATCGCGCTCCGCGTCGGCGGCGGGGCGTTGATTGGCGTGCTGTTCTTTCTGACCGTGGTGGTGCTGATGCCGTTTGCGGTGGGGCCGGATCTGGCACTGCTGTCGCGGCTCGGGCCGGCGATCCTGTGGCTGGGGGCGCTGCTGGCGAGCTTGCTGACGCTGGACCGGCTGTTCATGGCCGACCACGAGGACGGCTCGCTCGACCTGATCACCATGAGCCGGACCCCGCTGGAACTCGCCTGCGCGTCGAAAGCGCTGGCGCATTGGCTGGCCGCCGGCCTGCCGCTGATCGTCGCAACCCCCGTGCTCGGCCTGCTGCTCAACCTCGACATGGTCGCGACCGGCGCGGTGGCGCTGACGCTGCTCGCCGGCACCCCGGCGCTGACGTTTACCGGGATGATCGGTGCGGCGCTGGCGGTGACGCTGCATCGTGGCGGATTGCTGATGGCGGTCCTGGTGCTGCCGCTGTCGATCCCGGTGCTGATTTTCGGCGTCGCGGCCTCGCAGGCGGTGATCGTCGGACCCATGACGTTCGGCGCGCCGTTCTCGATCCTGTGCGCGCTGTCGCTGGTCAGCCTCGTGATCGGCCCCTTCGCGGCCGCGGCGAGCCTGAAGCATGGACTGGACTGAGATGGACTGGACTGACCTTGACCCCGATCAACTTTCGCTGCGGACATTCGTGCTGATTGCGTGAGCGCTTACCTGTGATTATCAGGATACCATGACGCTGATCGACCTCGCCAACCCCACACGGTTCCTCGCGCTGACGGCGCGGCTGCTGCCGTGGCTTGCGGCCGCGACAATCATCCTGCTCGCGATCGGGCTCTATCAGTCCGCCACCGCGCCCGACGACTATCAGCAGGGCGCGACAGTGAAGATCATGTTCATCCACGTGCCCAATGCCTGGCTGTCGATGTTCGTGTGGGGAGTGATGAGCATTGCCTCCCTGGGCACGCTGGTGTGGCGGCATCCGCTCGCCGACGTGGCCGCGAAAGCGGCCGCCCCGATCGGCGCCGCCTTCACCTTCCTCGCGCTGCTGACGGGCTCGCTGTGGGGCCGACCGATGTGGGGCACCTATTGGGAATGGGACGCGCGGCTGACCTCGGTGCTGATCCTGTTCCTGATGTATCTCGGCCTGATGGCGCTGTGGCGCGCGGTCGACGAGCCCTCCCGCGCGGCACGCGCCGCCGCCGTGCTGACGCTGGTCGGCGCGCTCAACCTGCCGATCATCAAGTTCTCGGTCGACTGGTGGAACACGCTGCACCAGCCGGCCTCGGTGATGCGGATGGGCGGCTCGTCGCTCGACAAATCATTCCTGATTCCGCTGCTGGTGATGGCCATCGCGTTCACCCTGCTGTTCGTCACGCTGCATCTGGCTGCGATGCGCAACGAAATTTTGCGTCGGCGCGTGCGGTCCCTGCAGATGATGCAGGCGAGCCGTGTGGCGTTTTCAGACGTCGGCACCGGCTCGCGTGAAGGCAGCACGTCAAAAGAAGTGGGGGCTGCATGATCATGTCGCTCGGCCCCTACGCGTCCTTCATCGTGACATCCTATGCGGCAGCCGGCCTCGTGGTCGTGATCCTGATCGGCTGGATCGTGCTCGATTACCGGAGCCAGACACAGCGCCTGCGCGAGCTCGAGCGCAGCGGCGTGACCCGCCGCTCCGGCCGTAGCGCGACGGATCGGCCATGAGAGATCGAGCATGAGCGAGCAATCGACGTCCGCTCCGCCGCAGCGCCGCACCTTCCTGATGGTGCTGCCGCTGATCGCCTTCATCGGCCTGGCGCTGCTGTTCTGGTTCCGGCTGGGCAGCGGCGATCCCTCGCGGATCCCTTCCGCGCTGATCGGACGGCCCGCGCCGCAGACCACGCTGCCGCCCCTCGAGGGATTGCAGGCTGACAACGCGCAGATCCCCGGCCTCGATCCTGCTGCGTTCAAGGGCAAGGTCAGCCTCGTCAATGTCTGGGCGTCCTGGTGCGTGCCGTGCCACGACGAGGCGCCGCTGCTGACCGAATTGGCAAAAGACAAGCGCTTCCAGCTCGTCGGCATCAACTACAAGGATGCCGCCGACAATGCGCGGCGCTTCCTGGGGCGCTACGGCAACCCGTTCGGCCACGTCGGCGTCGACGCCAACGGCCGCGCCTCGATCGAGTGGGGCGTCTATGGCGTGCCCGAGACTTTCGTCGTCGGCCGCGAAGGCACCATTGTCTACAAGCTGGTGGGACCGATCACGCCGGACAATTTGCGGACGGTGCTGTTGCCGCAGATGGAAAGGGCGTTGAAATAGCCACCGTCATTGCGAGGAGCCCTTGCGACGAAGCAATCCAGCATCCCTCCGCGGATAGATTCTGGATTGCTGCGCTTCGCTCGCAATGACGAGCTGAGAGAGCGCTACCCCTTCCTCACATCCCCCGCCTCGGCCTCGCTGGCTTCCAGCGACGCCGGCTCGAGGTGATAACGCTTGGTCAGCGGCATCTGGGCGATGGCGAAGATCATGGTGATCGGCGTGACACCGAACACCTTGAAGTTGACCCAGAAGTCGGTGCTCTGGGTGCGCCAGACGATCTCGTTCAACACCGCCATGCCGGCGAAGAACAGCGCCCAGCGCAGCGTCAGGATGCGCCAGCCCTGCGGCGTCAAATTGAACATCTGGTCGAACATGACGGCGATGAAGGAGCGGCCGAACAACAGGCCGCCGCCGAGGATCGCGGCGAACAAAGCGTAGATGATGGTCGGCTTGAGCTTGATGAAGGTCTCGTCGTGCAGCACCAGGGTCAGCGTGCCGAACACCAGCACGATGACGCCTGTCACGATCGCCATGATCGGAATGTGGCGCGTGACCACATAGGAGGCGATCATCGCCGCGACGATCGCGACCATGAAGGCACCGGTTGCCGCGAACAGATTGAACTTCGCATTGACGAAGAAGAACACGAGCAGCGGGCCGAGCTCGGTCGCAAGCTTGAACAGCGGGTGCGGCTGGGTCTTGTCCATTCTTCAGCTTTCGATTCCGGCAATGGCGCGGGCGAAATCGCGCGCGGTGAATGGCGCGAGATCGTCGACGCCTTCGCCGACGCCGATGAAATGCACCGGCAGTTTGAATTTTTCTGCGAGCGCCACCAGAATGCCGCCACGAGCGGTGCCGTCGAGCTTCGTCATCACGAGGCCGGTGACCCCGGCGGTGCGATGGAAGGCCTCGACCTGCGATAGCGCGTTCTGGCCGACGGTGGCGTCCAGCACAAGCAGCACTGCATGCGGCGCGGTCGCGTCCACCTTGCGGATGACGCGCACGACCTTTTCGAGCTCGTTCATCAGCTCGGCCTTGTTCTGAAGCCGCCCGGCGGTGTCGATCAGGAGCACGTCGATGCCCTGCTCCTTCGCGGCCGTCAGCGCGTTGAAGGCGAGGCTCGCCGAATCCGAGCCCTGCGCACCTGATATGACGGGCGTCTTCGTGCGTTCGCCCCAGACCTTGAGCTGCTCGATCGCCGCGGCGCGAAACGTGTCGCCGGCGGCCAGCATCACCTTGCGGCCTTCGGACGCGAATTTTTGCGAGAGTTTCCCGATGGTCGTGGTCTTGCCGGAGCCGTTGACGCCGACCACGAGGATGACGAACGGCTTCTTGCCGGCGTCGATCTCGAGCGGCTTCGCCACCGCCGCCAGCACCTTCTCGACTTCGGTCGCGACGACGTCCTTGACCTCGTCCGCCGAGATCGCCTTGTCGTAGCGCCCCGTGGCGACGGCGTCCGCAATCCGCACCGCGACCGAGGTGCCGAGGTCGGCGCGCAGCAGCACGTCCTCGATGTCGTCGAGCATGGCGCGGTCGAGCTTGCGCTTGGTCACGAGGTCGGCGACCGCGGTCCCGAGCGAGGACGAGGTGCGCTTCAGCCCGTCGGACAGGCGGCGCCACCAGCTCAGCTTGGGGGTCTCGGAGGTGGTATCGTTCATGGTGGCGGTGTGTTAGCCGTTCCGGCTCCCAAACGAAAGTCTTGACCGAAAGTCTCGCCGAGAACGAAAGTCTTGCAATTGCTCGATGTTCCCGAATTGACCGCCGATGAAATCCTCGCGCGCGTGCTCCATCGCGACGGATTGATGCTGGTCATCGACAAGCCGGCCGGCCTGCCGGTGCATCGCGGTCCCAAGGGCGGCGCCAATCTGGAAACCTCCTTCGAAGCGCTCCGTTTCGGCCTGCCGCGGCCGCCGGTGCTGGCCCACCGGCTGGACAAGGACACTTCCGGTTGCCTCGTGCTCGGCCGCCATCGCAAGGCGACGGCCTCGCTTGGCCTGCTGTTCAAGCATGGCAAGATCGGCAAGACCTACTGGACCATCGTCGAGGGCGGCCCCACCGAGGACGAAGGCACCATCGACATGCCCCTCGGGCGGTTGAACGCCGAGCGCGGCTGGTGGCAGAAGCCGGACCCGGAGGGCCAGAAGGCCATCACAAACTGGAAGGTGATGGGCCGGGGTAACGGCCTGACCTGGCTCGCCATGGAACCGGTAACGGGACGAACCCATCAATTGCGGGTGCATGCGTCCGCGACCGGCTGGCCGATCTTCGGCGATAACATTTACGGCAACGGCCCGCGCTTCGGCGAGCCGAAGCTGCACCTGCATTCCCGCGAGATCGTGGTGCCGATCTCCCGCAACAAGGAGCCGGTCCGCGTGGTGGCGCCGGCCCCGCCCCACATGCACGAGCGGCTCCGCGCCTGCGGGTGGAACGGGGAGTAGCCCAACTGCTCGCCCCTCATGGTGAGGAGGCGCGTCAGCGCCGTCTCGAACCATGAAAGGCCCGCATCTCGCTCGCGGCCATCCTTCGAGACGCCCGCTTCGCGGGCTCCCCAGGATGAGGAACAGTGCCCGCCACGCTCCCTATAGTTTACGAAACGTTCAGTGCTCGTCGCTAATGATAATTGTTGCTTAGAACAAGCTTCCGTCAATCTGCTCAGGACGAGCTGCGCGTCATGTCCACGGCCGAGTTATCGATCATCGACGAGGTCGAGTCCGCGCTTCGGACTGGCTCGGCGGAAAAGGGCCTGGCAACCGCCCGCCGCGTCACCGACCTGTTCCTGTCCTCCGCCGGCAGTTTCGACGACGAGCAGATCGCGCTGTTCGACGACGTGCTCGATCGCCTGATCGGCACCATCGAGCTCCGCGCCATCGCCGACATGGGTGCGCGCGTAGCGCTCGCCGAGATCAGCGCGCAGCTCGCGCCGATCGCGCAGGCACCGCCGTCGGTCATTCGCCGCCTCGCCAACAATGACGAGATCCGCATCGCCGGTCCCGTGCTGCAGGAATCCGCGCGCCTTGATGACGGCGCGCTGGTGCAGATCGCATCGAGCAAGGGCGAGCCGCATCTGCTCGCGGTCGCCGGACGCTGGTGGCTGAAGGAGATCGTCACCGATGCATTGCTGGCGCGGCGTTATCCCAGCGTCAGCCGGCGGCTCGCCGCCAATCCCGGCGCGCGCGTTTCCGGCAACGGATTCGCCGTCATCGTCGGACAGGCCGAGGCCGATCCCGAACTCGCCGTCAGCGTCGGCGTCCGCGTCGATCTGCCGTCGGACCTGCGCCGACAATTGCTGCGCTCGGCGAGCGATGCCGTGCGGACCCGCTTGTTGTCGCGCGCGCCGCCGCACCTGTTCGAGGAGATCCAGACCGCGATCGCCGCCGTCACCGTCGGTGTCGAGCGCGAGATGTCGGGGGCCCGCGATTTCGAAGGTGCCAAGCGCGCCGTCGCAGGCCTCAAGGCGGCCGGCCAGCTCAACGAAGCGACGCTGCTCGGTTACGCCACGCAGCGGCGTTATGAAGAAGCGGTGGCCGCATTGGCCGCATTGTCGGGATCGACCGTCGAAGTGATACGCCCGCTGATGCAAAGCCTGCGCGAGGACGGCCTGTTGGTGCCGTGCAAGGCGGCGCAGCTCAGCTGGGAAACCACCGCCGCCGTGCTTCAGAGCCGCTTTGCGACCGGCGCGATGAAGCCGCCCGATATCGCACGGGCTCAAAGCCATTACGCGCGCATGACCCCGGAGAATGCGCGGCGGACGCTGCGGTTCTGGCAGGTGCGCGCGTCTTAAGGTATGCGTTTTGGGCCGCGCTGCGCCCTCCGCCGTCGTCCTGGCGAAAGCCAGGACCCATAACCACCGAATTCAGTTTGGCGAAGACTTGTAGTTGGCAATTGCGTGCAACAACCTCTCCTTGGGGTAATGGATCCTGGCTTTCGCCAGGACGACGTTGGGGATGCAGTTGTGGAATGACGGCAAATTACGTCGTCAGCCGCGCGCCATCACGACCGGCGATCCGCAGCGGCACGACACTGCCGATACGCTCGCCGGCAATCGCCACCGGCAAATAATGCTCCGTCCGCCCCTGACCGTCGCCCTCGATCAGCACCTCACGCGTGGCGCCGATCTCGGCTTGCAGCCGCTGCAGAAGCGCGGCCTCACCGGCCGAGCGCAGTCGTTTCGCACGCTCCTTGATTGCACCACCCGCCACCTGCGGCATTCGCGCGGCCGGCGTGCCGGGACGCGGCGAATAGGGGAAGACGTGGAGGAACGTCAGGCCGCATTCCTCGACCAGATCGAGCGAACGCGAGAACATCGCCTCGGTCTCGGTCGGAAAGCCCGCGATGATATCGGCCCCGAACGCGATGTCCGGACGCAGGCGGCGGACCTGGTCGCAGAACGCGATGGCGTCGCCGCGCGTATGCCGCCGCTTCATGCGCTTCAAGATCATGTCGTCGCCGGACTGCAGCGACAGGTGCAGATGCGGCATCAACCGTGAATCCTCGGCGATGGCATCCAACAGGTCGCTATCCGCCTCGATCGAATCGATCGAAGAGATGCGCAGGCGCCTCAGCTCAGGCACATGCCGCAAGATCTGCTTCGTCAGCATGCCGAGTTTCGGCGTGCCCGGCAGGTCAGCGCCGTAACTGGTGAGGTCGACGCCCGTCAGTACGATCTCGGCATGGCCGCGCGCGGCCAATGCCCGGACCTGATCGACCACGGCGCCCATCGGCACCGAGCGCGAATTGCCGCGGCCATAGGGAATGATGCAGAAGGTGCAGCGATGGTCGCAGCCGTTCTGCACCTGGACGAAAACGCGCGGCAGGCCGCTCGCAAAGCCGTCGATCAGATGCGGTGCCATCTCCTTCACCGCCATGATGTCGCTGACGGCTATTTTTTCGCTCGCACCGAGATCGAACGCCGCACGCGCCTCGCGCCACGCAGACGACCGCATCTTGTCGTCATTGCCGACGACGCGGTCGACTTCGGCCATCTCGGCAAACATGCCGGTTTGCGTCTGCGCCGCGCAACCGGTGACGACGATGCGCGCTCCCGGCCGCTCGCGCTTCAATTTGCGGATCGACTGCCTCGCCTGCGCCACCGCCTCGTTGGTGACGGCGCAGCTGTTGATGACGATGGTGTCGGAGAGTCCCGCGCCTTCCGCCTCGCGGCGGATCACCTCGGCCTCGAAGGCATTGAGGCGGCAGCCGAAGGTGACGATGTCGACGGTCATTACCCGACCGGCGCGAACAGCGCGGGATCGAAACTGCCTTCATATTCGAAGGTCGCCGTGCCCGTCATCAGCACGTGATCGTCGCGCTCGCGCCATTCGATGCCGAGCTTGCCGCCGGGCAGCGTGATCTCGACATTGCGCTCGGCGCGCTTCAGCCGTGCGGCCGCAACCGCCGTGGCACAAGCGGCCGAGCCGCAGGCCTTGGTCAGGCCGGCGCCGCGCTCCCAGGTGCGGATCGTGATGTGCTGGGGATCGACGATATGGGCGAGCGTGATGTTGGCGCGCTCGGGGAAGATCGGATGGTTTTCCAGCAGCGGACCGAAACGCTCGAGATCGTAGGCGTTGACGTCATCGACCCAGAAGATCGCATGCGGATTGCCCATGCTGACCACCGAGGGCGAATGCAGGATCGGATTGTCGATCGGGCCGATCTGCAATTCGATGTAGCGGGTGTCGCGGAATTCCTGGTCGAGCGGAATGTCCTGCCAGCCGAATTTTGGCGCGCCCATGTCCACCGTATAAAGATCCGGCGCCGGACCCTGCCAGGCGTTGAGCAGGCCCGCGGCCGTCTCGAACGTTGCATTGCTCTGGCCGGTCTTCTCGAAAACGCGCCGCACCACGCAGCGCATGCCGTTGCCGCAGGCGCCGGCCTCGGAGCCGTCACTGTTGTAGATGCTGATGAACGCTTCGGTGCCGTCGAAGCGCGGCTTCTGCAGCACCATGAGCTGGTCGTAGCGCACGCCGCCACGCGCCGATGCCACCGCGCGGGCATCGTCCGGGGTCACCTTTGAGGCGGAATCGCGCATGTCGACAACGACGATCTCGTTACCGATGCCGTTCATCTTGGCAAATGCGTGGTTGGCCAGCGCGCTCATGAAAATTCCCGAATTTCGCCTGCCTTATATGGCGATCCTTGGCCCTCTTGGCCAGTGATTTGCCGCCGAGTGCCAAGACCTCTGCCATGACGCATCTGTCATGGGACGAATTCGGCGCTCGCGTGTTAGAACCGCGAAATTCGCGCGATCCGGGACATGCGGCCGGGTTAAGGCCTCGGGGACGTAAGGCCTTGGCGGATAAGCTATTGGGGAGAATAAAAATGTTCAGGTTTCGTCGTCTCGCTTTGGCCGCGCTGATCCCGGCAGCGGCCTTGTCGTTTGGTCTGTCCGCCACGCTGGCCCAAACGCCGAGCCCGGCACCGGCCGCATCAGCGAGCCCCTCGCCGGCCCTCTCGGCTTCGCCCGCCCCGGCGGCAAGCGCCGCACCCGTGGCCACGCCATCGCCGGCGGCCAGCGCCTCGCCAAGCCCTGCAACGCCCCTTGCGCCCTCGCCCGCAGCCAGTGCCTCACCCAGCCCCGCCGCTCCGCCGCCCGCTGCGGCCGCGACGCCGGCTCCCGTGCAGACGGCCGATCCGTTCGGCCAGGAAACCACGCTCGAGCCCAAGAAGGTCGTGATGGTCAAGGGCACTGCCAATTGGGACTCGGCCTTCGACACGCTGATCAACGCGTTCAAGGCGCTGAACACACTTCTGGACAAGCAGGGCATCAAGCCCGCCGGCAATTCGATGATCGTCTACACCTCGACCGACGATACCGGCTTCACCTTCCTTGCCGAGATCCCGGTCGAGCAGGACCCGAAGAACCTGCCCAAGGACATGAGCGTCGGCAAATCGCCGGAAGGCAAGGCCTTGAAATTCGTCCATCGCGGCTCCTACGACAACATGGACAACACCTATGAGGCGATCACCAATCACCTCGACGACAAGAAGCTGGAAGCCAAAGACACCTTCATCGAGGAGTACCTCACCGATCCCCTGAAGACGGCCGAGGACAAGCTCGTGATCAATGTTTTTGTGCCGCTGAAGTGAGACCGATGAAAAAGCCTGCCAGCCTTTTGATGACCTCCCTTGTTACGTCCTTTGCCGCCGCACTGCTGGCAACGCCCGCGCTCGCCGACGATTTTCCGTCCGCGATTTCGGTGAGCGGCGAGGCCACCATCTCCGCCGCGCCTGATCTCGCGCAGATCGACGCCGGCGTCGCCAACGACGCCAAGTCTGCGAAGGAAGCTTCCGACGCCAACAACGCCGCGATGGGCAAGGTGCTGCTGGCGCTGAAGGGCACAGGCATCGACGAGAAGGATTACCAGACCTCGCGGCTGTCGCTGCAGCCGCAATACGGTCAGAACAAATCCACCGGCGCCTCGCCCGTGGTCGGCTTCCGCGCCTCAAACCGCGTCACCGTGAAGATCCGCGACGTGACCAAGGTCGCCGCCATCATCGACACGCTGGTCGGCGCCGGCGCCAACGATATCGGCAACATCTCCTTCGAAGTGACGCAGGCCTCGAAATTGCTCGACGATGCCCGCGAGAAGGCTGTCGCAGACGCCCGCCGCAAAGCGGAGATCTACGCCAAGGCCACCGGCGTCACGCTCGGCGCGCCGCTCAGCGTGTCCGAAGGCGGCGCCCCGATGCCGCTGTTCAAGGGACGCATGGCCGCAGCTCCCATGGCCGCAGGCGGCGCGGCCGTTGCGCCGGGCGAGGAAACGCTGGCGGTGACGGTGAATGTGAGCTGGGCGATCAAGCAGGGGCAGTAGGCCGTAAGAGGCACACTGCGGCGCCAATCTCAGGCGTCGTCCTGGCGAAAGCCAGGACCCATTACCCCAGGGAGAAGTTGTGGCGCGAAGCTGGAAACCACGAGTCTTCGCC
>NZ_JBVVPL010000081.1:0-10412 GCF_055807615.1 Bradyrhizobium sp. MV1.5 | reverse complement strand
CCCCCCCCCCCCCCCCCCCCCCCCCCCCCCCCCCCCCCCCCCCCCCCCCCCCCCCCCCCCCCCCCCCCCCCCCGCGGCGCCCCCCCCCCCCCCCCCCCCCCCCCCCCCCCCCCCGGGAGCCTCGAAGGATGGGCTACAGGCGCTTGCTGCTCATCCTTCGAGGCGCGCAAGAGCGCGCACCTCAGGATGACGACTGTGCTCGCGGCGATGCTACAGCCCGAGATACGCCTTGCGCACGTCCGGATTGCCCTTGATCTCGTTTGCTGCGCCCTGCATCAGCACGCGGCCGGTTTGCAGGATGTAGGCGCGGTCGGCGATCTCCAGGCACTCCGCCATGCGCTGCTCGACGATCAGCACGGTCATGCCGGCATCGCGGATGCGCTTCACGGCCTGGAAGATCTCGTCGACCAGCTTCGGCATGATGCCCTGCGAGGGTTCGTCCAGCATCAACAGCCGCGGGCGCGTCATCAGCGCGCGGCCAATGGCGAGCATCTGCTGCTCGCCGCCGGATAGCGTCTCGGCGCGCTGTTCGAGCCGTTCCGAGAGACGCGGAAACAGCTGGAACACGAGATCGAGCGGACTCTCGCGGTCGGCCTCGCCGCGATAGAGATAGCTTCCGAGGCGCAGATTGTCGCGCACGGAGAGGCGCGGAAACAGGCGGCGGTTCTCCGGCACATAGGCGATGCCGGTCGCGGTGATGTGATGCTGCGCCATGCCGTCGAGGCGCTTGCCGTCGAACGTCACCGTGCCCGAACGCGGGCGCTCGGCACCGGCGATGGATTTGAGCAGCGTCGACTTGCCCGCGCCGTTGGCGCCGGCGACGCAGACGATCTCGCCCTTGGCGACCTCGATGCTGACCGCGGAGATCGCGACCAGGCCCTGATAGGCGGTCGTGACTTCACGCACCGACAGCATGACGATCTCCCAGATATGCGCTGATCACCTTGGGATCGCGGACGATTTCAGTGGGCTTGCCCTCGACCAGCACCTTGCCGAGGTCGAGCACGATGGCCCGGTCGACCAGCGGCATCACGATCTCCATGACGTGCTCGACCATCAGCACGGTGATGCCGGCGTCACGCACCTTGCGCACCAGCGCCACACCGGTCTGCGCCTCGGTCGGCGTCAGGCCGGTGAGGACTTCGTCGAGCAGCAGCAGTTTCGGTTCTGTCGCAAGCGCGCGCGCGACTTCGAGGCGGCGTTTTTCGGCCGGCACGAGGTCGCTCGCGAGCACGTTGGCGCGCGCGGCAAGGCCGGTAAATTCGAGCACCTCATGCGCCTTGCGGCGTGCCTCGCGCATCACGGTGTTGCGCACGAGCGCACCGACGATGACGTTGTCGATAACAGTCATGGTCTCGAAGCTCTTGACGACCTGGAAGGTGCGGCCAACGCCGCGCTGGCAGCGCTCGGCGGCCGGCATGCTGGTGACATCCTCGCCGTCGAACCAGATCGAGCCTTGCGTCGGCGGCAGCACGCCGGCGATGAGATTGAACAGCGTCGACTTGCCGGCACCATTCGGGCCGATCAGGCCGACGATCTCGCCGCGGCCGACCGAGATCGAGACGTCGCTGTTGGCGACGAGGCCGCCGAACCGCTGCCAGACGCCGCGGGTTTCAAGCAGCGGGGTCATCGCGTGGCTCCCTTCCGCTTCGCACGAGAGAACAGACTCACCAGACCCTGCGGCAGGGCGAGCGAAATCAACACGATCAGCGTGCCGTAGACGATGAGGTCGACGCCGCGGCCGGAGCCGCCGATATAGGAGCGCGTCAGCTCCGTCATCGGGATCAGGATGACCGCCCCTAACACGGGCCCCCAGAGGGTGCCGATGCCGCCAAGCACCGCCGGCAACGCCATCAGCAGCGAGAACTGGAAGCCCATGACGCTTTCAGGATCGATATAGGCGAGAAACTGCGCGTAGAAGGCGCCGCCGATGGCAACGAGGAAAGCGGAGACGGCAGCCGCGCCCATCTTGGAGTTGAACACGACGACGCCGAGGCTCTCGGCCGCTTCCGGATTGTCCTTCACCGCGCGCCACCAGAAGCCCCATTTGGAGTCTTCCAGCCACCAGGTGACGAACCAGGCGAGGCTGCATAGCACCAGTGCGAAATAGAAGTACGGCAGCTTGCTGCGCATGAACTGGAACTTCAGCCAACTGTCGCCGCGCACCGGAATGGTGATTCCCATCGCGGCCCCCGCCCATTCCCAGTTCTGGAACAACAGCAGCCCGATCTCGGCGATGACGATGGTCGCGATCACGAAGTAGTGGCCGCGCAGGCGGAAGAAGGGATAGCCGAGCCCCATCGCGATCGCGGCCGCGACTGCGCCGCCGGCGAGCATGCCGAACCATGGCAGCACGCCGAACTTGGTGAACAGGAGCTCGGTGGTGTAGGCGCCGATGCCGAAATAGAGCGCATGTCCGAGCGAGATCTGCCCGCAATAGCCGGAGAGAATGTTCCAGCTCTGCGACAGCGCCGCATACATCAAGGTCAGGATCAGGATGTTCTGGACGTAGACGTCCTTGATGAACAGCGGAGCGAGCGCCGCCAGGGCGGTCAGCACCGCTGCGATGATGAGGTCGCGGCGGCGCCGCGCGGCAAAATCCTTGTCCATCACATCGATCCGAACAGGCCGCGCGGCCGGATGAAGACGACCAGCAGGTAGACGGCGTAGATGCCGACCGATTTCAGCGACGGCGGCAGCACCAGCGCGGTGGTGGCCTCGACCAGGCCGACGATGATCCCGCCGGCGAAAGCGCCGAACACGCTGCCGAAGCCGCCGAGCGCGACCGTGACGTAGGCGATCAGCGCAAAGGACGCACCGACGTCGGGATAGATATAGAAGAAGCTTGCCATGATCGCTCCGGCGAGGCCGACCAGCGCGGCACCAAGCCCCCAGCCGAGCGCGAACACGCGATTCTTGTCGATGCCGACGAGCGCCACCGCGCCGGGATCTTCACGGGTGGCCTCCAGCGCGCGACCGAAATCGGTGCGATGGATGAACAAATAGAGCCCGGCGAAGGCCAGGATCGAGACCAGCGCGCCGATGAGTTGCGGCGCCGGCAGGAAGATGCCGGCGATCGAGATGGTTTTGCCACCGAACCAGGACTGCGGAATGCTGCGATAGTCCGGCGTGAAGAAGAACTGCGCGAGGCCGCGCATGAGGATGGCGAGGCCGAAGGTGGTGAAGATCTGCACCATGCCGGCATTGGCCTTGGCCCGCATGGCAAAGCGGACAACGAGCAGATAGACCACCGCTCCGAAAACGAACATGGCCGCGGCGACCAATGGCGCCGATAGCAGGGGATCGATCGCGAAGAAGGCGAACAGAAAAAAGGACAGGTACATCGCGAGCATCAGGAACTCGCCATGGGCGAAGTTCGTGACGTCCATCAGGCCGAAGATCAGCGCGAGGCCGACGGCGATCAGTCCGTAGAGCAGGCCCATGAGGAGACCGCTCGCGAGACTTTGGATAATGGTTTGGGCTGTCAAAAGTCTGTCCCCCGAACTACGTCCTCATCCTGAGGAGCGCGCACCGCGCGCGTCTCGAAGGATGGCCCAGCCCTCGTCCTTCGAGACGCGGGCTGCGCCCGCTCCTCAGGATGAGGGCGGGAGCTACGATCTGTGCTCCCGCTCGCCGTGTCTTACTTCATCGGCCAGATCGCTTCAGCGATCGCGGCCTGCGGCGGGAAGATGGTGACGAACTTGCCGCCGACATATTGCAGCAGCACCGGGTCGGCGTCGTTGTTCTGGCCCATCTCGTCGAACTTGACGCGCTTCCAGGGCATGATGGTCTGCTCGCCCGGGATGTCGGTGGCGGCGAGCGCGTCGCGGATCTTCTCGCCGTCGGTCGACTTGGCGCGGCTGATGGCGTCGGCGAGGATGATCAGGCCCATGAACTGACGCGAGGTGAGATCGTTGAAATCCTTGCCCGACCGCGTCTTGAACATATCGTTGATCTTGCCGACCATCGGGCGCTTCTGCGCGAGGTCGAGCGAGAAGGTGCCGCGCGAGATCACGCCTTCGAGCTTATCGCCGACGGCGTCGTAGAGCGCCTTCTCGGAGAAGCCGGCGTCCTGCGCCACGATCGCGTTCGGCTTGTAACCGAGCTCGCCCATGGTCTTCACCAGCAGGATGCCGTCAGTGGTGTAGCTCGAGGGCATCAACACGTCGGCGTTGGCGCTCTTGAGCTGCTGCACCTCGGCCGAAAGCGAGGGCGAGTTGGCGCGATACTTGATGTCGGAGACGATCTTGTAGCCGCGCTCGCCGGCGATCTTGGCCTGGGCGTTGCCGGAATCGGTGCCGAAGATGGTGTCCTCGTGGAACAGCGACAGCGTCTCGATCTTGGTGCCCTTCTTCTTCAAGGCATCGAAGAAGTCGAACATCGCGGCCGAGTACATTTCGTCGTGCGGCGCGGCGCGGAAGTAATATTTCAGGCCGCGGCGGTGCAGGCTGGGCGAGGAGTTGTCCGCGGAGACGAACGGGATCTGATAGCGCTCGCAGATCTGGCTGACGGTGACGGCCACCGCGCTCTGATAGGTACCGATGATGGCGCAGACCTTCTCTTGCGTGATCAGGCGCTCGGCCTCGGCGCGGCCCTTCTGCGGATCGGCTTGGTGGTCGGCGAAGACGAGGCGCACTTTTGCCCCGCCGAGACCCGGCAGGCCCTCGCCCTTCGCCAGCGGCAGGTCGAAATCGGTGTTCTTGTTGATGACCTCGAGCGCGGTCTCATACGCCTTCTGCGCGTCGACGCCCTGCTGCGCGCTGCCGCCGGAGAACGGATAGATCACGCCGATCACGACTTCCGAAGTCTGTGCGCGCGCTGCCAGCGGCACGAGCGCGGCCGTAGCGGTGGCTCCCAACAATACGTCGCGGCGAGTGATCGTCATGGCAAAGTCCTCTTGCTACTGAATTTCGGCTGATCGAATGAAGCGATTGATGGATGCGGTAAAGCTCGAAGAAGCGGCAAACACTGCCCACTAAATCACGGCCATGGTCCTGTTCTTCAGATCCGTCACCAGCATCAGGCCCGGTGAATGCGTGATCGCGAACGGAAGCCTGGCAGCGTTGATGACCGATTGGGGCGTCACGCCGCAGGCCCAGAACACCGGGATCTCGTCGTCGGCGACTGGCACCGGATCGCCGTAATCGGGCTTGGCGATGTCCTTGATGCCGATCAGATGCGGATGGCCGAGATGCACGGGCGCGCCGTGCACGGCCGGATAGCGCGAGGTGATCTGCACCGCGCGGATCGCATCCGCCGGCTTGAACGGACGCATCGACACCACCATGGGACCGGCGAAGGGACCGGACTCGCCGCAGGCGATGTTGGTGCGATACATCGGCACGCGCACATTATGCTCGATGTGGCGGATCGGCATGCCCTCGTCGAGCAGCGCCTCTTCAAACGAGAACGAGCAGCCAAGCACGAAGGTCACGAGATCGTCGCGCCAGTATTTGGTGACGTCGGTCGGCTCGTCCACGACATCGCCGTCGCGCCAGACGCGATAGCGCGGCACGTCGGTGCGGATGTCGAGATCGGCGCCCAGCGCCGGGATGTGCGGACTGCCGACATCGGACATGCCGATGATCGGGCACGGCTTGGGATTGAGTTGGCAGAAGCGGTGAAAGGCGCCGGCATGTTCCGCCGGCAGGATCGCCAGATTGCCCTGGACGAAGCCGGGGGCGACGCCGGCGGTGGAGGCGACCAGCCCCTCGCGGTAGGCAAGCCGCGCCTTGCGGCTCGGGAGCGTGTCGGGCGTTTCAGTTTGCTGCACTGCCACCAAAACAGTCATGAGATCGACCTGCCTATAAACTCGACAAAGACAAGCCAACACCACGCGTGCTATAAAGTCTAATCTTCCTTTCTAATCAATATCGATAAATTTCATTTATCGATCAGGAAAATCCTTCCAATGCTGGACTTCAGATCGATCGAGACATTCCTCTGGGTTGTGAAGCTCGGCAGCTTTCGCGGCGCCGCAGCACGCCTCAACACGACCCAGCCGGCGATCTCCCAGCGCATCGCCCAGCTCGAGCGCGAACTGGGGGTGAAGCTGTTGAACCGCGACCACCGCGTGGCCTCGCCGACGCCGAGCGGCCGGCAGATGATGGTCTATGCGGAGAAGCTGATCGGCCTGCGCGCCGCGATGATCGCCGAGATCGGCGACCGCTCGGCGATGCGCGGCGTGATGCGGCTCGGCGTCGCCGAAACCATCGTGCACACCTGGCTGCCGCGGCTCGTGAAGAGCATGAACCAAGTCTACCCGAATCTGTCGCTGGAGATCGAGGTCGACATCACGCCGAACCTCACCGCGCGCCTGCTCGCGCAGGAGATCGAGCTTGCTTTCGTCGTCGGCCCGCTCTCGGCCTCCGGGGTGCACAATCGCGTCCTTGCCGACTATCCGATCGGCTTTCTCGCCAGCCCCTCGCTCGGCCTCGGCCATGGACCGGTGACGCGGGCCGAGCTCGCGCGATTTCCGATCATCACCTTCCCGCGGAAGACACGGCCCTACGAGGTCGTGCGCGAAGTGTTCGACCGGCCGGAGCTGCCGCCGATCCGGCTGCACGCCTCCGCCTCGCTTGCGACCGTCATCCACATGGCGGTCGAGGGCCTCGGCATCGCCGTGATCCCCGACGCCATCGTCGAGAGCGAGCTTGCAGACGGGCGGCTGCAACTGCTCGACACCGATCTCAAGATCGCGCCGCTGACATTCACCGCGAGCTGGCTCGCCTCGCCCGACGTCGTGGCGGTGCAGCGGGTCGCAGAGCTTGCATGTCAGATTGCGCAGAGCAGCCTCGCAGTTGACGCGCCCGCGCCGGCGCGTCATTGAAACAGGCGCCGGACAATTGAGAGACTGACCGCATGAGCCGAGCCGCCACCAATTTGCAAATCGATTCCGCCCGCCTCTGGGGCTCCATCCACGAGACCGCGCAGTTCGGCGCGACGGCCAAGGGCGGCGTGCGGCGGCTGACGCTGAGCGCAGAGGACAAGCTGGTGCGCGACTGGTTCCGCAAGGCCTGCGAGGACGCCGGCTTGGAAGTGCACACCGATGCGCTCGGCTCGCAGTTCGGCCTGCGCAAGGGCCGCGACATGTCGAAGCCGCCGGTCGGCATCGGCTCGCATTTGGACACGCAACCCACCGGCGGCAAGTATGACGGCATTCTGGGAACGCTTGGTGCGCTCGAAGTGATCCGCACGCTGAACGACGCCGGGATCGAGACCGAGGCGCCGATCTGCGTCGTCAACTGGACCAACGAAGAGGGCTCGCGCTTCGCTCCCGCGATGATGGCCTCCGCCGCCTATGTCGGCGACTTCACCACCGACGACATCCTGTCGCGCAAGGACGCCGACGGCACCACCGTCGGCCAGGCGCTCGACGGCATCGGCTATCGCGGCGACAAGCCGGTCGGGTTCCAGAAGCTCGGCTGCTTCGTCGAGTTGCACATCGAGCAGGGCCCGATCCTGGAAGCCGAAGGCAAGACCATCGGCGTGGTCGATTCCGGACAGGGCGTGCTCTGGTACGACGGCAGGATTTCCGGCTTCGAAAGCCATGCCGGATCGACGCCGATGCCGCTGCGGCGCGATGCGCTGGCGACCCTGTCCGAGATCGTGCTGGCGATGGAGGCCATTGCGAGGAAGCACGGGCCGAAGGCCGTCGGCACCATCGGCGAGGCCGTGATCGCAAACCCCTCCCGCAATGTCATTCCCGGCGAGATCGCCTTCACGATGGATTGCCGCAGCGCCGATGGCGCGATCATGGATGCTCTCGATCGCGATCTTCGCAGCGCGATCGCCGAGATCGCCGCACGCCGCAAGGTCGAGGTGAAGATCGACCTGGTCTGGCGCAAGCCGCCGACGCATTTCGATCCCAAATTGATTGCCGCAGTCGAGAACGCGGCGAAGACGCTCGGCTACCCCTCTCGCCGCATCACCTCCGGCGCCGGCCACGACGCCTGCAACCTCAACACAATCATGCCGGCCGCAATGGTGTTCGTGCCCTGCAAGGACGGCATCAGCCATAACGAGCTGGAAGACGCCACGCAGCCCGATTGCGCCGCGGGCACTAACGTCCTCATGCACACGGTGCTGGCGATCGCCGGCGTCGCATCCTGACCGGAGAGAACCATGCGCGGAGTTTTCGTCGACGCCAATGAGGCTCTCGCCGTGATCATGGAGCGGCTGGAGCAACCGGGCGATCCCAAGGTTCGGATCCACAGGGATCCCGACATCAAGCCCGAACAATATCCTGAAATCCTCGACGGCGCCGAGATCGCGATCGTCGACCACACCGCGCTACCGACCGATGTCGCAAAGAACTGCGCAGGGTTGAAGCACGTCGTGTTCCTCGGCACCGGCGCGCGCAGCTACATGAATCCGGAGGAGCTCGCCGAGCTCGGCATCTCCGTGCACCTGATCAAGGGCTATGGCGACACGGCGGTCGCGGAATGCGCGATCGCGCTGATGTGGGCTTCGGCCCGCGTCATCGCGATGATGGACCGCGAGATGCGCGGCGGAAACTGGCTCCGCGAAGACGGCATGCAGCTCACCGGCAAGACGCTCGGCCTGATCGGCTTCGGCGGTATTGCCGCGGAGGTCGCGCGCATTGCCTCGGGCAGCGGCATGAAGGTGATCGCCTGGAACCGCTCGCCGAAGACCTATCCGGGCGTGGAATTCGCCGATCTCGACACGGTTTTGGCGAGAGCAGACGTCGTATCGCTGCATCTGCTGCTCAACGACGAGACACGCGGCATGATCACCCGCGAGATGATCGCGAAGATGAAGCCAGGCGTCATCCTCATCAACACCGCCCGCGCCGCCGTCGTCGACGAGGCCGCCATGATCGATGCGCTGAAGTCGGGCCACATCCGCCATGCCGGCCTCGACGTCTTCAACATCGAGCCATTGCCCGGCGATCATCCGCTGACAAAACTGCCGAACGTCACGTTGTCGGCGCATTCGGCGTTCCGGACCCCGGAGGCGAGCGAGAACCTGATTGGCGCGGCGTGGGAGCACTGCCGCCGGATCGTGAAAACGTAGGGTGGGTTAACGAAGCCTAACCCACCACTCTCGACGTCCGCGAAGACAGGTGGGTTACGGCTTCGCCTAACCCACCCTACGCACCGCAATCTTGGGAAGGGATAAGAGCACCAACAATGGCCGACTATCGCACCATCAAGGCAGAGCCGCTCATCGAAGCCATCAGTGCCATCGTCAAGGCCGGCGGCTCCACGGACCGCGAGGCCGAGCTCGTGTCCACTAATCTGGTCGAGGCCAACCTCAAGGGACACGACTCGCACGGCGTCGGCATGATCCCACGCTATGTCCAGAGCGTCACCACGGGCGGCCTCGCCGTGAACCAGCACGTCAAGATCGTGCTCGACACCGGTCCGCTTCTCACCCTCGACGGGCTCACCGGGTACGGCCAAGTGATCGGCCATGAAGCGATGGAGCTGGCAGCCGAGCGCGCCAAGCGCAACGGCGTGTGCCTCGTCGGCCTTTCGAACTCACACCACATCGGCCGCATCGGCCACTGGGCCGAGCAGTGCATCGATCACGGGCTGGTCTCGATCCACTTCGTCAATGTGATCTCGCGTCCGATCGTGGCTCCCTGGGGCGGCAGCGATGGGCGCCACGGCACCAACCCGTTCTGCGTCGGCATCCCGCGCGCGGGCAAGGACCCGATCGTGCTCGACTTCGCCACCAGCAGGATCGCGCAGGGCAAGACCCGCGTCGCCCACAACAAGGGCGTCGAGCTCGAGCCCGGCACCATCATCGACAACGAGGGCAAGCCGACCACCAACCCGCGCTACACCGTGATCCCGCCGCACGGCGCCATCCTGCCGTTCGGCGAGCACAAGGGTTCGGGGCTCGCGCTGGTGTGCGAAATCCTCGGCGGCGCGCTCTCCGGCGGACAGGTGGTCAAGGGCCCCTCCGATGGCAAGTACAACGTCCTCAACGGCATGCTCTCGATCGTCATCGACCCCGGCAAGCTCGGCACCGGTGACAATCTCGCGCGCGAAGTCGAGAGCTTCGTCGCCTGGCACACCGGCTCACCGCCCGCTGCCGGCGTCGACAAGGTAAAGATCGCCGGCGAGCCCGAGCGCGAGACGAAGCAGAAGCGCCTGGCTGAGGGTATTCCGGTTGATCCGACCACCTGGCAGGAGATCTTGGAGGCCGGGAAGAAGTTCGGACTGGATCAGGCGGCGATCGAGAAGATCGCGGGCTGAGCCATTATAAACCGGTGTCGTCCCGGACAAGCGCAGCGCAGATCCGGGACCCATAACCACAGGAAGTGGTTTGGCGAAGACTCGCGGTTACCCGCGAGTACCGCAACTCCTCCCTGGGGTAATGGGTCCCGGCCTTCGCCCTAGGGCATGCACATATCTCTAAGGCTCCATCCTGCTGCAACGGCG
>NZ_JBVVPL010000080.1:0-10458 GCF_055807615.1 Bradyrhizobium sp. MV1.5 | reverse complement strand
GCGACTACGCGGGACCAGCAGTACCTGACGGTTCCCGACGCTCATCCGAAGAACCTCAGGTGCTCTCGCCGAGATGCGCCAAATGGCAGCGACTAAGCGACTTTCGTACTACGGAAGTTTCTTCGTAACAGTGAGGCTTGCGTTGTGGCGCGATTTGGAGAGGCTGAAGATGGCGACGCTCGCTCCGGTTGATCAGCCCGAAGCTCGAGGCTGCACACTCAACGAGCGGCTGACGGGCGGCCAATTCCAAGCTGCGCTGCTAAATGCGGCGTCGAGGTTGGAGGAGCCGATTGTTTGCTGGCATCCAGAACGAAGGCAGCCATGTGGCGCGGTTCGACTGACGCCAATGACCGCGACTCGCAATGACTCGCACTGAACTCGCAGGCACCTGACACTGATCGATACCCGAGTAAACATTACGCCGACTTTCGTGTGTAAGGTTCAGGTACCGTGTCAGCCAGCGCGATGCGACGCGGCAATTCAGGCGACAGACGTTCTGAGGCCGTCGGGTCCATATAAGAACTGGGGCATTACGCCCAGCAGGCCGCTACCGCGACGGCAGGTTAATGCTCGCTTGAGCTTGCCCGGACATACATCCCTCTTTCCGAGAGGCAAGCATTTCCCAGGAGCCGGAAGGTAATCCGAGCTCCATGCCGTGGAAGGGGCCGGCATCGGCAATGCGCCCGTCGAACGCTGCTGATGAAGAACCGTCGCCCTGGCAATAACGCGCCTTGCTTCGCCCAGGCGCTGACGTGTTGTTTGTTTTTGAGCTCGCGTAGTGCATGACTTCTGTGAATCTGAGCGGACAATTGCAGGAAAAGTACGAAACTCTCCCTTTTAAAGAGTGATTTGAGCTCGTGCGACACTGTAATGTTCGCGTAACTCGGCGGCTCGCTGACTTGGCATGCACGGCAACTCTGTTCCGTACTAGTGCAAGTGAGAAGTGGAGGGAGCGGACGAGAGACAGAGAATCGTGGGGGTTCCGTGTTCTATTCCATTCGAAATTCCGTACGGCGCTTCCAGACGGCCGAGGCCCGGCTCTTCGGCGACCTTCCACGTTATGGTCGACCCAAGCGATGTGTTGGGTCATGAGCGACTTGGCGAAGCGCGTTGAGGGGGCGATGTTTATCTACCGCTGCAATGTCAGAACAGCCTGGCTCGATGTGAACGGGCATATGAACGCCCGGCCGTATTTCGAAGTATTTTCCGAGGCTGGCGATCTCGCTTGCCAGGATCTAGGGCTTGGTCCGTCCTATCTCAAGGACGGCTATTCGTTGTTCACCGGCGACTTCCACATAACCTATGTTCGCGAAATCCATGCCGGAGGAAGTCTAACGGTCGCTACGCGCATCCTTGATCTAGACTCCCGGCGATTCGTCCTCCACCAGGAGATGATAGACGACCGCCATGGAGGGCTGGCGGCGACGGCCGAGCAGCTGCAGCTCAACGTCGGCGTGGCGAGCCGAAAGGTCGAGCCGTTCCGGCTGGAGATCTTCGAGCGCATCCGGGAAATGCAACTTCGCGCGGGCGCGAGTCCGCCCCGCAATATCGGCCGCGTGACATCCCTGACGTCAGGTGCGCCCGCTCGGTGACTCGGCCGTTCCAAAGTTTTCGCGCCGGTGACGGCGTGCGGCCGGAGCATAAGCGGCGGCGTCGGAGTCAGGCGCTCATGCGAGAGGGAAGCTAACCGATGGACATTTCCGAACCTAGGATACTCGTGCGCGGGGTCAAGTCATGACCATCGTCCGTGCACCTGAGTGCATCCGGCGGGGCCACTTGCCTTGGAGTGGGGCTGATTGGCGCCAGGTATCTCGCGCTCTTTCTCACACGTGCGAGGGGATGCCGCCTTCGCGCTTCTTACAACGCTTGGCTTATCCTCGAGGGCGTCACCGCGCGTGCCGAGGATTGCGGCGCCCTGAGGTGATCGCATCGTCAGATATAAATTCATCCAGTGCCCCACGGCTCACTCTCTCGATAGAAACATAGGAGTTCTTAATGTCACACAAAGTCATCGTCACATGCGCGGTTACCGGCGGGGGTTCTGGGGTCCTTGCGAAGCATCCAAACATTCCCAAGACGCCGTCGCAAATTGCGGATGCAGCCTTGGAAGCCGCGAAGGCAGGAGCTGCGATAGTTCACATCCATGTCCGTGATCCGGAGACCGGAGCTCCCTCGAACCGTTTCGAACTTTATGAGCAGGTCGTGAAGAAAGTTCGTGACGCTTCTATCGATGTCATCATTAACCTGACTTGTGGGATGGATGGAACGCTGTCGCTCAATTCGCTTAATCCGGTAAAGCTTGGCGAAGCGACTGACCTCAAGAATCCCATGGCGCGCTGCCTTCACGCCGTAAAGTTGCAGCCTGAGCTTGCGACTTTGGATTGCGGAACCATGGCTTTCGGCGAGTCGATCTTTGTTGCGCGCATGTCCGACCTTCGAGAGATGGCGACGCATATGCGAGAGGCCGGCGTCAAGCCCGAGTTCGAATGCTTCGAACTCGGCCACATCGAGAATGCCAAGAAGCTCGTAACCGAAGGAAAGCTCGAGGGGGCGCCGCTTTTCCAATTCTGCTTGAGCACGGGATATGGCGCTCCTGGTAACCCGATTGTTCTAAAGGCGATGCGAGAAATTCTACCTTCGGGGGCTGTTTGGGGCGGATTCGGCTGTGGTGCCGACGAAATGATGATGGTCGGACAGTTGGTGGCAATGGGCGGGCACGTCCGAGTAGGATTGGAGGACAACATTTATCTCAGGCGTGGTGTGCTGGCGTCCAACGCGGACCTGGTCGACAATGCGGTCGGAATCATCGAGCGCATGGGCGCCAGCGTGGCCACGCCGGCCGAGGCGCGGGCAATCTTGGGCGTTGTGAAGCGCGGATAACTGCGGCCCATTTCTAGCGCGAA
This sequence comes from Bradyrhizobium sp. MV1.5, assembly GCF_055807615.1. Classification (NCBI taxonomy): domain Bacteria; kingdom Pseudomonadati; phylum Pseudomonadota; class Alphaproteobacteria; order Hyphomicrobiales; family Nitrobacteraceae; genus Bradyrhizobium; species Bradyrhizobium sp. MV1.5. Next base: position 7,555 of record NZ_JBVVPL010000080.1, on the reverse strand, counting down.
AAATACCTTCCTCGGCCCTGCGAGGCCGAGGATGTTTCCTCGATAGCCTGGAGTGTACGGCCATCATTTGCCGATCGCGGCCTGGCCTCCGTTGCATGCGCCCTGACCGCCCCGCGCGCTTCGGCGTGAGCACGGCTAGCATCATCTGCTCAGCCTTGGGTAGCGGAGGCAAAGCCAATTGTGGAGCAACACCTCGCATCGAGCCGAGGCGGGGCCACAGGTGGAAGGCGATCTTCGCGACGGTGCGGCGCCAGCTCGAATTCATGTGAAGCAATCGGACGCTTCTGGCCTATTCCGGCATGAGCGTGCTCTTTCCATGCTTTGATCCGTTCCGACCATAATGGGATCGCGCTCGTCCGGGCATGCTTGGCCGGGCTTCAGGGAACAGCTCCCTATAGATCGACTCGAGCTTTTGCCGGAAGACCTTTGGGACACGATACTCCGGGTGAACCTGCGTGGTGCTTACAGATGCAGCAAGGCCGCGGGTCCGGCGTTGAAGGCCGCCAACGGCGCGATCGTGAACGTTGCTCCGACGGCTTCGTTCGACGGCCGCGGCAGCACGTTGCCTTACGCTGCGGCGAAGACAGCGGTCGTCGCTGTTACGAAAAGCTTCGCGCGGGCCCTTGCGCCGGAAGTGCGCGTCAATAAAGCGCTGGCCGACACGGAGAGGCCTAGAATAGTCAGCCCCTGCAAGCAGCGCTCGACGGCGATCCGTGGCCTAGATGCTGGTGGCCCCTGCTCAGAAACTTGTAGGCCCTGAGGTTGGCTGGGCCGCAAGGCATCGACGAGCGCAGGCCGCTTGGCGCTCCACGCCTCTCGTAAGTTGGATGAACTTGCCCATAGAAAACCTGGAGTTTCCATTTGAAATGCGCGGTATCCAAGCCTCCAAGCGGACGTCGCGCGCCGAGCGCATTCTCGAACGCATACACCTCCAAGAGTTCGCCGATTAGCTTCCGTCACACGTCAGCGGCTGGTCGGCGATCCTGCTGCTGGATGAGACGCTGGGCTCGCTCGACCGTAATCTGCGTGAGCAGATGCAGGTGGAGATCAAAGAGCCGGCACAGTGACTGCGGCATTATCACCATCTGCGTCACGCACAATCAGGATGAGGCGCTAGCTCTGTCGGGCGGTTCGTGATGTGCACCGACAGGTCGAACAGGCCGACACGCCGGCCTTTAGGACCGACTGCCAGCGTCTTCGATAATCCCGGTTTCGAAGTCGAACGCGACCTCGCGCGCCGACGAGCAACATCGCGATGATGCGGCCGGATCGTGCCTTCGCCGCAGCGCCTGGCGGTACCGCGGCGCGCAGATAGCCGTCCGCGCCGAGATGCTAGCTTCATGGCTGTAGCCGGGAGTTTGTACCCGAACGGCGCCCCTGGAGTCGAGTTCATCGCGATCATGGCAGCTTCGCGTCCAGGTCAAAGTTTGCGAGTAAACCTGCGCCTGATGACGAGAAAGCGCAGAATTTCTACTCCGAAAGGGACTGGATTAGTGAATGTGGATCCCGAGGCCCAGTACGATAAATGCTATCGCGTTCTGCCGGCTCGGGACAGATCAATCTTTCGGCGAAAGGAGAAGGTGAGGATGATATCGGACGTCATTGCCCGGGCAAGGCGCCGCGTTGGCGCAGATCCACGTGAGCAATTCCGCGGTCCAGTAATGCTTGCGAGTGTGAGGAAGGCGCATCGGAGCCCAGAGCTGAATCACCTCGTGGGTGTCGCTGCGCCCTTTGGAGTCTGATCGATGACGAGATTGGAACGTCTTCTGCATCCGAACTCAATCGCCGTGTTCGGCGGGAGGCCCGCAGAGCGTGTTGTTAAAGAGTGTATCAAGATGGGCTTTGCTGGCCAAATTTGGCCGGTGCATCCCAGCAAAGACGAGGTGGCTGGCCATAGGGTCTACCGGTCTGTCGCCGATCTACCGGGGGCGCCGGACGCTGCCTTTGTCGGTGTAAATCGACACTTGACAATCGAAGTCGTAGAGGCGTTGGCCAAGCGTGGTGCCGGCGGCGCGGTCTGCTTCGCCGCGGGTTTTCTCGAAACTGCTGCCTATGATGAGGATGGAAAGAAGCTGCAGGCCGATCTTGTGGCGGCGGCCGCCCAGATGCCGATCATTGGTCCGAACTGCTACGGGCTGATCAACTACGCCGATGGCGCGCTGTTGTGGCCCGACAATCATGGTGGTGTCAGGCTGCCGAAAGAGGGCAAGGGCGTTGCCATCATTACCCAGTCTTCCAGCATCGCTATCAGCATAACGATGCAAAGGCGGGCGCTGCCGATCGCCTTCCTGATGACGGCTGGCAATCAGTCGCAAACTGGCCTTTCTGAAATAGCGATCGGGTTGATTGAGGATGAGCGCGTCACCTCCCTTGGCCTCCATATCGAAGCGTTTGATTCGGTTGCCGGCTTTGAGAAGCTGGCAGCCCGGGCGCGCGAGTTGAAGAAGCCGATCATTGCGATGAAGGTTGGTCGCTCCGAGCAGGCGAGGCAGGCGACCATCTCGCACACCGCGTCACTGGCCGGATCCGACGCTGCTTCTGGCGCCTTCCTGAAGCGGCTCGGCATTCCGCGTGTCGACTCCATTCCGGCATTTCTTGAAGCGTTGAAGCTGCTGCATATCACCGGAGCGCTGCCCGGCTATAGATTGTCGTCGATGAGCTGTTCGGGCGGTGAAGCCTCCCTTATGGCTGACAGCGCGGAAGGGCGCTCCGTGCATTTTCCACGCCTCACCGACCAGCACTGCGCCCGTGTCAAATCGACGCTCGGGCCAATGGTGGCGATTGCGAACCCGCTCGACTACAACACGTACATTTGGGGCAGTGAGCCCGCGCTGACGGAGACTTACACCGCTATGGTGTCGGGTGATTTCGACTTCAATATGTTGTTGCTCGACTTTCCGCGTCGCGATCGTTGCTCCAATGCAGACCAATGGGGGTTAGCGAATATGCGCGCCTTTGAGGCGGCGCTTAGGCACAACAAGGCACAAGGCGCGGTCGTGTCTACGATGCCCGAAAACCTACCCGAGGACTACGCGGTCGCGCTGCTGGCGCGCGGCATCGTGCCGTTGTTTGGTATTCCCGAAGCTATGGAAGCGGCTCAGACAGCAGCTTTTATCGGATCCGCTTGGCGCGAGACTCAGGCGCCCCCGGTCGACACCGCGGCTGCTGGCGAATCCAGAAGTAAACGAAGAGCTCTTGACGAAGCCGAGGCCAAGGAAAGGCTCCTCAACGAAGGTCTCCCCGTGCCAAAAGGCACTCGAGTTAGCAGTCCTGTGGAGGCGGTGAACTCGTCCGCCAGGCTCGGTTTCCCCGTAGCTTTGAAGGCTTTAGGTGTAAGCCACAAATCGGAAGTCGGAGCGGTGCGGCTGAATCTCAAGGACGCAGACGCCGTCAGCAGCGCGGCGCATGAACTCTTGCAGCTCGGCCCCGGGCTCTATGTCGAGCGCATGGTGAGCGATGGTGTCGCCGAGTTGATCGTCGGCTTCACCCGCGATCCGATGTTCGGCGCCGTCATGACTCTCGGCACCGGTGGCGTGCTGGTTGAAATTCTGGGCGACAGCGTGACGATGATGCTACCAGCCACCCGCAACGAAATCGAGACGGCATTGAGCCGATTGAAGCTTTATCGGTTGCTCGAAGGCTATCGCGGTCGACTAAAGGCCGATGTCCAGGCTGCGATCGGCGCCATCGCCGGTATAGCCGACTTCGTCCAGAAGAATGCAGGCGAGATCGAGGAGCTTGATATCAATCCGTTGATTGTCTGTGCGGAAGGCAAGGGTGCTTGGATCGCTGACGCGTTGCTGGTTGTAGGAGAAAATAATGACTGACGTTATCGCCACCCGCCGTGAAGGCGCAATCCTCGAAGTCACGCTCGATCGGCCGAAGGCCAATGCCATAGATTGGAAGACGTCCCGGTTGATGGGGCAGACTTTCAAGGCGTTCCGCGACGATCCGGAGCTGCGGATCGCGATCGTCAAGACGGCAGGTGACAAGTTTTTCTGCGCCGGATGGGACCTGAAGGCCGCCTCGGCTGGCGATGTAGATACGGTCGATCACGACTATGGCGTCGGCGGCTTTGCCGGCCTGCAGGAACTGCGTGACTTCAACAAGCCGGTAATCGCATGCGTTAACGGCATGGCCGTGGGCGGTGGCTTCGAGCTCGCGTTATCCTGCGACCTCATCTACGCGTCGGAGCATTCCACCTTTGCTTTGCCCGAAATCCGAGCGGGCACGCTCGCGGACGCAGCCACCATCAAGCTGCCGAAACGCATCCCTTATCATATTGCCATGGATCTCCTGCTCACCGGCCGCTGGATGAACGCGGCGGAGGCGCATCACTGGGGACTGCTGAACGAGGTGCTACCCAAGGAAAAGCTTGAGGATCGCGTGTGGGAGGTCGCGCGGCTCCTAGCTGACGGACCGCCGTTGGTCTTCGCCGCTATCAAGGAAACGGCACGCGTGGCTGAAGCGCTGACTTTCCAAGACGCTATGAACAAGGTGACCCGTCGCCAGTTACACACGGTAGATACTCTCTATGGCTCAGAGGATACCCGCGAGGGCCGCCGCGCCTTCGCCGAGAAGCGAGATCCCGTCTGGAGAGGGCGATAATAATCTCGCGGGAGGGCAAGGGCGGACTTCCGTTCATCTTATCCAGCTGAGTTGAGGTAACCTGGAAGCTCCGTCTCAAAGGATCAGATGAAATCTCCGCCTCATAAGATAAGTGCCGCTCGCCTGCTTGCGGCGTCATCATCAAAGCGCAGGAACATGGCGCAGGTCCGCCATCTGGTTTCCGGTCCAGGTCCTGCGCGCAGACTGCGATTCGCTGAATTCGCTGATTAGGAGGTTCAATGGATCTCGCGTTTACAATTGAAGAGCAAGCCTTCAGGGAGGAAGTGCGGCGCTTCCTGTCCGATAACGTCCCGCCGGAAATCCGACGCAAGCTGGCGGAGCGCCAACAGCTGTCCAAGGAAGAGATTGCTGCCCAGGCGCGTCTCCTCAACAACTGGGGCGTTCCAACTTGGCCGAAAGAATGTGGGGGAGCGGGTTGGACGCTAATCCAGCAGTACATTTTCGAAGAAGAGATACGAGCTTTTCCGGCGAGAGTGACTTTCGGAATGGGTGAGTCCCTGGTCGGCCCAGTGATCTACACGTTCGGTAATGACGCGCAAAAGAAATACTATTTACCGCGGATCGCCAATGTCGATGATTGGTGGTGTCAAGGCTTCTCAGAGCCTGGCGCCGGCTCTGATCTCGCATCTCTGAAAACGCGGGCGGTACGTAATCACGACCACTATGTTGTTAACGGCCAGAAGACCTGGACGACCTTTGGGCAGCACGCGAATTGGATCTTTTGCCTAGTCAGGACCAATCCCGATGTGAAGAAACAGCAGGGCATCTCCTTCCTCTTGATCGATATGAAGACACCCGGCATTACGGTGCGTCCCATTCAATTGATCGATGGCGGTTATGAAGTTAATGAGGTCTTCTTAGATAACGTCATCGTTCCGATCGACAATCTCGTGGGGGAAGAGAACAAGGGCTGGGATTACGCAAAGTATCTTCTGGGCAACGAACGGTTCGGCGACGCTGGCGTAGGCACTTCGAGGGAGCGCATCCAACGCGCGAAAGAGCTTGCATCCCGGACCGTTATTTGCGGTGAGCGACTCATCGATCAACCTGCATTCCGCGAGAAGGTCGCGGCGGTCGAAGTGCAACTGAAGGCGCTCGAAATAACCCAGCTTCGTGTGGTTGCTTCGGCATCCAAGCAGCAGAATGGTGCGCAAGACCCAGCAAGTTCGATCCTGAAATTGAAGGGTTCCGAAATCGAGCAGGCAGCGGCTGAGCTGATGCTTGATGTGATCGGACCTTATGCGCTTCCAGACCTCTCGCAAGAGGATCCCGAGCGTCTGGGTGAGCCTTCGGTCGGTCTTCACGGGATTCAGAGGATCGCTCCCACTTACTTCTACAGCCGCGCCGCCTCGATCTATTCGGGTTCGAGCGAGATTCAGAAGAACATCATCGCCAGGGCGATCCTTGGTCTATGAATGGCGAAGCACCGCTAGCGCTCCAAGGCTCAGGAGAATTATCCAGTGAATTTTGATCTATCGGACGAACAACGGCTCTTGATGGATAGCGTCGAGCGGCTGATGCTTGAAACCTATGACTTCGATGAGCGGCGCCGCTACCGATCCGAGAATCCGTACTTCAGCGAGGCCATGTGGAAGCGCTATGCCGAGATGGGACTGCTGGCATTGCCATTCTCCGAGGAACATGGCGGCTACGGCGGCGGCGCGATCGAGACGATGATCGTGATGGAGGCTTTCGGCAAGGCGCTGATCCTCGAACCCTACTTCGCGACCGTCGTTCTTGGTGGGGGTATCCTGCGGCACGGGGCAAGCGACGCGCAAAAGGCGAAGATCATCCCTGCTGTAGCAGAGGGCCGAATGAAGCTAGCGTTCGCCTATGCCGAGCCGCAGTCGCGCTACGATGTTTTCGACGTTGAGACAACGGCGAAGAAGGTTGGAGATGCATGGATCCTGAATGGTACAAAAGATCTCGTTCTCCACGGTGACGTGGCGGACAAGCTCGTTGTATCGGCTCGAACCTCCGGAAAGAGCCGCGACGAGAATGGAATCGGCTTGTTTCTCGTCGACGCCGGTGCCCCGCGTGTCAAGCGACGGGGTTATCCGACGCAGGATGGTCTGCGCGCAGCCGAGATCAGGCTAGAGAACGTCAACGTTGCTGCAGAAGACGTCATTGGCGATCCGGGGGGAGCATTCCCGGTTATTTCACGAGTGACGGACGAGGCGGTTGCAGCGCTCTGTGCGGAAGCGCTCGGCTGCTTTAACAAGATGCAGGCCATTACGCTTGACTACCTCAAGACGCGCGAACAGTTCGGCAAGAAAATCGGCGCCTTCCAGGCGCTGCAGCATCGAGCAGCTGACATGTTTGTCGAGCTTGAGCAGTCGCGCTCGATGGCGATTTTCGCCGCATTGATGGCAGGCGAGAGCGATGCTAGGGCGCGCGAGCGAGCGGTTTCAGCAGCAAAAGTCCAGATTGGCCGGTCAGCGAAAGCGTTAGGTCATGAGTCGATCCAGCTCCACGGCGGCATCGGAATGACGATGGAGTACAACATCGGCCACTATTTCAAGCATGTGATCATGATCGACACACTGCTCGGCGATGCCGACTATCACCTCAGGCGGCTCGCTGCACTCGGAGGTCTCAGCAACGAGCAAGCGCATTAAGCTTCCGTGCCTTGGCCTACGGTGGCGCACCGAACAAAATGGGCTCTCTACGTCCACTGATCAAGCTTTAACGCGGCGCGCTTTCGGAGCGTGGTCTCAGCTAGCGCAACCTTGTCATCAACGAGCACCAAAAAATGCGGGAAAGCGGCCCGACGAATGCACACCATTGAGCAGGTGCCTACCGTCATCAGAATCAGCGCACTGTGAGCATGTTCGCGCTTTATTGGTTAGATTTGCATGAACAAGGTCTATCCCGACGCCAAGTCGGCTCTCGAGGGCGTTCTGAAAGACGGCATGATGATCATGTC
>NZ_JBVVPL010000079.1:0-11140 GCF_055807615.1 Bradyrhizobium sp. MV1.5 | reverse complement strand
CCCGTCATCGAATCATAGCAAAGCGGCTACGGCAAATGCCCGTTTAGACGAAAGATTCTCACCCTCTCAGGATGAGGGGAGAGATCGCGCTATGCTTCTCAATTCTCGATCTTGTATCCCGTCGCCTTGACGATCGGCTGCCAAAAGGCGGTGTTCGCGGCGAGCTCCTTCGTCAGACCTTCCGCGCTGCTGCCGACCGGGATCAGCCCGATCGCGGTGAGCTTCTCCTTCACCTCGGGCTTGGCGAGCGCGGCGCTTGCGGCCGCGCCGAGCTTGCTCGCTAATTCCGGCGAGCTGCCGGCGGGAAGCCACATGCCGTACCAGGCGTCCGCGACGAGATCGATGCCGCTCTCCTTCAAGGTCGGTACCTCCAAGGCAAAGGGTGAACGTTCGGCGCTCGCGACCGCAATGATCTTCACGCCCTTGGCACGATGCTGCGGCAGCGCGTCCGCCAATGTGACGATGCCGAACGAGACATGGCCGCCGATGATGTCGTTGATGATGGGCGCGCTGCCGCGATAGGGCACGCGCGTCATGGGAATGCCGAGGTCCTTCTCGAGCTTGGAGCCCATGAAATGCGGGATGGTGCCGTTGCTCGGCACGCCGAACGACGCCTTGTCCGGATGCGCCTTCAGCCAGGCGACAAATCCCTTGAAATCCGCGGCATCGATCGTCGGACTGATCACGACGGCGAACTCGAACCGCGCCAGCAGCGATACCGGGACGAAATCCTTTGCGGTATCGAAGTTCGGGGTCGTCTCCACCATCGGCAGCAGGTACATCGTGGGCCCGGTCGTCACCAGCACCATGCTGCCGTCGGGGCTGGCCCCTTTCACCGCCTTGATGCCGATCAGGCCGTCGCCGCCGGTGCGGTTTTCGACCACGATGGTCCGCTGCAGCGCCGGTGCCATCTCCTGCGCGATCAGCCGGCACAGGGTGTCGCCGCCCGCTCCCGCCGCGAACGGGAAGATCATTTTCGTCAGCCCGGTCTGAGCTTGCGACCCGCCCACCTGCGCCAACAGCGGCAACCCGAGGCATCCGGCGATGAAGTTGCGGCGATCCATTGGTTTCCCCCTTTGAGCCCATTATGGTTGGCGACAGTTAGAGCCAGATGGGCGCTCCGGACAAGCGCCGTTTACGGGGCCTGCCGCCTTGCGCCAGCCATCGTCCTGCTGCAAAAGCAGGCCTTACCGGCGCCGCTCTCCAGCACGTACACACACCACATACACACATGGCCAGCCCCGAACTCAGTCAATTCCGCCGCATCGTCGTCAAGGTCGGCTCCGCGCTGCTGGTCGATTCCGACAAGGGCGAGGTACGGGCGTCCTGGCTTGCCGCGCTCGCCGACGACATGGCCAAGCTGCATCGGGAGGGGCGTGACGTTCTCGTCGTCTCCTCCGGCTCGATCGCGCTAGGCCGCAGCCGCCTGAAATTGCCGCGCGGCCCGCTGAAGCTGGAGGAGAGCCAGGCGGCGGCCGCCGTCGGTCAGATCGCGCTGGCGCGGATATGGTCGGAGGTGCTTGGCGCCCACGGCATCGGCGCCGGCCAGATCCTGGTGACGCTGCAGGACACCGAGGAGCGCCGCCGCTATCTCAACGCGCGCTCCACCATCGGCAAGCTGCTGGAGTGGCGCGCGATCCCCGTGATCAACGAGAACGACACGGTCGCCACCAACGAGATCCGGTACGGCGACAATGACCGCCTCGCCGCGCGCGTCGCCACCATGGCGAGCGCCGACCTGCTGGTGCTGCTGTCGGACATCGACGGGCTCTACGACGCCCCGCCGAAGAACAACCCGAACGCCAGGCTCATTCCGATCGTCGACAGCATCTCCTCGGAGATCGAGGCTGTCGCAGGCGACGCCGAGTCCGAGTTGTCGCGCGGCGGCATGCGCACCAAGGTCGAAGCCGCAAAAATCGCGACCACCGGCGGCACGCATATGCTGATCGCCTCGGGCAAGATCGAGCATCCGTTACAGGCGATCGCCGATGGTGGCCGCTGCACCTGGTTCCTGACGCCGGCCAATCCCATCACGTCGCGAAAGCGCTGGATCGCGGGCTCGCTGGAGCCGAAGGGCACGCTGACAATCGACGCCGGCGCGGTCGCGGCGCTGCGTGCCGGCGCCAGCCTGCTGCCGGCCGGCGTGATCAAGGTCGAGGGCCAGTTCGCCCGCGGCGATGCCGTGATCGTGCGCGGCCCCGACACCAGCGAGGTCGGCCGCGGCCTGATCGCCTACGACGCCGACGACGCCGAGCGGATCAAGGGCCGCTCCTCCCCCGATGTCATGGCCATCCTCGGCATCAGCGGCCGCGCCGAGATGATCCACCGCGATGATCTGGTGGTGGGCGGGTAGGGGCAGCAGCGGTCCTTTTCCGAGGATGTTGGTAAGCCAAAGACCTAGCCCGGTGCGGCCGGGGAGACCTGCCATACCCTACCGGCCCTTCGCAAAAGCGGGATTTCCGTGCTAGGACACTGCCTTAGCAGAAGGTTGAACTCCCCATGGCCGCCCCCCTCAAAGCCGTCGACGGCAATGCCGATCTTCAGGCGCTGATGACCGATCTCGGGACCCGTGCCCGCGCTGCCGCGCGCGTGCTGGCGCTGGCGCCGCCGGAGCAAAAGAACCGGGCGCTCGAGGCCATGGAGCGGGCGATCCGCAACAATGCAGCCGCGATCCTCGCCGCCAATGCCGAGGACGTCACCGAGGCCCGCGCCTCCGGCAACGCCACCTCGTCCTTCATCGACCGCCTGACGCTGACGCCGGCGCGGGTTGAGGGCATGGCCGAGGGCATCGGTATCGTGCGCGGCATTGCCGATCCAGTCGGCATCGTCACCGAGAGCTGGCAACGGCCGAACGGCATGACCATCGAGCGCGTGCGCGTGCCGCTCGGCGTCGTCGGCGTGATCTTCGAGAGCCGGCCGAACGTTGCGGCGGATGCCGGCGTGCTGTGCCTGAAGTCGGGCAATGCCGTGATCCTGCGCGGCGGCTCCGATAGTTTCCGCTCCTGCCGCGCGATCCATGACTGCCTGGTGCAGGGCCTGCGCGAAGCGGGCCTCCCCGAGGCTGCAATCACGCTGGTGCCGACGCGCGACCGCGCGGCGGTGGGCATGATGCTGTCGGGATTGAACGGCGCCGTCGACGTGATCGTACCGCGCGGGGGCAAGAGCCTCGTCGCGCGCGTCGAGCAGGAAGCGCGCGTGCCGGTGTTCGCGCATCTCGAAGGCGTCAACCACGTTTACGTCGACGGCAGCGCCGACCTCGCCATGGCGAAGTCGATCGTGCTCAACGCCAAGATGCGCCGCACCGGCGTCTGCGGCGCCGCCGAGACGCTGCTGGTCGATCGCGCGGCTGCCGGTAAAAACCTGAAGCCGCTGATCGAGATGCTGATCGAGGCCGGCTGCGAAGTGCGCGGCGACGACGCCGTGCAAAAGACCGATGCGCGCGTCAAACCCGCGAGCGCGGACGATTGGGACACCGAATATCTCGATGCGATCATCGCGGCGAAGGTGGTGGACGGCGTCGACGGCGCGATAGCGCATATCCAGAACCACGGCTCGCACCATACCGATGCGATCGTGAGCGCCGATGAGACCGCTGCGAAGAAATTCCTGAGCGAGGTCGATTCCGCGATCGTGCTGCACAACGCCTCGACACAGTTCGCCGACGGCGGCGAGTTCGGCTTCGGCGCGGAGATCGGCATCGCCACCGGCAGATTCCATGCCCGCGGCCCGGTTGGCGCCGAGCAGCTGACGAGCTTCAAATATCGCGTTCACGGCACCGGGCAGACGCGGCCGTAGACGACGCAGGGCGCGGGGCATTGAGCAACAATTTCGTCGCGCCACGTTTCTTCGCGCAGGCCATACCGACCCATACCTCGGGCATGCGCATCGGCCTGCTCGGCGGCTCGTTCAACCCGCCGCACCAGGCCCATCGCGCGATCAGCCAGTTCGCGCTGAAACGTCTCCAGCTCGATCGCGTGTGGTGGCTGGTGACGCCAGGCAATCCGCTGAAGGAAAACGGCGCACTGCACGAGCTCGGCGCGCGCATGCAGGCAGCGCGCGACATTGCGGACGATCCCAGGATCGAGGTGAGCTGTCTCGAATCCGTCATTCGCACGCGCTATACCATCGATACGATCAACACCTTGCGCCGCCGCCTCTCGGGCTTGCGCTTTGTCTGGATCATGGGCGCCGACAACCTCGCTCAATTCCATCGTTGGCAGCACTGGCGGCGCATCGCCGATCAGGTGCCGATTGCGGTCATCGACCGCCCGCCACAGAGTTTTCGTGCCCTCGCCTCTCCCGCCGCTCAGGCGCTCAGGCGCTATCGGATGCCGGAGAATGAGGCCGCATTGCTTGCGGACCGGGCCGCGCCAGCCTGGGTGTTCCTGACCGGAATGAAGCTGAATCTCTCGTCGACCGGCTTACGGAACCCGGATGGAAGCTGGAAAGGTACGAAGTGAGTCAGATTGTGCGAACGCCATGCGGCCTTCGGGCTCTCTGGCATATTGAAACCCTTAACCCCACATGATGTAGTGTAACCAGTGGGCGCCGGATTCGGCGTTCGCGATACAGTGAAAGGAATGGTCCCTGACCACATCTGTATTGTCCAAGACAGCCTCACCCAAGACGGCTTCACCGAAGTCTGTTTTACCCAAGGTTGCCAAGCCGACGCGTAAAACATCGACCAAAGCTGCGGCCTTGAAGGCGCAACCCGACGCCGACGAGACGCTGAGCCTGATCCTCTCCCGCCTCGACGACATGAAGGCGGAAGAGACGGTTACCATCGACCTTCGCGGCAAATCGGCCTACTCCGACTACATGATCGTCACCACTGGCCGGGCCAACCGGCACGTCGGCGCGATCGCGGAGAACGTCGCCAAAGGCCTCAAGGAAAACGGCATCAAGAACATCCACGTCGAGGGCTTGCCCAATTGCGACTGGGTGCTGATCGATTCCGGCGATGTGATCGTGCACGTGTTCAGACCCGAGGTCCGCGAATTCTACAGTCTCGAGAGATTGTACACGCAGGGCCCAGGGGCGGCGAAGGCGATCTGAGAGGCTGCTGGCCGATTTCGAATCGGCTGACGCGCATGCTAGCGTCGTGCGCGCGCATATTGCGCGCGGTCCAGAAAACGCGACCCTGAACATGTCATGCGCATAGCCGTCATTGCGGTGGGCCGGCTGAAGCAGGGCCCCGAACGGGAGCTTGCCGACCGCTATTTCGAGCGGTTCGACGAGGCCGGCCGGAAGCTCGGATTCCGCGAGCTCGCCATCCACGAATTGCCCGAAAGCCGCGCGCGCGATACGGCGACGCGGATGGCCGAGGAGGCCGCGGCGATATCCGCGCATATTCCCGAAAAATCGGTGCTGGTGGCGCTGGACGAGCGCGGCCAGAATCTGGATTCGACCGTATTCGCACGGCATCTCGGGCGCTGGCGCGACGAGGGTGCCGGTCATACTATCTTCATGATCGGAGGGGCGGACGGACTTTCGCCCGAATTGCGCCGTAAGGCCAAGCTCGCGATCGCGTTCGGCTCTGCGACCTGGCCGCACCAAATGGTCCGCGTCATGCTTCTGGAACAGCTTTATCGGGCCGCCACCATTCTGGCCGGCCACCCCTATCACCGCGCGTGACCCGCGCCACAACGAGCACCTTTGCATAAAGCGATGCGAGCGCCTGTCCTCAACCTGCTGCTGATCGCCGGCGTTGCCGGCGCAAGTATCTTGGGCGCAAGTATCTTGGGCGCAAGCCTCGCGCAAGCTCAGACGCCTGCACCGCAGACTGCGGCCGTCGCGCCCGATGCGATCAAGCAGCGCGAGCAGGAGCTCGAAGCCGCGCGCGCCAGCAAGAAGAGCGCTGAGGAAGCGCAGGCCAAGCTCAAGGCCGAGATCACCTCGCTCGGCCAGGACCGCACCCAGCTCAATCAGCAGTTGATCGACACCGCCGCCAATGTGCGCACCGTCGAGATCAAGATCGACGAGGCCGAAGCGCGGTTGCGATCGCTGAACGGCCGCGAGCAGGCGATGCGCAGCTCGCTCGACTTACGCCGCGCCGACATCGTGGAGGTGCTGGCGGCCTTGCAGCGCGCCGGAAGGCGGACGCCGCCGGCACTTCTGGTACGGCCCGAGGATGCGCTGCAATCGCTGCGCACGGCGATGCTGCTCGGTGCCGTGGTGCCGGAATTGCGCGGCCGCGCCGAGAAGATCGCGGGCGAGCTCGGCGAGCTCGTGGCCTTGCGCAAGACCATCGCGACCGAGCGCGACCAGCTCGCCTCCGACCGCGACAAGGTGCGCAACGACCAGACCCGGCTCGCGGCTCTGGTCGACGAGCGGCAGCGCCAGCAGGCGTCACGCGAAAAGGACCTCGATGCCGAGAATGCGCGCGCCGTCGCGCTCTCACGACAGGTTGGCGATCTCCAGGGGCTGATCGCCAAGATGGAGCAGGATCTGCAAAGCGCCGCCAAGGCGGCCGAGAAGGCGGCTGAGGCCGCCAGGCAGGCCGAGGCCAAAGCGGCTGCAAACGCGACCGCCAGCGCCAAGACCGGCCCCGGCGCTTTCAAGGATCGTTCCCGAACCACCCCTGCGATGGCCTTCGCCGCGGCCAAGGGCCTGCTGCCTCTTCCGGTTAACGGTAACAAGATCAGGGAATTCGGCGGTTCCGACGGGCTCGGCGGGGTCCAGAAGGGCATTTCGCTGGCGACCAGGCCCGGCTCCCAGGTCACGACGCCGTGTGATGGCTGGGTTGTCTATGCCGGCCCCTTCCGCAGCTATGGACAACTCTTGATCCTCAATGCCGGGGGCGGGTATCATGTGCTGATCGCCGGGATGGAGCGCATTTCGGTCAACATCGGTCAGTTTGTGCTCACGGGGGAGCCTGTCGCGACCATGGGGTCGACTTCTCAAGTCGCCTCCATTCTCGCCACGAACGCGAGTCAACCTGTGCTCTATGTCGAGTTCCGCAAAGACGGCACTCCAATCGATCCAGGCCCATGGTGGGCCGCAAATGAAGGCGAGAAGGTTCGCGGATGATGCGCAAGACTTCAGTTATCCTCCTCAGCGCGGCCACCGGTGCGGCGCTGACGCTGTTCGTGACGCAACCGCGCGCGATCTTCATGGGCTCCAGCGCGCGAGCCGCCACCGCGGACACCTATCGCCAACTCAATTTGTTCGGCGACGTCTTCGAGCGCGTGCGCTCGGACTATGTCGAGAAGCCCGACGACACCAAGCTGATCGAATCCGCGATCAGCGGCATGCTCACCGGTCTCGATCCGCATTCGAGCTACATGGACGCCAAGAGCTTCCGCGACATGCAGGTGCAGACCCGTGGTGAGTTCGGCGGCCTCGGTATCGAAGTCACGATGGAAGACGGCCTGATCAAGGTGGTCTCGCCAATCGACGACACCCCGGCCTCGCGCGCCGGCGTCATGGCCAACGACATCATCACCAATCTCGACGACGAAGCGGTGCAGGGCCTGACCCTGAACCAGGCGGTCGAGAAGATGCGCGGTCCGGTCAACACCAAGATCAAGCTCAAGATCATCCGCAAGGGCCAGGATAATCCGATCGACGTCACTCTGGTGCGCGACAACATCCGCGTCCGCTCGGTGCGCGCCCGCGTCGAGGCCGACGACATCGCCTACATCCGCATCACCACGTTCAACGAGCAGACCACCGAAGGCCTGAAGCGCGAGGTCGCCAACCTCTCGAATCAGATCGGCGACAAGCTGAAGGGCTACGTCATCGACCTCCGCAACAACCCGGGCGGGCTGCTCGAGGAAGCGGTCACCGTCTCCGACTCGTTCCTGGAGAAGGGCGAGATCGTCTCGACCCGCGGCCGCAATGCCGAGGAGACCCAGCGCCGTACCGCGCATTCGGGCGACCTCACCAAGGGCAAGCCGGTCATCGTGCTCGTCAACGGCGGCTCGGCTTCGGCATCGGAGATCGTCGCCGGTGCGCTGCAGGACCACAAGCGCGCGACCATCGTCGGCACGCGCTCGTTCGGCAAGGGCTCGGTGCAGACCATCATTCCGCTCGGCTCGGGCAACGGCGCGCTGCGTCTGACCACGGCGCGCTATTACACACCGTCGGGCAAGTCGATCCAGGCCAAGGGCATCGTGCCCGACATCGAAGTGCTGCAGGACGTGCCGGACGAGCTGAAGTCGCGCACCGACACCAAGGGCGAAGCTTCGCTGCGCGGCCATCTCAAGAACGACGGCGACGAGAAGACCGGCTCGCAGTCCTACGTTCCGCCGGATGCCAAGGACGACAAGGCGCTCAAGCTCGCCGACGATTTGCTCCACGGCATCAAGAACAGCGCCTCCGCGGCGCCCACCCCGGGCGGCGACAAGGCCACGACGGACAAGCCCAAAGCGGCGAACTAAGTCGGCGCATCGCGATCTAACGAAAGGGCGGCTCCCGGAGCCGCCCTTTTTTGCTTGGAACTCCTGCTATCCCCGGCCTATCCCGGCCTGCCGCCGCTTGACCTCGGCGTGGTATCGTCATCTCGAGTGATTCGGGATCGCGCATGACTGAAACGGCCGATGATCTGAGCGCCCCGCTCGGACGGGACAAGCCGCGCCGGAAGCGCCGGCTGCGGCTGCCGTTCACCGTCATGCAGCTGCTCGCGGTCCTGCTTGGCCTGTTCCTGGTCACATTTGCCGGCTTCGCCATCTTCAACAAGGATCCGCTCGGCGGCGAGCCGATGACGCGGCTCGCGATCCGCGAGCCCAGTGCCGCAGACAAGGCCGGCGACGACAAGCCGGCCGCTTCCGGCCACGGCCAGGACAGCAAGCAGGAAAGCAAGCAAGAGACCAGGGACGCACCGAAGCAGGCGGGCGAGCAGAAGACCGTCACCATGATCGACGGGTCCACCGGCACCCGCCACGACGTGGTGATCGGCGGCGATGCCGCCGGCAAAAGCGAGGCGGCCTCGGCTTCCGCACCGCCGCCCGTGATGGCCGGGATCGACTCAAAACTCCTCGAGAAATCGCGCTATGGCATGATCCCGGCGATGTCCGGGGATCTGAAGCCGTTCAACGTTTATGCGGCGGATGCCGACCGCGCCAAGGCCGCCAAGATGCCGGTGGTCGCGATCCTGATCGGCGGCCTCGGCGTCGGCGCCGCCAAGACCACCGATGCCATCATGCGGCTACCGCCGGCGGTGACGCTGGCCTTCACGCCCTATGGGTCCGATCCAGGAAAACTCGCCGAGCGCGCCCGCGCCCAGCGCCACGAGATCTTCCTCCAGATCCCGATGGAGCCCTATGACTTCCCCGACAACGATCCGGGACCGCAGACGCTGCTGACCTCGCTGAGTGCCGACCAGAACATGGACCGCCTGTACTGGCATCTGAGCCGGATGCAGGGCTATGCCGGCCTCACCAATTTCATGGGCGCCCGCTTCATCGCAACGGAGCCGGCGATGCAGCCGATCATCCGCGAGGCGGCCAAGCGCGGCCTCGGCTTCTTCGACGACGGCTCATCGCCCCGCAGCATCGCACCCCAGGCCGCCGGCAGCCTGGCGATGCCGTTCGGCAAGGGCGATATCGCGATCGACGCGGTGCCGACCCCGGCCGAGATCGACCGCGCCCTGACCAAGCTCGAAGCGGCGGCGCGCGAACGCGGCGTGGCCGTGGGCACCGCCTCCGCCCTCCCGGTCTCGATCGAGCGCATCGGCGCCTGGACCAAGACATTGGGCGACCGAGGTATCCTTTTGGTGCCATTGACAACCGCGATGCTGAAATCAAAATCCAGCTAAATCAACGGATTGGTACGGCACAGGCCCGCCGGGCCTGCTTCAGCCTTACCGACAGCATGCGAGAGGTCTGGCGGAATGGCGCGTTACGAAGATCTGCCCTACCGGACCTGCGTCGGCGTGATGTTGCTCAACAAGGACGGACTGGTGTTCATCGGCCGGCGTGCCGGCGGTATCGAGCATGTCGACGACACCCATGTCTGGCAGATGCCGCAGGGCGGCGTCGATCCCGGCGAGGACAATTGGGAGGCCGCCAAGCGCGAGCTCTATGAGGAGACCAGCGTGCGCTCGGTCGAGCGGCTCGGCGAGGTTCCGGACTGGCTCACTTACGACATTCCGCGCACGGTCGCCGGGCGCGCCTGGAAGGGCCGCTACCGCGGCCAGCGCCAGAAATGGTTCGCGGTCCGCTTCACCGGCAAGGACAGCGAGATCAATGTCGAAAAGCCCGGCGGTGGCCACAAGGCCGAGTTCGTGAGCTGGCGCTGGGAGCCGATGAAGAATCTGACCGGGCTGATCATTCCGTTCAAGCGCCCGGTCTACGAGCGCGTGGTGAAGGAATTTTCCGCGCTGGCGCAGGATTAGTTCAAGTCGCCTTTCCAGGTTGATGCTAGAGCCAGTTCCGTTCCGATGGAATCGGAACGGGGCTCTAGTTTTAGTTTGACGCGTTTTCTTGACGCGAACCGGTATCCACTTCGCTCGAAAACGCTCTAATGCACAGCCTGAAATGACGACGAGAGATCCACGCGTGAGCACCGAAAAACCCTACCGTCCCAATGTCGGAATCGCGCTGTTCAATGCGGATGGCCGCGTGCTGATCGGGCATCGCTTCAAGGGCGACGGACCCGAGATCATCTTGCCGGGCCTGGACTGGCAGATGCCGCAGGGCGGCGTCGACGAGGGCGAGGATTTGCGCGATGCCGCGCTGCGCGAGCTCTGGGAAGAGACCAGCGTCAAGAGCGCAACCTATCTCGGCGAGACCGACTGGCTGACTTACGAGTTCCCACCTTACGACGGACCGCAGACGCATCGGCTGGCGAAATTCCGCGGACAGCGCCAAAAATGGTTCGCGCTGCGCTTCACCGGCAAGGATGACGAGATCGATCCGCTGACGCCGCGCAACGGACAGCCCGCCGAGTTCGACGCCTGGCGCTGGGAGCGGCTCGACCGTGTCGCCGATGTCGTGGTGCCGTTCCGCCGCCACGTCTACAGCGCGGTGGCGCAGCAATTTGCGCCGTTCGCAAACTAAGAACGCAGAGGCCTTTCACCGCTTACCGCACAACCAGCCGCGGGCTCGCTCGGCCTCTCCCGTTTGCGAGAGCTTTGCGTAAATCGCGAATCTGCGATTCTCTAAGAGACGTTTGAAGAGGATCTGGGGATGGCATATCG
>NZ_JBVVPL010000078.1:0-11496 GCF_055807615.1 Bradyrhizobium sp. MV1.5 | reverse complement strand
ACCCTCACCCCCCCTACAAGCACCGCCAACAGCCCTTTTCCGAGAGTTTTGGAGGATTTCCCATGCGGCCAAGCCGCCGTGCGCCCGACGAATTGCGCCCCGTGACGCTGGAGCGCGGCGTGGTCAAATATGCGGAAGGTTCGTGCCTGGTGAAATTCGGCGACACCCACGTGCTGGTCACCGCCACGCTGGAAGACCGCCTGCCGCCATGGCTGAAGGGCCAGGGCCGCGGCTGGGTCACCGCCGAATACGGCATGCTGCCGCGCGCGACCTCGGAACGCACCCGCCGCGAGGCCTCCGCCGGAAAGCAGAGCGGCCGCACCGTCGAAATTCAGCGCCTGATCGGCCGCTCGCTGCGCACCATCATCAATCTCGAAGCGCTTGGCGAACGCCAGATCACGGTCGATTGCGACGTGCTCCAGGCCGACGGCGGCACCCGCACGGCCTCGATCACCGGTGCCTGGGTCGCGCTCGCCGATTGCGTCAGCTGGATGAAGGCGCGCAACATGGTGAAGGCCAATGTGTTGCGCGACAACGTCGCCGCGATCTCCTGCGGCATCTACAAGGGCACGCCCGTGCTCGACCTCGACTATGCCGAGGACTCCGAAGCCGATACCGACGCCAATTTCGTCATGACGGGCGATGGCCGCATCATCGAAGTCCAGGGCACCGCGGAACGCGAGCCGTTCACGGAAGCCGAGTTCCTGGCGTTGATGGCGCTGGCACGCAAGGGCGTCGCGCGTCTCGTGGACTTGCAGAAACTGGCGGTAGCGTAGTCAATAGGCCGATGCATCGCCGAATCACCGGAAAGCTGGTCATCGCGACCCATAATCCCGGCAAGCTCGCCGAGATGAAGGAGCTGCTCGCGCCTTACGGCATCGATGCGGTCTCGGCCGGCGAGCTAGGTCTTGCCGAACCGGAAGAGACCGGAAACGATTTCCGCAGCAACGCCGCGATCAAGGCGATCGCGGCAGCGCAGGCGACGAAGCTGCCGTCCTTCGCCGATGATTCCGGCATCGTCGTCGACGCGCTCGACGGCGCGCCCGGCATCTATTCGGCGCGCTGGGCCGGTCCGAACAAGGATTTTGCCGCGGCGATGGCGCAGATCGAGCGCCTGTTGCAGGAGCGCGGCGCGACCACGCCCGCCAAACGCAAGGCGCATTTCGTTTCCGCGCTCTGCGTTGCATGGCCCGACGATCATTGCGAAGAGGTCGAGGCGCGCGTCGACGGCACGCTGGTGTGGCCGCCGCGCGGCACCGCCGGCTTCGGCTACGACCCGATGTTTTTGCCCGACGGCCAT
Organism: Bradyrhizobium sp. MV1.5; assembly: GCF_055807615.1. NCBI lineage: Bacteria > Pseudomonadati > Pseudomonadota > Alphaproteobacteria > Hyphomicrobiales > Nitrobacteraceae > Bradyrhizobium > Bradyrhizobium sp. MV1.5. Next base: position 10,196 of record NZ_JBVVPL010000078.1, on the reverse strand, counting down.
AGCCGCACCTTCGGCGAGATGGAGAGCATCGAGAAGCACGGCCTGCCGCCGCTCGGTCTCGGCCTGTCCCACCGCGCCCGCGCCTTCATGAAACTGGCGGAGATCTGCCTTGAGCCGCGCTAAGGAAGCCTTCGGCGTCTACGTGCACTGGCCGTTCTGCCTGTCGAAGTGCCCCTATTGCGACTTCAACAGCCATGTCCGCCACGCCGCGATCGACGAGCCGCGCTTTGCGTCGGCTTTCGCGCGCGAGATCGCTGCGACCGCCGAGCGCGCGCCCGGCCGCGAAGTCACCTCGATCTTTCTCGGCGGCGGCACGCCCTCGCTCATGCAGCCTGCAACCGTCGGCGCCGTGCTCGACGCCATCGGCAAGCACTGGACCGTGGCCAAAGACGTCGAAGTGACGCTGGAGGCAAACCCGACCAGCGTCGAAGCCACGCGCTTTGCCGGTTATCGCACCGCCGGCGTCAACCGCGTCTCGCTCGGCGTGCAGGCGCTCGACGATGCCTCGCTGAAAGCGCTGGGCCGCATGCACAGCGCGCGCGAGGCCCTCGATGCCGTCGCCATCGCGCGCCGCTCGTTCGATCGTTATTCGTTCGACCTGATCTACGCCCGTCCCGACCAGACGCCGGCGATGTGGGCCGATGAATTGCGTCTCGCGATCGGCGAGGCGGCCGAGCATCTGTCGCTCTATCAATTGACGATCGAAGAAGGCACGCCGTTCTTCGGCCTGCATCAAGCCGGCAAGCTGAAGACGCCGGATGAAGCGGTCGCACGCGCGCTCTACGACGTCACGCAGGAGACCTGCGACAAGCTCGGCCTGCCCGCCTACGAGATTTCAAATCACGCGCGGCGGGGCGCCGAGTGCCGGCACAATCTGGTCTACTGGCGCGGCGAGGAATATGCCGGCATCGGCCCTGGTGCCCATGGCCGGCTCGACATCGACGGCATCAGGCACGCGACCGCCACCGAGAAGCGTCCCGAAGCCTGGCTGATGCGGGTCGAGACCAACGGGCACGGCGTCGTCACTGACGATCTCCTCAACAGCGAGGAGCGCGCCGACGAATTCCTGCTGATGGGGTTGCGCCTTGCCGAGGGCATCGACCCCGAGCGCTACCGCGCGCTGTCAGGCCGCTCGCTCGATCCCAAGCGCATCACGCTGCTGCGCGAAGAAGGCGCGATCACGGTGGATGCAACGGGACGGCTGCGCGTGACGAGCAGCGGTTTTCCGGTGCTGGACGCAGTGGTCGCGGATCTGGCGGCGTAGCGAGATCTCGTAGCCCGGATGGAGCGCAGCGCAATCCGGGTTCTGTCCGCGTGGTGAGACCGTCCCGGATTGCGCTGCGCTCCATCCGGGCTACGAAGCGATCAAGCCCCAAAACTCTTCGGCGAGCCCGCCACGGCTACACCGCCACCGGTCGTCACCTTCATCACCGCGAGGCCGCGCTCGTTCGTCCCGTCGGCGCGGAAGCGGAACAGGCCGTCGATGCCGGCGAAGCCGGAAGGGTTGGTGAGAACGTCGGAGGAGAAGCGCGTCGTGCCCTGCGTGCGCGCGAGCGCGGCGACGAGGGCGACGGCGTCATAGGCGAGCGTTGCGGTGCGCACGGGCTCGGCGCCGTATTTGGTGCGATAGCGGCCGGCGAAGGCGCGGAAGCCGGCCGGGTCCGGCGCGGCGTAGAGGCCGCCCTGCAAGCTGGAGCTGGCATAGACGCGCGGACTGTCCCACAGGCCGGTACCGAGCAGCTGGATATTGCGCAGGTTAGCACCCGCGGCGCTCAACGCATCGGCCACCGAGACGACGGCGTCGCCATCATCGGCGATGAACAGCGCATCGGCACTGCCGAGCTGCTGCGCCACGGTCCGCGCCGGCGTAGCGCGATCGGCGCCGTATTTCTCGAACGCGACAATGCGCCCGCCACGGCGCGGCACCGCCGCCTTCACGGCGGCCTCGACCACATTGCCGTAGGCATTGTCGGGCACGAGCACGGCGACGGAGCGCTTTCCGATGCCGGCGGAATATTCGACGATGCGGTTGACGTCGGACTCCGGCAGGAAGCTCAGGAGATAAACACCGCGGCCGGCAATGCTGGAATCGGTCGAGAACGCGATCACCGAGATGCCGCGCGTGCGCGCGATCTGCGCCACCGCAGGCACCGATTGCGCGAACAGCGGCCCCAGGATGATCTCGGCGCCCTCGTCGACCGCCTGCTGCGCACTCGCCTGCGCGCCCTGCGGGCTGCCATTGTCGTCCTTGATCAGGAGCTGGATGTTGGGATTCTGGAACTCGGCCAGCGCCATCTCGGCGGCGTTGCGCATCGACTGCGCGGCAAGGCCGGCATTGCCGGATGCCGAGAGCGGCAGGATCAGGGCAACCTTCACCCCGCCGGTGCCGGCGGTCGTCGCCTGTTGCGGCGGGCCGGCCGGCTGGGCCGGAGGCGGAGAGGAACTGCTGAACGGACTGGAGAACTGGCTCAGGCTCTGCTGCACGCCGGCGCAGGCCGACAGCAGCGGCGCGCCGAGCAAGAGGCCGAGCGCGCTTCGCCGGGTCGCCCCTGACATCAGGGGCCCCTGAACGGGAGACTCCTCCGAAAAGGAAGATCTGGGATCACGCGGGCCGAGCATGGCAGTTTCTCTTCTGACCGACCGTCGCCAGCCGCTCACGACATTCTTTCCACGACACCAGCCATGGATTCAGGCATATTGTCGGCAAATAGTTAACTCAAACAAAAGGATAATGCCCGCTTAACGCGGCTTCCTCTCAAGTTCTGGCTAGCTGTCCGCCGTCCGTCACCCCCGCATCAAGGCGGCGTTTCCGCCGCGAATAAGGCGCTGACGCTTCATTCCCTCGGGAATGTGATGCCGAATGGATCACATTCCAGTCTTCCCTTGCCTCGCCTCTCGCCCAGGCACGATCTTTTTCCGGGGACCGGTTCCCAGCCCCGGGGATCATGCCTAAGTTCGTCTGATTATGCGCGCAAAGCCGTCCCCGATAAATACACCTGAGACGACGGAGCCCGCCTCGCGCGGTTTCTCCATCGATGCCCATCGGCTTGTCGCGCCGAAGGCCGCGCCGGGCCTGCACCTGGTCGCGACCCCCATCGGCAATCTCGGCGACATCACGCTGCGAGCGCTGCAGACCCTCGCGGGGGTCGATGTCATCGCCTGCGAGGACACCCGCATCACGCGGCGTCTGACCGAGCGCTACGACATCTCCGCGCAGCTCAAGCAATATCACGAGCACAACGCGGAAGCGGCCCGCCCAAAGATCCTGGAGGCGCTTTCGCAGGGCGGCTCGATCGCGCTGGTGTCGGACGCCGGTACGCCGCTGATCTCCGATCCCGGCTACAAGCTGGTGCGCGAGGTCTGCGCCGCCGGCCACGCCGTCTACGCGCTGCCCGGCCCGTCCTCGGTGCTGGCGGCGCTGTCAGTCGCAGCGCTGCCGACCGACCGCTTCTTCTTCGAAGGCTTTCTGCCGGCGAAATCGGCGGCGCGGCGGTCGCGCCTGGCCGAGCTTGCGCGCGTCGATGCGACGCTGGTGATGTTCGATTCCGGCAATCGCGTGCAGGACACGCTGGCCGAGCTTGCCGAGATCATGGGGACCCGCGAAGCCGCGATCTGCCGCGAGCTGACGAAACTGCACGAGCAGATTTCGCGCGCGACGTTGCGTGAGCTGGCGCGCGGTGCCGACACGCTGGAGACGCGCGGCGAATTCGTGCTGGTGATCGCTCCGCCTGCGGCGGATGCCGAGATACTGACATCGGATGCACTCGACGACGTCCTGCGCGAGCAGCTCGCCGCGAACAGCGTCAAGGATGCGGTGGCGCATGCGGTCGCGCTCTCGGGCCGGCCGCGCCGCGAGGTCTATGCCCGCGCGCTCGAACTTGCCAAGGAATTGCGGGGCGGCGATGGCGAAGAATGAGGCCCCGGCGGAACCGAAAATCGCCTCGCCCGAGCGCGTCGCCGCGTTTCGCACCGGCATCTCCGCGGAAAGCCGCGCCGCAGCCTATCTCATGGCCAAGGGCTATCGCATCCTCGCCAAACGCTTCCGCACGCCGCATGGCGAGATCGACATCGTGGCGCGCCGCCGCAATTTGATCGCCTTCGTCGAGGTCAAGGCGCGTGCGACGCTGGACGACGCCGCCTTCGCCGTGACGCCGCGCCAGCAGCAGCGCATCATCGACGCCGCGCAAGGCTGGCTCGTCGCGCATCCCGAGCATGCGGAATTTGAAATGCGATTCGATGCCATGCTGATTGCGCCGCGGTCACTTCCACGCCATGTGTTGGCGGCATTCGACGCCTCGACCTGAAAGGCAGACCATGAAACTGAACGTCGCCGTCCAGATGGACCCCATCGCCCGCATCAACATCAAGGGTGATTCCACCTTTGCGCTGCTCCTGGAGGCGCAGAAGCGCGGCCACGGCCTGTCCTATTACACGCCCGACAAGCTCTCGATGGTCGGCGAGGAAATCGTCGCTCCCGTTCAGCTGCTCACCGTGCGCGACGAGCCCGGCAATCATTTCACCCTGGGCGAGCCCAGGCGCGAGGCGCTCAACGGCTTCGACGTGGTGCTGCTCCGCCAGGACCCGCCGTTCGACCTCGCCTATATCACCTCGACCCACCTGCTCGAACGCATCCATCCGAAGACACTCGTCGTCAACGATCCCGCCTCCGTGCGCAACGCGCCGGAAAAGCTGTTCGTGATGAACTTCCCGCAGCTGATGCCGCCGACGCTGATCTCGCGCGACCTCGACGAGATCAACGCGTTTCGCGACAAGCACGGCGCCGTCGTGATGAAGCCCTTGCACGGCCATGGCGGCGCGGCGGTGTTCCGCGTGATGCCGCAGGACATGAATTTCGGCTCGCTGTTCGACATGTTCTCGGTGACGTTCAAGGAAGCCTGGGTGATCCAGCAGTTCATTCCCGAGGTCAAGCACGGCGACAAGCGCATCATCCTGATCAACGGCGAGTTCGCCGGCGCGGTGAATCGCGTGCCGGCCGCCGACGACCTCCGCTCCAACATGGTGCGCGGCGGCGCGGCGCAGGAGACCGAGCTCACGCCGCGCGAGCGCGAGATCTGCGCCACCGTCGGCCCGGCGCTGCGCGAGCGCGGGCTGTTGTTCGTCGGCATCGACGTCATCAACGGCAACCTCACCGAGATCAACGTGACCTCGCCGACCGGCATCCGCGCCATCGCGCGGCTCGGCGGACCGGACGTTGCCGCAAAGCTCTGGGACGTGATCGAGCAGAAGCGGGCGAGGTAGCCGCCGGCTTGTAGCCCGGATGGAGCGCAGCGAAATCCGGGATGCCACACCATCTTCAGCGGCCCCGGATTGCGCTTCGCTCCATCCGGGCTACCCAATGCATGCACGGCATCACCTCACCCATCAATAACCACCCATTCACCATGACACGGCGCGCATCGTTCGAACGCACGGGCCGCGACTGCGTGAAACTACGGGGCCAGTGGCCGACCGGCTAACGCGACGTTCACCATCTGCCGAAAGACCACAGCGTGGCCAGCGCTCACATTCGGCCTCGCAACACCCCTTATACTTTTACTGCCTACTCATCGACATGGGGGACCCGCCAGGTGCGGTTCGAGTGCCCCGCGTAAGAGTAGAAGCGTATGAACACCGCACGCATTGTCGTTCTCGTCATCGCGCTGGGCGCCGGCGGCGTCGCCGCCTATCTGGCGAGCGGCTATGACAACAAGCCCGCGCCCGTTCTCCCCGTCGCCGAAAAGCTGCCGACGGTCGAGGTCCTGGTTGCCAAGAACGACATCCAGCTCGGTCAGGCCGTGAAGCCCGAGGACCTGCAATGGCAGGTCTGGCCTGCGGCGACCGCGAGCAGCGCGTTCATCCGCCGCGACAACAGGCCCGAGGCGCAGATCCAGATCGCAGGCTCGATCGCACGCGTGCCGTTGATGCAGGGCGAGCCGATCCGCGAGCAGAAGCTGGTCAAGGCCGACGGCTCCGGCTTCATGGCCGCGATCCTGCCGTCGGGCATGCGCGCCGTCTCCACCGAAATTTCGGCCGAGACTGCCGCTGGCGGCTTCATCCTGCCGAATGACCGCGTCGACATCATGCTGACCCGCCGCCTGAAGAATCCTGACGGGGCCGGCGGTAACGACCTCATCCTGTCCGAAGCGATACTGACCAATATCCGCGTGCTCGCGATCGACCAGGCGCCGAAGGAAAAGGACGGCCAGAACGCCGTCGTCGGCAGGACCGTCACGCTCGAACTCAAGCCCGACCAGGTCGCCGCGCTATCGGCAGCGCGCCAGGGCGGCACGCTGACTCTCGCACTGCGCAGCATCGTCGATGCCAACTCGGTCGACAGCACGCCCGAGGACCAGACGAGCAAGCGGTCCGGCGGGGTCAACGTGATCCGCTACGGCGTACAGGCGCGGCAACTGACGTCACAGAAGTGATGGGGATATGATGAACTACGGGGATGATCGGACCGGCATGCGCATTCGGGGGAAGCGCGCGCGCTCGTTCTGGACGGGGACGATGCTGATCCTGGGGCTCCTCGCAGTCCCCGATGTCGTCAGCGCCGCAGATGCGCCTGTGGGCGACCAGGCGCCGATGCAGGCAACCGATCTCGATGTGTCGCCGGTCGGGACGATCGCGCCGGCGAAGACGCGCTTCCTGTCGCTCGGCGTAGGCAAGTCCGCCGTTATCGACCTGCCGCGCGACGTCAAGGACGTGCTGGTCGCCGATCCCAAGATCGCCAATGCCGTGATCCGCTCGGCCCAACGCGCCTATATCATCGGCGGACAGGTCGGCCAGACCAACGTCGTGTTCTTCGCGGCCGACGGCCAGCAGGTGGCCGCCTACGACATCGCGGTGAAGCGCGATCTCAACGGCATGCGCACGGCGCTGCGTCAAGCGCTGCCGGGCGTGCAGATCGAAGGCGTCGGCGACAGCGTGATGCTGACCGGCTCGGTGTCGAGCCCGGTCGAGGCCCAGCAGGCCGGCGACGTCGCCGCGAAACTGGTCGGCGGCTCCGAGAAGGTGGTCAACAACATCGTCGTGCGCGGCCGCGACCAGGTGATGCTCAAGGTCGTGGTCGGCGAAGTGCGCCGCGATATCGTCAAGCAACTGGGCGTCGATCTCAGCGCCAGCCTGAACGCCGGCACCGCGGTGGTGAACTTCAACAATTCCAACCCGTTCTCGGTCAGCGGCGGACCGATCGTCAGCAACAACGGATTAGGTGTCGCCGGTCTGACCAAGGGCTTCGCGACCGTCAGCGCCACGATGCGCGCGATGGAAAGCGCCGGTGTCATGCGCACGCTCGCCGAGCCGAGCCTGACCGCGATCTCCGGCGAATCCGCCACCTTCATCGCCGGCGGCGAATTCCCCATTCCCTCGGGCTATGCCTGCGATCCCGTCACCCACGTTTGCACCACCCAGATCACCTACAAGAAGTTCGGCATCTCCCTGAACTTCACCCCGGTCGTACTGAGCGAGGGCCGCATCAGCCTGCGCGTGATGACCGAGGTGTCCGAGCTGTCGAACCAGAGCGCCATCACGGTGACCCAGGCGCTGTCGTCGAACTCGACGAACTCGATCACCATCCCCTCGATCCAGACCCGCCGCGCCGAAACGACGCTGGAAATTCCCTCGGGCGGCTCGATGGCCATGGCCGGCCTGATCCAGCAGCAGACCAAACAGGCGATCAACGGCCTGCCCGGCGTCGACCAGGTACCGATCATCGGCGCGCTGTTCCGCAGCCAGGACTTCGTCAACAACGAGACCGAGCTGATGGTGATCGTGACCCCCTATGTGGTGCGCGCGGTGGCTCAGAAGGAACTGTCCCGGCCCGACGACGGCTTCGCGCCGGCCTCTGACGCCCAGACGGCGCTGCTCGGCCGCATGAACCGCCTCTATGGCATCGCGCGCCGCGTCGATCCGATCGCGGGCACGCCCGGTGATTTCGGCTTCATCATCGACTGACGACGAACGGACGGCTTGGGGAATGGGGCAAGAGACGGGCAAGAGACGGGGCACGAGGGGATGAAGCGATGACGAAGACCATGACCGATCGACGTCGCACGTTGAGCGTCGCGCTGGCACTGACGGGGCTCTCCGTCATGCTGGGCGCCTGCAACACCACCGGCGAGATCGTCACCCAGACGGTGCCGACCGACTATCGCCAGCGTCACCCGATCGCGGTCGAGGAAGCCAAAAAGTCGATCGTGATCTTCGTCGGGAAGGCTCGCGGCGGCCTCTCGGCCGCGCAGCACGCGGACGTCGCCGGTATTGCCCGGGACTGGGTGCGCGAAGGCACCGGCTCGGTCGTCGTCGACGTCCCCGTCAACGCCGCGAATTCGCGCGCGGCGGCAGCGACCTATCACGAGATCCGTTCCGTGCTCGCATCCGTCGGCGTGCCCTCGCGTGCCATCGTCCAGCATCCCTATAGGCCCGAGGATCCCGGACTGCTGCCCACCATTCGCCTGAGCTATTCCCGGATCGCCGCGGTCGCCGGCCCCTGCGGGCTGTGGCCGGAAGATATCGGCCCCTCCATCCTCGACCCCGGCTACAACGAGAACCGGCCCTACTTCAACCTGGGCTGCGCCAGCCAGCGCAACCTCGCGGCCATGATCGACAATCCGGCCGACCTGGAGCAGCCGCGGTCCGAGACGCCGGTCTATAACGCACGGCGTGACATGGCATTCGAGCGCTATCGCAAGGGCACGCCGATCGCGACCAGCAATCCAGACGCCGACAAGGCGAGACTCAGCGACACAGGCAGATGACACGCGTCCACGACGAAGAAGCGGACGATCCGCAGCACCCCGAGGAACACATTGCGCCGGTTCCTCGCATCTCCGTGCAGGCCTTTTGCGAGACCGAGCAGACGCTCGCCGCGGTGACCGCGGCCGGGCAGGATCGCCGTCTCGCCAAGGCGCATCTCACCGCCAAGGACGGTGGCTTAGCTGCGGCAATCGAAGTCTATGAAACGATGCCGACGCCGAACGTTATCGTGATCGAATCCGACGGCACCCGCGACATCCTCGAGGGTCTCGACGACCTCGCCGGCGTCTGCGATCCCGGCACCCGTGTCGTCGTGATCGGCAATCCCAACGACACCGCGCCCTATCGCGAGCTGGTCCGCCGCGGCGTCAACGATTATGTGGTGGGACCGGTCGAAACGCTCGACGTCGTCCGCTCGATCTGCAGCCTGTTCTCGGCGTCCGAAACCATCATCACCGGCCGCGTCATCGCGGTGGTCGGCGCCAAGGGCGGTGTCGGCGCCTCCACCGTCGCGCACAACGTGGCCTGGACCATCGCCCGCGACCTCGCGCTCGATTCCGTCGTGATCGATCTCGACCTCGCCTTCGGCACCGCGGGTCTGGACTACAACCAGGACCCGGTGCAGGGCATCGCCAACGCGGTGCTGTCGCAGGATCGGCCGGACACGGCCCTGATGGAGCGTCTGCTCTCCAAATGCACCGAGCGGCTCAGCCTCCTTGCTGCGCCTGCCACCCTCGACCGCGTCTACGATTTCGGCGCCGAGGCCTTCGACGCGGTGTTCGACACGCTACGGATGACCACGCCCTGCATCGTGCTCGACGTTCCCCACCAATGGTCCGGCTGGACCCGACGCGCGCTGGTCAACGCGGACGACATCGTGATCGTGGCCGAGCCCGATCTTGCGAACCTGCGCAACACCAAGAACATGCTGAACGTGTTGAAGGCGGCGCGGCCGAACGACCGGCCACCACTCTACTGCATCAACCAGGTCGGCATGCCCAAGCGGGCGGAGATCGAGGTCAAGGCGTTCGCCAAGACCATGGAGAGCCAGCCGATCGCGGTGATCCCGTTCGATTCGAAGCTGTTCTCGACCGCGGCCAACAACGGCCAGATGATCGCGGAGGTCTCCAAGAGCCACCGCACCACCGAGCTGTTCCAGAACATGGCGAACCGCCTCGCCGGGCGCGGCGAAGTGAAGAAGCCGAAGCGCTCGCTGCTCGGGCCGCTGCTGAAGAGACTGAAGGGCCGGTCGGGGCGCGGGTCAGCCCCGCATCGCAAGGCGTCGTAGGGACAAGAGCTGAGCTCTCTCCGTCCCTCCCCCCTTGCGGGGGAGGGGGAGGGGGGGGGGTGGCACCCGGGGGCGGGTTACCACCCGCGCCCCTTCGTTGCGTCGTCACCCACCAGCCCGTTTTAGTGGGGGACCCCGCTCCCGAGCCCGC
>NZ_JBVVPL010000077.1:0-11882 GCF_055807615.1 Bradyrhizobium sp. MV1.5 | reverse complement strand
GGGTGGGCGGCAAGGGGGAAGATCGAGGCCTTCTTCACCTCCGATTCTCAATCCGCCAACGCCACGCTTGTCAGAAGCGTCCGGGATAGACAAATTACCTGTATCTTAGAGGAGTTACGGTCTGTGGCCCATCACGATCCGATCCATCTGATCGCGCCGCGCGCGGGCCTCGCCCAGCTCAACGAGCGTTCCCGCGACATCTTTCGTCAAATCGTCGAAAGCTATCTCGCGACCGGGGAGCCGGTGGGCTCGCGCAATATTTCGCGCCTGATCGCCATGCCGCTGTCGCCCGCCTCGGTCCGCAACGTCATGGCCGACCTGGAACAGCTCGGCCTGATCTACGCGCCGCACACTTCCGCCGGCCGGCTGCCGACGGAACTCGGCCTGCGCTTCTTCGTCGATGCCCTGATGCAGGTCGGCGACCTCAATGACGGTGAACGGCAGGCGATCCAGAGCCAGTTGACCTCCGTCGGCCATGCGCAATCGGTCGAGGCCGCGCTTGAGGAAGCATTGACGCGGCTTTCCGGCCTGACCCGCGCGGCCGCCGTCGTGCTGACGCCGAAATCCAATGCGCGGCTGAAACATATCGAATTCGTCCGGTTGGAACCGGAAAAGGCATTGGTGATCCTGGTCGGCGAGGACGGGCAGGTCGAAAACCGCGTGTTGACGCTGCCGCCGGGGGTTCCATCTTCGGCGTTGACCGAAGCCGGCAACTTCCTCAATGCGCGGATCCGGGGCCGGACCCTGGCCGAGGCCCGGCTGGAGCTCGAGACCGCGCTCGGAGAGGCGCGCACCGAGCTCGATCAGCTGACCCACAAGGTGATCTCGGCCGGCATCGCCAGCTGGTCGGGCGGCGAGAACGAGGACCGGCAGCTCATCGTCCGCGGCCACGCCAATCTGCTCGAGGATTTGCATGCGCTGGAGGATCTCGAGCGCGTTCGCCTGCTGTTCGACGATCTCGAGACCAAGCGCGGCGTGATCGACCTGCTCGGCCGCGCCGAAACCGCGGAAGGCGTGCGGATCTTCATCGGCAGTGAGAACAAGCTGTTCTCGCTGTCGGGCTCGTCCACCATCATCTCGCCCTATCGGGATGCCGCCGGCCATATCGTCGGCGTTTTGGGCGTGATCGGGCCGACGCGGCTGAATTATGCCCGCGTGATCCCGACCGTGGACTACGCTGCCCGCATCGTCAGCCGGCTCCTGGGGGGCTGACCGGCGTCTCCCCCGATCACGGGCGCTTGATTTTCGGCGCCCGAAGCACGATATCCGGGCCAGAAACCCCCTGAGACGAATGCGAAAAGAGAGCCGATGACCGATCGAGACCGGCAACCCGAAGACACGAGTGCTGCGGCCGGCGAGCCCGTGGTGTCAAAACCCTACATCATGCCCGACGATCCCGAGCCGGGCTCGGTCGAGCTTCTGCAGAAGGAAGTCGCCGAGGCGCGCGATCGCATGCTGCGGACGCTGGCCGAGATGGAGAATTTGCGCAAGCGCACCGCCAAGGAGGTCGCTGACGCCAAGCTCTACGGCGTCACGGGCTTTGCCCGCGACGTGCTCGACATCGCCGACAACCTGCAGCGCGCTCTCGATGCCGTTCCGGCCGAAGCCCGTGCGACGGCCGATGCAGGCCTCGCCTCGCTGATCGAGGGCGTCGAGTTGACCGAGCGCTCGCTGCTCAGCGCGCTGGAAAAACACGGCGTGAAGAAGTTCGATCCTCTGGGCCAGAAGTTCGACCCGAACTTCCAGCAGGCGATGTTCGAGGTGCCAGATGCATCGGTACCCGCGGGCACCGTCGTGCAGGTCATGCAGGCCGGCTACACCATCGGCGAGCGCGTGCTGCGTCCCGCCTTGGTCGGTGTCGCCAAGGGCGGCGCCAAGGCCGCGCCCGCTGCCAACAGCAACGAGCCGAACGGCGCGGCCAACTGATCCTCATGGCGAGAAGGCGCCAAGCGCCGTCTCGAACCATGTAGGCCCAGCTGCTGCAGCGAGGCCTTCATCCTTCGAGACGCGCGCGAAGAAGCGCGCTCCTCAGGACGGGGGTCTTGCTGTTCGATCGCGCCTCTTACGCGCTCGCCGCGATATCCGCAGACTGGATCCGCTTCACGCCAGCCTTGGCCATGTCGGCCCAGGCTTTTGCGAGCGAACCCTGATTGTCGATACCGCGGCAGGCGTCTTCCACCACATAGACCTCGAAGCCCGCCTTGCGCGCGTCCAGCGCGGTCCAGGCGACGCAGAAATCCGTCGCCAGCCCCGCGACGAAGACGCGCTTGATCTTGCGCGCCTTTAGATAGCCGGCAAGGCCGGTCGAGGTCTTGCCGTCGGCTTCGAGAAAGGCCGAATAGCTGTCGACGTCCTTGTGAAAACCCTTGCGGATGATGAGCTCGGCGTGCGGGATCGCAAGGTCCTTCGACAGCGCGGCGCCGTCGGTGCCCTGCACGCAATGGTCGGGCCACAGCACCTGCTTGCCGTAGGGAAGATCGACGGTCTCGAACGGCTTCTTGCCGGCGTGGACTGACGCAAAGGAAACATGGCCTTGCGTGTGCCAGTCCTGCGTCATCACCACGTTCGAAAACGCTTTCGAGATCTTGTTGATGACGGGCACCACCTGCTCGCCTTCCTTCACGGCAAGACTGCCGCCGGGCAGGAAGCAGTTCTGCACGTCGATCACGAGCAGCGCGGATGCATCGTCCGGCTTGATCGATGCCGCTGCCAGAATTGCGGTTGGCGCGAGCGCCACGAGCGCGCTCGTCCCGAGCGCCGCCAAGATTTGTCGCCGATCCAGCATCATTCGCCTCCCTCCAGGATGAACTCAACGGAAGGGGAGCCTAGTTCCGTTCGTATACGAACAGAAGCCCGAAAATGCAGCCGACTTTGGTGAGTCGTTGGGCTGCTGACCGTCTATCAGCGTCGTCCCGGCGAAGGATGTCGGGCTAGCCCTTCGGCTGGATGCCGTCGCGGACCGCGCGGAAGCGGGGGAAGGCGGCCGGCCATTGCTCGCGCGGGGCGCTGGCGATGATGCGCAGCGAGGCGCCGCTGCTGAAGCGGATCCACTGCACCACGGTCACCGGCGTCTTGTCCTTGCCGCTGATGCCGTCGATCCGGGTCTCGAAACCCTGCTGGCCGCTGATGCGGATCGGCTCGGACATGGTGACGCGCGACTCCCGCACGCCGGGAATCTGGAGCGCAGCCTCCTGGGCGAAGCGGGCGCGGTCGTCGGCGGCTTGCGGGGTGGCGCCAATCACGCCGAGGATGATGAACGGCTTCGATTCATAGCCGGAGCTCTCGTCGCCGTCGGCCAGGATGATGCTCGAGCCCGGCGCCAGCGTGCGAACGTCCTTGAAGTCGGCGAGATCGGTGATCTTGAAAGGCATCAGCGCGATCTGCTCGTCGGCCGGGACCTGCTTGCGGGTGACGACGCTCGCGAACATCTGCCGCACCGCCTCGTCGGTGTAGATCTTGATCGCATTCTCCGGAATCTGCACCGCGACATAGCCGGAGAAGCCGGCGCCCGGCACGATCATCGAATAGCGCCGCACCGGGGTCTCGCCGGCCTTGCCGCTCTCCGTGGTGAAATAGGCAAGACCCGCGGGCGTCTCGATCTTGTCCTGCTTGACGCCGTTGGTGCCGGCCGGATTGGAGTTGAAGGCGCTCACGACCTCGCCATAGGCCGCCGGCGGCAGCTCTGTGATCAGCACCTTGACGTTGCCGTCCTCGCTCTCGAAGCCGGGAAAGGTCTTGGCCGTGCTGAGGCCGACCAATGGCACCATGCCGAGGCGCAAGCCGGGTGGGAAAACGGCGTCGGCAGCCGGAGCCGGAAGCGCAGAGGCGACGAGGAGGGCGAGCGCGGCGAGGGGGCGGATCAGCTTCATGGGCACTCTGATTGGTTCACATTGAGGCCGTTCGATGGTGGCCAGCCGGCCGCTTTGTCGCGCAAGGCAGCCCGATGACGAGCCCGGCCGGCTGCCCGCCTTTTAGCGGGTTTGGACTCGCCGCAACAGGGCGGGGCGGAATGCGGTAGCGGATGCCGGCCGATCGCGGGACCTGTTAATAATTCCTCACCCGCAAGGGCGGTGCAGCCCGGATATGTTCTTCCAAAACCCAATGTTTTCACGGCCGAAACTTGCGTTCGGTCCTTGCGGGCACCTCCCCCCCTCCTATATGACCCCCAACCATCGCAATATCGCGAATGTTTGATCTTAGGGGGTTTCGGTTCGGGTGCCTTCTGGGCCCAGCCAGCCTGCCGCAAAAACAAGGATACAGGACCATGGGAAAGGTCATCGGGATCGACCTCGGCACCACGAATTCGTGCGTCGCCGTAATGGATGGCAAGAACGCCAAAGTCATCGAGAATTCCGAAGGCATGCGCACGACGCCTTCGATCGTCGCCGTGACGGACGACGGTGAGCGCCTCGTCGGCCAACCGGCCAAGCGCCAGGCCGTCACCAATCCCGAGCGCACGTTCTTCGCAGTGAAGCGCCTGATCGGCCGCCGCTACGACGACCCGATGGTCGAGAAGGACAAGAAGCTCGTTCCGTACAAGATCGTGAAGGCTTCCAACGGCGACGCCTGGGTCGAGGCCGACGGCCAGACCTACTCGCCCTCGCAGGTCTCGGCGTTCATCTTGCAGAAGATGAAGGAGACCGCGGAAGCCCATCTGGGCCAGAAGGTCGACCAGGCCGTCATCACCGTGCCCGCCTACTTCAACGACGCCCAGCGCCAGGCGACCAAGGACGCCGGCAAGATCGCTGGCCTTGAAGTGCTGCGCATCATCAACGAGCCGACCGCGGCCGCGCTCGCTTATGGCCTCGACAAGACCAAGGCCGGCACGATCGCCGTGTACGATCTCGGCGGCGGCACGTTCGATATCTCGATTCTCGAAATCGGCGACGGCGTGTTCGAGGTGAAGTCGACCAACGGCGACACCTTCCTCGGCGGCGAAGACTTCGACATGCGCCTGGTCGGCTATCTCGCCGACGAATTCCAGAAGGAGCAGGGCATCAACCTGCGCAACGACAAGCTCGCGTTGCAGCGCCTGAAGGAAGCCGCTGAAAAGGCCAAGATCGAGCTGTCGTCGACGACGCAGACCGAGATCAACCTGCCCTTCATCACCGCGGACCAGACCGGCCCGAAGCATCTGACGATGAAGCTCACCCGCGCCAAGTTCGAGGCGCTGGTCGATGACCTCGTTCAGAAGACCGTCGAGCCCTGCCGCAAGGCGCTGAAGGATGCCGGCCTCACCGCCGCCGAGATCGGCGAAGTGGTGCTGGTCGGCGGCATGTCGCGCATGCCGAAGGTCCAGGAAGTCGTGAAGCAGCTGTTCGGCAAGGAGCCGCACAAGGGCGTCAACCCAGACGAAGTCGTGGCGATCGGCGCCGCGATCCAGGCCGGCGTGCTTCAGGGCGACGTCAAGGACGTGCTGCTGCTCGACGTGACCCCGCTGTCGCTGGGCATCGAGACGCTGGGCGGCGTGTTCACCCGCATCATCGACCGCAACACCACGATCCCGACCAAGAAGAGCCAGGTGTTCTCGACCGCCGAGGACAGCCAGAACGCGGTGACCATCCGCGTCTTCCAGGGCGAGCGTGAAATGGCGGCCGACAACAAGATGCTCGGCCAGTTCGACCTGATGGGCATTCCCCCGGCTCCGCGCGGCATGCCGCAGATCGAGGTGACCTTCGACATCGACGCCAACGGCATCGTCAACGTCTCGGCCAAGGACAAGGCCACGTCCAAGGAGCAGCAGATCCGCATCCAGGCCTCCGGCGGTCTGTCGGAAGCCGACATCGAGAAGATGGTCAAGGACGCCGAGGCCAATGCCGAGGCGGACAAGAAGCGCCGCGAGGCCGTGACCGCCAAGAACGACGCGGACGGACTGGTGCATTCGACCGAGAAGGCACTGGCCGAGCACGGTTCGAAGGTCGCAGAGACCGAGCGCCGCGCCATCGAGGATGCCGTTAGCGACCTCAAGGAAGCGCTGAAGGGCGACGATGCCGAAGCGATCAAGGCCAAGACCCAAACGCTGGCCCAGGCGTCGATGAAGCTCGGCGAGGCCATGTACAAGCAGCAGGCCGAGGCCGACGCCAAGAAGGATGCGGCCAAGGACGACGTCGTCGACGCGGAATTTACCGAAGTCGACGATGACAAGAACAACAAGAAGTCCGCCTGAACCCTGCGAGGGTGATGATGCGGACGGCTTGGACCCCACACGCGCCAACGGCCTCCTCCCTCGCGGGGGAGGCCATCGTGTCGGGCTCGATGGGGCAACGCTCTGTTAAAATCGGCTCTGTTAAAGCCGGCCCCGTTACGATCGATCAATTCCCAGCCGTTATTCTGAATACTGCCGTGCAATCCTCTGCCGCGAGGCGGAAGGGTGCCTATATCGCTGCATGGCGACGTTGCTTCGCTCCGACTTGAATCGCGATCGGATAGACCGAGCTCATCATGTCCACGTCCACCAAGCGCTGCTACTACGAAACCCTCGAAGTCGAACGCGATGCCGACGATTCCGTCCTGAAATCGTCGTTCCGCAAGCTGGCGATGAAGTTTCACCCCGACCGCAATCCCGGGGACGACACCAGCGAAGTCAAGTTCAAGGAAATTAACGAGGCCTACGAGGTCCTGAAAGACAAGGACAAGCGCGCCGCCTATGACCGTTACGGCCATGCCGCCTTCGAGCAGGGCGGCGGTGGCGGCGCCGGTTTCGGCGCGGGCTTCGCCTCTTCCTTTTCCGACATTTTCGAAGATTTGTTCGGCATGGCCGGACAGCGCGGCGGCCGCGGCGGCCGCGAGCGCGGCGCCGACCTGCGCTACAACATGGAAATCACGCTCGAGGAAGCTTTTGGTGGCAAGACCGCGCAGATCGAGATCCCGGTCTCGGTCACTTGCGAGGCCTGTTCGGGCATCGGGGCCAAGGCCGGCACCAAGCCGAAGACCTGCTCGACCTGCGGCGGCGCCGGACGCGTACGCCAGTCGCAGGGCTTCTTCACGCTGGAGCGCACCTGTCCGGGCTGCCAGGGTCGCGGCCAAATGATCGAGGACGCCTGCCCGTCCTGCTCGGGTCAGGGGCGCGTCACCCGCGAGCGGAATCTGTCGGTCAACATTCCCCCTGGAGTCGAGGACGGCACCAGGATCAGGCTCGCCGGCGAGGGCGAGGCCGGGGTCCGCGGCGGCCCGCCCGGCGACCTTTACATCTTCCTGTCGCTGGCCCAGCACCAGTTCTTCCAGCGCGACGGCGCCGATCTGCATTGTCGTGTGCCGATCTCGATGGTGACGGCGGCGCTTGGCGGCGAATTCGAGGTCCCGACCATCGAGAAGGGCAAGACCAAGGTGAAGGTCCCCGCAGGGACACAGTCCAGCCGCCGATTCCGCATCGCATCAAAAGGCATGCCGGTGCTGCGCTCGCGCCAGATGGGCGACATGTACGTTCAGGTCGTGGTCGAGACCCCGCAGAACCTCACCAAAAAACAGCAGGAATTGTTGGCCGAGTTCGACAAGCTCTCCTCCGGAAACACCCAGCCGGAATCCGAGGGCTTCTTCACCAAGGTCAAGGATTTCTTCGGTAATCGGGCGAGTTGACGCGTCTTGACCGTGCCGTCTTCGGCCTATACGTCTTTATGACCATTTTCTGACACGCCGCGGTCACGCGGTCCCGGCCGGTCCCGACATGCCATTGCCATCGTCCGCGCGTGCGTTGAAGAAGCCCCGTCTCGATGACGAGGTGCGTTTTCTCCGGTCATGGATCGAAAAGCCCCTCCACATGGGCGCGGTGATGCCGTCGGGCAAGCTGCTGGCCCGGACCATGGCCCATTACGTCGATGTCAATTCGGACGCACCGGTGGTCGAGCTCGGGCCCGGCACCGGCGCCATCACCTCGGCCCTGGTCGAGCGCGGCGTCGACCAGAAGCGTCTCGTCCTCGTCGAATACAATCCAGGCTTCTGCGCCCTGCTGCGCGACCGCTATCCGCAGGCCAAGGTGGTGCAGGGTGATGCCTATCGTCTGCGCGACACGCTGTGGAACGTGCTGAGCGCGCCGGCCTCCGCGGTCGTCTCGGGCCTGCCGCTGGTCACAAAACCGATGCTCACGCGGCTGCGGCTCATCCGCGACGCCTTCACGGCCCTGGCCCCCGGTGCGCCCTTCGTCCAGTTCACCTATGCGGTGGTGCCGCCGATACCGAAATCGCTGCCCGGCGTGTCCACAGAGGCCTCGGAACGGATCTGGATGAACCTTCCGCCGGCCCGCGTCTGGGTGTATCGCAAGGACTAATTCCGCCGGCATTCCTGTTTGCGTGGCGGGCTCGTTTCGCCGAACGCATGGAAGCGGATGTCCGCACCGAAAATCCTGATCATTCCCGGCTCCCTGCGCACCGGCTCGCACAATGCGAAGCTGGCAGCGGTCGCCGCCTATGCATTCGACCAGGCCGGTGTCGACGTCACCCGGATCTCGCTCGCCGATTTTCCGCTGCCGATTTATGACGGCGACCTGCAGGCCAAGTCCGGAGTGCCCAAGCACGCGATCAATCTCAAGCGCATGATCGGCGCGCATCATGGCGTGCTGATCGTCTCGCCCGAATACAACGCCTCGGTGCCGCCGCTGCTGAAGAACGCGATCGACTGGGTCAGTCGCGTGCATGAGCTGCACGAGCCGCGCGGCGAGGTGTTCCGCAACCGCGTCTTCGCGCTCGCCGGCGCCTCGCAGAGCCGGCTTGGCGCGGCTCGCGCGCTGCAGGCGTTGCGGCTGATCCTGACCTCCTGCCACGCCAATGTGATTGCCAGCCAGCTCACGCTCGCCTTTGCCGACCAGGCCTATGACGATATGGACAGGCTGAAGCACGAGGGCGATATCGCCGCGTTGAAGGAACTGGTGCGGCAGTTGATCGACATTTCCCAACGCATGATGTGAGGTGACATGACGCCAGCCGAGATTGCCCCGAAAGACCGCCTGATCGTCGCGCTCGATCTGCCCGGCGTTGATGCCGCGGAAGCGATGGTCAACCGGCTCGGCGACAGCGTCACCTTCTACAAGATCGGCTATCGGCTTGCTTATGCCGGCGGCTTGCCGCTGGTCGGCAAGCTCGCGGACAAGGGCAAGAAGGTCTTTCTCGATCTCAAGCTGCACGACATCGGCAACACCGTGGCGCAAGGCGTCGACAGCATCACCAGGCTCGGCGCGACCTTCCTCACCGTGCACGCTTATCCGCAGACCATGAAGGGTGCCGTCGAAGGTCGCGGGAGCTCGAAGCTGAAGATCCTCGCCGTCACTGTTCTGACCTCCTACAACGAGGACGATCTGCACGCGGCAGGCTTCCGGCTCGGCGTCTCCGAGCTCGTCGAAGCGCGCGCGCAGCAGGCGCAGGTGCTCGGCATCGACGGGCTGGTATCGTCGCCCGAGGAAGTCGGAGCCTTGCGCAAGATCGTCGGCCACCAGATGAGCCTCGTCACCCCCGGCATCCGGCCGGCGGGCGCGGCGAGCGGCGACCAGAAACGCATCATGACGCCGGGCCGCGCGATTGCGGCCGGCGCGGACTATCTCGTCGTCGGTCGACCGGTGGTGGAAGCCGCGGACCCCAAGGCGATCGCCGAGGCCATCCAGGCCGAGATCGCGCAAGCGCTCGGCTAACCAACAACACAGGGAGAAGAACAATGGCAAAAGGCTACTGGATCGGACGCGTCGACGTGAGTAATGACGAGGGCTACAAGCCCTATGCCGTCGCCAATGGTCCGATCTTCAAGAAATGGGGTGGCCGCTTCGTCGTCCGCGCCGGCAAGTTCACCACCGTCGAAGGCAGTAGCCGCACCCGCAACGTCGTGATCGAATTCCCGGACTACGAGACCGCGATTGCCTGCTACAATTCGCCGGAATACCAAGCCAACATCAAGGTGCGCCAGCCGCACTCCGTTGCCGACCTCATCATCATCGAGGGCTATGACGGTCCGCAGCCGTCAGACGGCTGAGGCTGGGGTCTGCGCGCGCGCCTCGTCCTTCGAGACGACTGCTCCGCGGTCTCCTCAGGATGAGGCTAAGCAGAATCGGCGCCCGTCGAATTTGTTGCCACGGATTCCGACCTCATCCTGAGGGCCCGCCGTAGGCGAGCGTCTCGAAGGATGGCCGCAAGCGACCGGCGCTCCAGAGGAGGGTGGAAGCCCGCCTGCCCCCAATCCCCCTCGGTTGCCGGAACTGCCTCCCCCCGCTACAACGGCCGTGAGAGGATTACACCATGTCCGACATGCGCTTGATTGTTGCTGGAGCCGGCGGCCGGATGGGCCGGGCGCTGACGCGGGCGATTGCCGAGACCAAAGGCGCGGTGCTGGCCGGCGCGCTGGAGGCGCCGGGCTCGGAGCTGCTCGGCAAGGATGCCGGCGTGCTCGCAGGCCTGCCGGCCAACGGAATCAAACTCTCCGGCGATCTCTGGGCATTGTCAAAGGACGCCGACGGCATTCTGGATTTCACCGTGCCCGCGGCGACCTTGGCCAACGTCGCGATCGCTGCCGAACGCGGCCTCGTGCACGTGGTCGGAACGACGGGCCTGTCGGGCTCCGACAACGCCGTGATCAAGAGCGTCACCAACCGCGCCGTCGTGGTGCAGTCCGGCAATATGAGCCTGGGTGTCAATCTGCTCGCCGCCGTGGTCAAGCGCGTCGCCAAGGCGCTCGACGAGAGCTTCGACATCGAGATCGTCGAGACCCATCACCGCATGAAGATCGACGCGCCCTCGGGTACGGCGCTGATGCTGGGGCAGGCGGCAGCTAGCGGCCGCGGCATCGCGCTCGACGAGCATGCAGACCGCGGCCGCGACGGCATCACCGGCGCGCGCAAGCCTGGCGACATCGGCTTTGCGTCGTTGCGCGGCGGCACCGCGGCCGGCGATCACAGCGTGAGCTTCCTCGGCCCGTTCGAGCGCCTGACGCTGTCGCATCACGCGGAGGATCGCATGCTGTTCGCCCACGGCGCGCTGAAGGCCGCGCTCTGGGCGCATGGCAAGAAGCCGGGGCACTACTCCATGGCCGACGTGCTCGGCCTGTCTGACATCTAAACCAAACGGAAAGCAGTCAATGAGCGAACGTCTTCTCGTGCTGGTGCGGCACGGCCAGAGCGAATGGAATCTGAAGAACCTGTTCACGGGCTGGAAGGACCCTGACCTTACCGAGCTTGGCGTAAAGGAGGCCACCGAAGCCGGCCGCAAGCTGAAGGCGCAGGGCCTCGTGTTCGACGTCGCCTACACCTCGGTGTTGACGCGCGCACAGCACACGCTCGATCTCATTCTCGGCGAGCTCGGCCAGAAGGGCCTGCCGACGGAAAAGAACCTCGCGTTGAACGAGCGCGACTATGGCGATCTCTCCGGCCTCAACAAGGACGACGCCCGCAAGAAATGGGGCGAGGACCAGGTGCTGATCTGGCGCCGCTCCTACGACGTGCCGCCGCCCGGCGGCGAAAGCCTGAAGGACACGCTGGCCCGCGCACTGCCGTATTACGTTCAGGAGATCCTGCCCGGCGTGCTCAACGGCAAGCGTACTTTGGTTGCCGCTCACGGCAATTCGCTGCGCGCACTCATCATGGTGCTGGAAAAGCTCTCCCCCGAAGGCATCTTGAAGCGCGAGCTCGCCACCGGCGTGCCGATCATCTACCGCCTCAACGCGGATTCGACGGTGGCATCGAAGCTGGATCTGGCGGGGTAAAGACGTTCGCGCGCGATGGAGCCGGCCGAACAATGGGCGTCGTCCTGGCGAACGCCAGGACCCATAACCACCGTCGTTGGCTATGCGATGACTGGTGGTTGGCAGTCGGCGCCAAAACACCTCCTGGGGTAGTGGGTCCTGGCTTTCGCCAGGACGACTAAGTGGCGCAGTTTACGCGTAGCAACAATTTTACTGCAGCCCCAGCTGCC
>NZ_JBVVPL010000076.1:0-12030 GCF_055807615.1 Bradyrhizobium sp. MV1.5 | reverse complement strand
CCTTCAAAAACGGCCTCGAATACTTCCACGCCGTTGCAGCAGGATGGAGCCTTAGAGATATGTGCATGCCCTAGGGCCTTCGCCGGGACGACAACATTTACGCGGACAGACGCGGCACCGCATCGAACCTGTTCACCACGATGTCCCGCTTGGTCTCGTCGACCCGCACCGTCATATCAAAACGGCCGTCGTGCAGCTCTTTCGCCAGCACTTCGGAATTCCGATGCAGCCAGCTGATCCCGGCGCCGTCGGAGGCATCGATGGAGAGGTCGAGCGTGATGCGCTTGGCGGCCAAGCGCTCCTCGATCGCGGCGAGCAGTGCGTCGACCCCCTCGCCCGACACGGCGGACACCAGCATCGCCGGATGATCCTCCGGCCTGCGCGCGGCGATGTTCAAAAGTTCTTCGCGCTGTTCGGGACCATAACGGTCGATCTTGTTCCAGACCTCGATGATGCGGCCTGAGTCGTCGGGATTGATGCCGAGCTGGCGCAGCACGGCGTCGACGTCGCTCTGCTGCGCCTCGGCGTCGTCGTGCGAGATGTCGCGCACGTGCAGGATGACGTCGGCCTCCAGCACCTCCTCGAGCGTGGCGCGGAAGGCGGCGACGAGCTGCGTCGGCAAATTGGAGATGAAACCGACGGTGTCCGACAGCATCGCCTTGCCACCATGCGGCAGGGTGAGCGCACGCAGCGTCGGATCCAGCGTGGCGAACAGCATGTCGGCGGCCTGCACGTCGGCGCGGGTCAGGCGGTTGAACAGCGTCGACTTGCCGGCATTGGTGTAGCCGACCAGCGCCACGACGCGGTACGGCACGCGCTGGCGACCTGCGCGATGCAGGCGCCGCGTGGCCTGCACCTTCTTCAGCTCGCCCTCGAGCTTGGAGATGCGCTCCTGGATCAGACGGCGGTCGGCTTCGATCTGCGTCTCGCCGGGACCGCCCATGAATCCAAAGCCGCCGCGCTGGCGTTCGAGATGGGTCCATGAGCGCACCAGGCGCGAACGTTGATAGTTGAGATGCGCGAGCTCGACCTGGAGCGAGCCTTCCTTGGTCTTGGCGCGGCGGCCGAAAATTTCCAGGATGAGGCCGGTGCGGTCGAGCACCTTTGCCTGCAACTCCTTCTCGAGATTGCGCTGCTGGATCGGCGCCAGCGCGCAATCCATCACCACGAGCTCGACCTCGAGGCTCTTGGCGAGCGCGGCGATCTCCTCGACCTTGCCCTTGCCGATATAGGTCGCTGGGCGGATCTGGTTGATCGGCGCGATGATGGCGTCGGCAACGACGAGATCGATCGCGCGCGCGAGGCCGGCGGCTTCGTCGAGCCGGGCTTCCGCGTCACGCAGGACATGAGCTTCCGATTGCGCGTCGGCACTGCCTGCGCGCACCCGCAAATAGGGACCGATGACAAGCACCCGCCCCGTCTGCGTACCCCCTGTCGACCGCGGACGGTCGGCATCCCCGTCGAAATTCCGGGGTTCCAATCAGATCACTCTCAAGCCGGCTGGTCCTCGCCGCCTTCGAACAGCTGGATCGGAGCGCCCGGCATGATGGTCGAGATCGCATGCTTGTAGACGAGCTGCGAGTGACCGTCGCGCCGAAGCAGCAAACAGAAATTGTCGAACCAGGTCACGATGCCCTGGAGCTTCACTCCGTTGACCAGAAAGATCGTCAGTGGCGTTTTGGTTTTGCGAACGTGATTAAGGAAGGTGTCCTGCAGGTTTTGTGCGCGGTCTGCCGCCATTGTTTTTTTCTCGCTTTGAGTTTCTTTTTATTGCGCCGGTTTCGGCCCTCTTTTGAAAATTCGGGGTCCTCGTCCGGTTGCCGTCCCTCATGAGATCCCCCTCGGAGGGACAGCGGTTCAATTAGAGGACAGGTAGGCTTATTAGGCAAGCCGCTTCACGCGGCAGCCCATGCCGTATTGCCCCGAAAAACTACGGAAATCGATGATTTTCCTCGCCTATTCCAACGACGTCGCAGCGTTAGCCGACGCCGAGCGCCTTCAACTTCCGGTGCAGTGCCGAGCGTTCCATGCCAACAAACTCGGCCGTGCGAGAAATATTTCCTGAAAAACGGCTGATCTGTGCAATCAAATAGTCGCGCTCGAACACTTCGCGCGCTTCGCGCAGCGGCAGGCCCATGATGTGCTCGCCATTGTTGCTGGTCGGCATCGCCGGCACCATGGAGCCGACGTCCTGCGGCAGCATGTCGGCAGTGATGATGACCTCCGGCCCGCCCGCGGCCAGAATCATGACTCTCTCAACGTTGTTGCGGAGCTGGCGCACATTGCCCGGCCAGACATGCGACTGCAGCACCGCCATCGCGTCCTGCCCGATCTGCCGCTTGGGCAGGCCGCTGCCTGCGGAGATCTGCTCCATGAAGTAGTCGATCAATTCCGGAATGTCCTCACGTCGCTCCGACAATGCGGGCACGCGGATCGGCACCACCGAGAGCCGGTGATAGAGGTCCTCGCGGAAATGACCCGCCGCGATCTCCTCTTCGAGGTTGCGCGCGGTGGAGGAGATGATGCGGACGTCGACCTGCACCTTGCCATTGCCGCCGACGCGCTGGAACGACTGCTCGACCAGCACGCGCAAGATCTTGTTCTGTGTCTCGCGCGGCATGTCCGCGATCTCGTCGATGAAAAGCGTGCCGCCATGGGCCTCTTCGAGCGCGCCGGGCTTGCGCGCGTGCTCGCCGTTGGACTGCTCGATGCCGAACAGCTCGTGCTCCATCCGCTCGGGTGTGATCGCAGCGGCGTTGATGACGACGAAGGGGCCGTCGGCGCGGCCCGAGGCGGTGTGCAACGTGCGTGCGGTCAGTTCCTTGCCGGCACCGGCGGGACCGACGATCAGGATGCGGCTGTTGGCCTTGGCCGCACGCTCGATGGTCTGGCGCAGCTGGTTCATGCTGGGCGAGCGGCCGACTAGCGAGCTTGCGCTCGGCGCGAGCTGCTTCAGCTCCTTGACCTCGCGCTTGAGCCGCGAGTTCTCCAGTGCACGGTTCGCGACCAGGATCAGCCGGTCGGTCTTGAACGGCTTCTCGATGAAGTCGTAGGCGCCACGCTTGATCGCGGCGACCGCGGTCTCGATGTTGCCGTGGCCGGAGATCATCACGACCGGCAGATCGGGGTTGTCCTTCTTGACCTGCTCCAAAAGCTGCAAGCCGTCGAGCTTGGAGCCCTGCAGCCAGATGTCGAGGAACACCAGATGCGGCCTGCGGTTGGCGATCTCGGCAAGCGCCGTATCGCTGTCGCGCGCGGTCCGGGTCACGAAGCCCTCGTCTTCGAGGATGCCCGCAACGAGATCCCGAATATCGGCCTCATCATCGACAATCAGAATTTCACTTGCCATGGGTCGCCTGTTTTCTCAGCTGCCTGTTGAGGCTTCGATCTTTGTTGAATCATTGGTCTTTTCAGCCGGCTCTTTGGTTTCGGCGGCCGCCTCTTTTGTTTCCGGATCCTTGACGGATTGCGTGGCCGTTTCGCCGATGTCCGGCTTGGCCGTTGCCGCGGCCGGCGGTTCGGCCCCCTCGCTCTTCGCGGGAGCGCCGGAGATCGCAAAACGCATCCGCATCCAGGCGCCACGCTGTCCCTCGCGGAAGTCCGAGGCATCTTTCAGTTCGATGCGCCCACCATGGTCTTCCAGCACGCGACCGACGATCGCGAGCCCGAGGCCGGTGCCCTTGGCGCGTGTCGTCACATAGGGCTCGAGCAGGCGCGAGCGCGCCACCTTGGGCAGGCCGATGCCGTTATCGACGACGTCGATCAGCACGTCCTCGCCCTCGCGCGAGACCACGACGTCGATCCGGCCCTTGCCGAGCTCCTCCAGGGGGACCTGCTCGATCGCTTCGGTGGCGTTCTTGACGATGTTGGTGACAGCCTGCGAGATCAGCCGCCGGTCGAACTGGGCGCGCAGCGGGTCTTCCCTGAACTCGGCCTCGATATCGATCTCGGGATGGGCGACCTTCATCAGGAACACCGCCTGGCGCACTGCGTCGGCGACGTCCTCACCCTCCATCACCGGCTTCGGCATCCGCGCGAAGCGCGAGAACTCGTCGACCATGCGGCGGATGTCGTCGACCTGGCGCACGATGGTGTCGGTGCACTGTTCGAAGATCTGCTTGTCCTTGCCCTCGGTGATGTCCTTGCCGAATTTGCGGCGAATGCGCTCGGCGGAGAGCTGGATCGGGGTCAGCGGGTTCTTGATCTCATGCGCGATGCGGCGCGCGACGTCGCCCCAGGCGGAGGTGCGTTGCGCCGAGACCAGCTCGGTGATGTCGTCGAGCGTGATGATGTAGCTGTCGTGCGGTTGGCTGGTCTTCTCGGCGCTGACGCGGACCGACAGATTGCGCTCCTGCCCGTCCCGCGTGATCGTGATCTGCCCCTGCACCAGGCGCTGGGTCCCTTCCCGCGCCGTCTTCATCATCTCTTCGAGCTCGGGAAGCACGTCGGAGAGCGGATGGCCGAGCGTCTCGGCTTCCGAATGCCCGATCAGCTTTTCGGCGGAACGGTTGAGAATGCCGACGCTGCCTGAATTATCCACGCCGATGATGCCGGCGCTCGCGGACGACAGCACCGCCTCGATGAAGCGGCGGCGGCTGTCGATGAGGTCGCTGGCGTTGACGAGCTCGTCGCGCTGGCTGCGCAACTCCTCCGTCATCTTGTTGAAGGTCTCACCCAGCTGGGCGAGGTCGCCTTCCGACTGGTGCACCGGCACTTTCACATGGAGATCGCCGGTCGAGACCGTCTGGGCTGCGTTCATCAGCCGCCGGATCGGCGAGACCAGCGAGTTGGCGAAGTTGAGGCCGATCAGCACCGAGGCCATCAGGATGGTCAACGCGATCACCGCGAACATCAGCGCGAAGGCGACCTGGATGCCGAGCCGGCGCGACTCGATCTGGGCGTATTCGGCGACGCTGACCTCGGTCTGCTTGAGCTGGTTGACGACATTCGGATCGAGCGGCCGCGCGACGTAGAGGAAAGTGTCGCTGAAGGCGCGTAAGCGGACCACCGCGGCGACGTAGCTCGCATCGGGCAGCACAGCGATCTCGGGCTCGGATTCGTTGACGTTGCTGAGGAAGTCCGGTGCCGGCGGCGAATAGGCCAGCCGCATGCCGGTGTCTGCGGATTCGAGAATGTTGGTGTTCTTGTCGATGATCATCGCGCCCGGCAGATTGCGCGAGGCGGCGCTGGACGTCAGCAATTCGCGAAACGAGCGGCGATCCTGGTCATAGAGCGGGCGCGCGTGGGCGATGTCGTTGGCCATGCCGAGGATGTCGCCCCGGATCAGCTGCGCATGATCCTGCATGTAGGCCCGCGCGATCGTCAGCGAATTCTGGATCACCTCCTTGGTCGGGCCGGAGAACAGGCGGTCGAGGCCGCGCTCGATGGTGACGTTGGCGACGACGGCGACCAGCACCGCCGGCAGCACCGCCACGATCGAGAACAGGCTGACGATCTGGACATGGAGGCGCGCCGCCGCCCTGCCACGCCGTCGCGCCAGGATCAGCTGCCAGAGTTCGCGGATGATGATGCCGACCAGCAGTAGGATGGTGGCTGCGTTGCTCAGGTAGAACGAACGGACAACTTGCGGCGTCAGTTCGATGCTGGTGAGGCCGGTCAGGACCAGGAAGGTAAGCAAGGCCGACAGCAGCGCCAGCGCCACGGCAAAGGGCGCCAGCCAGCGTCGCGCCGACCAACGCCGGGGCTCTTCTGCTGGGGCCGTGTCAAAGGATGCGGCCGAGGTGTCTGCGCTGGTCATTCCGGCAATGGGTGCTGAAAACGGAGGTCCGCGCGGGGCGGATACTGATGTATTCGTACCACATTGTTGCCGAATTGCGACAATTCCGCGGCGCCACCGCCGCGACCGACCCGCGCATCCACAGCGACATGCCGGATGCCGGAACGGATTCCAGCCCTCACGGCTTGACCGGGATGCACAAGTTCTTTCTCGCAATGATGGTGTCGGCCGTGCTGCTGCTGATCGTGGCGGCGGATCTGCTGGTCAATGGTCTCGGGGTGCAGGAGCCCAATGCGAACGTCGCCAGCGCAATACAGGTCTCAGGCCGGTTTGTCAGATAGGTGTGACGCCGCGTCCCGCGGCTGAAATCAGCGTTTGAATGTTCCGGAGGAACGTTTCGGTCCCATCGAGACTTCTGCTCACCGCGTCAGCCACAACGGCCAACGCGAACCGGACAGGCTCAGCTCCGCTTGATAGGGGAGCTGAGCCACCGTCGGGTGCGGGAAGGCTAGCCCCCGCTCCGATACACCTGGATATCGAGATCCCGGATCTTCTTCCGCAGGGTGTTGCGGTTGAGGCCGAGCAGATCGGCGGCACGGATCTGGTTGCCGCGGGTCGCCGCGAGCGCGGCCGTGAGCAGCGGCACCTCGATCTCCTTCAGGATCCGGTGATAGAGGCCCGGCGGCGGCACGCCGTTCGGGAAGCCCTGGAAGTGCGAGGAGAGATACGCTTCCACGGCGCCGCCGAGATTGTCGACGCCATGCTGGACTGCGGCACCCGGGCTGACGGTGGGTGGCGCCAGCTCGCCGTCGATGACCGAGCCCGTGATCACGTCCTGCGGATAGAGCGCCGCGAGACGGCGGGCGAGGTTCTCGAGCTCGCGCACGTTGCCCGGCCAGCGGTGCTGCTTCATCCGCTCCAGCGCCAGCGCGTCGAGCTTCTTCGGCGGCAGTCCGTCCTTCTCGGCCAGCGCGAAGAAATGACGGATGAGATCCGGCAGATCCTCGATGCGCTCGCGCAACGGCGGCAGCCGCAACGGCACGACGTTGAGGCGGAAGAACAGATCTTCGCGGAACAGGCCCTGCTGGATCAGGACGCGCAGGTCCTTGTTGGACGCCGCGACGATGCGCACGTCGGTCTTGATCGGGGTGCGGCCGCCGACCGTGGTGTATTCGCCCTGCTGAAGCACGCGCAGCAGGCGGGTCTGCGCCTCCATCGGCATGTCGCCGATCTCGTCCAGGAACAGCGTGCCGCCCTCGGCCTGCTCGAACCGGCCGGAGGCGCGGGTGTTGGCGCCGGTGAAGGCGCCGCGCTCGTGGCCGAACAGTTCCGACTCGATCAGGTCGCGCGGGATCGCCGCCATGTTGACCGCGACGAACGGGCCGTTGCGGCGCTTGCCGTAGTCGTGCAACGCCCGCGCCACCAGCTCCTTGCCGGTACCGGATTCGCCCGTGATCATCACGGTGAGGTCGGTCTGCATCAGGCGCGCCAGCACGCGATAGATTTCCTGCATCGCCGGCGAGCGGCCGACCAGCGGGATCGCCTCCATCTCGGCGTCCTCGTTCGGCGTCGAGACCCGCTCCTTCGGCTCGGCCAGCGCGCGGCCGACGATGGCGATCAGCTCCTTCAGGTCGAAGGGCTTTGGCAGATATTCGTACGCCCCGCGCTCGGAGGCGCGGATCGCCGTCATGAAGGTGTTTTGCGCGCTCATGACGATGACAGGCAAATTCGGCCGCATCTTCTTGATCCGCGGCAACAGGTCGAACGCGTTCTCGTCGGGCATCACCACGTCGGTGATGACGAGATCGCCCTCCCCCTGGCTGACCCATCGCCACAGCGTCGCGGCATTGCCGGTCAGCCGCACTTCGTAGCCGGCGCGCGAAAGTGCCTGATTGAGAACCGTGCGGATGGCGGTGTCGTCATCAGCAACGAGAATGCTACCTGCGGGCATCGTTAATCCTCATTTTGCCCCCTGTGACGCAGACGACGACTTCCCGGCAGAGCCGTCGCGACTGCTTTGATCGGCATGTTTCACCGATGTGGAATACATCGGCATCAGCACGCGGAAGGTGGTCTTCCGCGGCTGAGATTCGCATTCGATGATGCCCCCGTGATCCCCGATGATCTTTGCGACCAGCGCGAGACCCAGACCCGAGCCGGTCTGCTTGGTGGTGACGAAGGGATCGAACAGGTTGGGCAGAAGATCGTCCGGCACGCCTGGTCCGTTGTCCTTCACGCAGAATTCGAGCGGCAGGGATACACGGGATTTTTGACCGGGGACTGACAGGCGCACGCCGGGACGAAATGCGGTGGTGAGCTGGATCTCGCCGTCGGGAACGTCGATCAGCGCTTCGGCCGCATTCTTCACGAGGTTGAGGAACACCTGGATGAGTTGGTCCTGGTTCGCCAGCACCGGCGGCAGCGAGGGATCGTAGTCCTCGACGAAGCGGATGTTGCGGGCAAAGCCGGACTGCGCCAGCCGTTTGACGTGATCGAGCACCGAATGGATGTTGACGGGGCCGCGCACCACAGGGCGCTCGTCGCCGAACACCTCCATGCGGTCGACCAGCGTCACGATGCGGTCGGCCTCGTCGCAGATCAGCCGCGTCAGCATGCGGTCTTCCGAAGAGGCCTGCTGCTCCAGGAGCTGCGCCGCGCCGCGGATGCCGGAGAGCGGGTTCTTGATCTCGTGCGCAAGCATCGCGGCGAGCGCGATCACCGAGCGCGCGGCGCTGCGATGGGTGAGCTGGCGGTCCATCTTGTCGGCGATGGAGCGCTCCTGGAGCATCACCACGATATGGCCGGGCCGTTCCGTCACCGGGGCCACATGCAGATCGACCTGGCGGTCTCCGCCCATGCGCGGCGTGCCCAGATCGACCTTGTACTCGTTGACCGGCGCGTTCGACGAACGCACCTGGTCGATCAGCGCCAGCAACGGGCTGCCGAACGGCACCAGCTCTTTCAGCGACTGCCGCTTCAAGAACTGGGTCGAGATATCGAAGAAGGCTTCGGTCGCGATGTTGGCGGCGACGATCTTGCCGTCCGGCCCGATCATGAGCATGGGATTGGGCAATGCGTCCAGGATGGCATCGCTGTCGGACGCAACGGGCCGACGATGTTCAGCGGCTGAGCTCATGCAGCGGCGCTCCATGCAAAGTCGTCGAAGGCATCTTGCAGTGACCGGTGGACGAGGCGCGGATCCTCCGAGGTGAGGATTTTCTGGCGCCAGGATTTCAGCTTCCCGGCCGGGGCGCGGCTCACATCGGCCGCGACGTCGAGGGCCCAGCCCAGATGTTTCCGCGCGTGCCGCAGTCCGATGCGCAGGCCGTAGAGCGCGCAGACGCCTTCATAAAGCGTGCGGACATAATGCAGCTGCGTCTCGAGCGACGGCGTGGCCTCCGCCGCCCCGCCCTTGAGGCGCCGGCCGATCTGGCCGGGCAGCCAGGGCTGGCCCTGCGCGCCTCGGCCGATCATCACAGCATCGGCACCGGAGGCCTCTAACGCCGCAAGCGCCTTCTCGAAAGTGGTGATGTCGCCATTGACGACGAGCGGAATGGAGATGGCCTCGCGTACGGCGCGGATCGCGTCCCAATCGGCCTCGCCCTTGTAGAACTGGCAGCGGGTGCGGCCGTGCACGGTGACGAGCTTGATGCCCGATGCCTGCGCGCGCCGCGCCAGTTCCGGCGCGTTGCGGGTGCGATCGTCCCACCCGAGCCGCATCTTCAGGGTCACCGGTACCTTCACCGCCGCGATCGTCGCTTCGATCAGGCTGACGGCGTGGTCGAGGTCGCGCATCAAGGCGGAGCCGGACTGGCCGCCGGTGACGTGACGGGCCGGACAGCCCATGTTGATGTCGATGATGTCGGCGCCTTCAGCTTCAGCGATCCGGGCGCCCTCCGCCATCCAGTGCGTCTCACAGCCGGCGAGCTGGACCACGTGCGGACCGATGCCCGTGGCTTCGCAGCGCAACCGGGACATATGATGGCCATTGGCGAGTTCGTCGCTGGCCGTCATTTCGGACACCACCAGACCGGCCCCTAACTCCGCGGCCAGCCGGCGGACGGGCGAGTCAGTCACCCCCGACATCGGCGCCAGGAAGACCGGGGTGGCGACATCAATATCGCCTATCTTCAATGGCTTAGAGCCAGATACTGCCGAGCCGGTCACAGGGGTCTCGTTGCGTTGGCAGCGCCTCATCGCGCCTGCCATGACCTATCTTGCGCACAATTCTTGTGCAGTCAAGCGTCATGCCTACAGTTTAGACAGTTCTGCCGATCTTTCAAGTGCAGTGCAGCAAAATGCTGTTTCCCACAATCCAGGGAAACCCCCTTTTTTTGCGGGCCTGCCGTGCTAGAGGCATGCGGCAATCACCCCACCCCCCGACTCTCTTCATCATCAAATGAGTATTTGAGTCCTATGGCGAAATCACAGCGCACCGCAGTCGTCCTCGTCGCGGCCGGACGCGGCCTGCGCGCAGGCGCCGGTGGCCCCAAGCAATATCGCGAGATCGGCGGCGTGCCGGTGATCTATCGCGCCATGGAGGCCTTCAGCCGTCATGCGGACGTGTTCGCGGTTCAGCCGGTCGTGAACCCCGACGACAGCGCCATGTTTACCGCGGCAGTCGCAGGGCTCAGCCACGAGGCGCCGGTCCATGGCGGCGCGACCCGGCAGGCCTCGGTCCTCGCCGGCCTCGAAGCGCTCGCCAGGCACAAGCCCGACATCGTGCTGATCCACGACGCCGCGCGCCCCTTCGTTTCGGAAGGCGTGATCACCCGCGCGATCGATGCGGCCAGCCGCACCGGCGCCGCGATCCCCGTCGTTCCCGTCACCGACACCATCAAGGTCACCGGCGAGAACGGCAATGTCGAGGACACGCCGGACCGGGCGCGGTTGCGGATCGCACAGACGCCGCAATCGTTTCGCTTCGACGTCATCCTCGAAGCGCATCGTCGCGCGGCCAAGGACGGGCGCAGCGATTTCACCGACGATGCCGCGATTGCCGAATGGGCGGGATTGACGGTTGCGACCTTTGAAGGCGATGTTGCCAATATGAAGCTCACCACTCCCGAGGATTTCGTGCGCGAGGAAGCGCGGCTGGCCAGCCTGCTCGGCGACATCAGGACCGGCACGGGCTATGACGTCCACGCCTTCGGCGAGGGCGACCATCTCATGATCTGCGGCGTCCGCGTGCCGCACACCAAGGGCTTCCTGGCCCATTCCGACGGCGATGTCGGCCTGCATGCGCTGGTCGACGCCATCCTCGGCGCGCTCGCCGACGGCGACATCGGATCGCACTTTCCGCCCAGCGACGCGAAGTGGAAAGGCGCATCCTCCGACCAGTTTTTGCAATACGCCATCGAGCGCGTCACCCAGCGCGGCGGCCGCATCGCCAATCTCGAGGTGACCATGATCTGCGAGCGGCCGAAGATCGGTCCCTTGCGCGACACCATGCGCGCGCGCATCGCCGAGATTTCCGGCGTCGACATCTCCCGCGTCGCGGTCAAGGCGACCACCAGCGAGCGGCTCGGCTTCACCGGCCGCGAGGAAGGCATCGCGGCCACCGCGAGCGCCACCATCCGCTTGCCCTGGAGTGTCTAGGCCATGGCCGGCAGCGACGCACGCGCCCTCTCCCGCTCGCTGCTCGATCTGTGCCGGATGCGCAAGCTGACGATCGCGACCGCCGAGTCCTGCACCGGCGGCCTCGTCGCGGGCGCGCTGACCGACATCCCCGGTTCGTCAGATGTGATCGATCGCGGCTTTGTCACCTACTCCAACGATGCCAAGCGCGCGATGCTCGGGGTCGACGCAAGCACGCTTGCGAATTTTGGCGCCGTCAGCAAGGAGACCGCGACAGCCATGGCAGTCGGCGCGCTGGAGCGTGCCGGCGTCGATCTTGCGGTTGCCATCACCGGCATAGCCGGCCCCGGCGGCGCCACGCCAGGCAAGCCGGTTGGCCTCGTCCACTTCGCAGCCGCCGCGCGTGACGGCCGCATCGTCCACCGCGAGCATCGCTTTGGCGCCATCGGCCGCACCGCCGTGCGACAGCGCTCCGTGGTCGAGGCGCTACGCATGCTGATGGATCTCGCCCGCGGCCCAGCCCAGGCCAAGCCGCGCCGTGAAGCCGCGGTAACCCGCCTGCGCCCCCGCGTGACACGCTCGCCGCGCCGGCATGCCGCGAAGCGCAGGCCGCCGCGGTCGCCGCGGGGGTGACCCCGTAGCGGGGGGGGGGGGGGGGGGGGGGGGGGGGGGGGGGGGGGGGGGGGGGGGGGGGGGGGGGGGGGGGGGGGGGGGGG
>NZ_JBVVPL010000075.1:0-12699 GCF_055807615.1 Bradyrhizobium sp. MV1.5 | reverse complement strand
ACAACATGATGCGCTTCTTCGCCTTACACGCCAAGGCGCAAGCGGCATAAATAGGCGAGCCCGCACCAACAGGCGCCAACAAAGCCCCCATCAGCGGGCCGGTTCAGCTGAAAACCTTGGGGTCACCGCTCTCCAGGCAATGCAAAACTCTCTCGGCGGGAGCAAAACATTCTCAAGTTCTGAGGAGCTTGCGTAGCAAGCGTCTCGAAGGATGACGGCCCCGCTGGTGGCCTCGCCCTTCGAGACGCGCGCTTCGCGGGCACCTCAGGTTGAATATATGTCGTATCGGCGACGACCGGCGCATTAACCGTCCACTCATCCTTTTCGTCAAAATAGCACCGCTCTGGCCGCAGCGTCGCTCGCGGAGCGGCCTCCCGCGTGGTGAAATCGAGCTTCGGCTTCGAGTGGTGTGATGCGTAACATAATGATCTTCGCGGCGATCATGATCGGCCTCGGCACCTTCATGGCGCAGATGGCGGACAGGATGAGCTCCGCTTCGGCGACGTCGGTGCAGCGTACGGTAGCAGTCGCGTCCACCGCGCCGGCCGGCGGCCGTAGCCTCAACATTCCCCGCGACGGCCGTGGCCACTTCCAGACCGAGGGCCGGATCGAAGGCCAGCGCATCGGCTTCATGGTCGACACCGGCGCCTCGGTGGTTGCGTTGAACGAGACCTCGGCCGCCCGCTTCGGCCTGCGTCCCTCGCGCAGCGATTACAGCGCCACGGTCTCCACCGCCAACGGCACCATCAAGGCCGCGCGCACCCGCATCGCCATGCTCGATATCGGCGGCCTCGTCGTGCGCGATGTCGATGCCATGGTGCTGCCCGACGAAGCACTGTCCGAGAACCTGCTTGGCCTCTCCTTCCTCTCTCGCCTCAAGCGCTTCGAATACGCCAACGGTCAGATGGTGCTGGAGCAGTAAGTTCGCCCCGGCGGCCTCGCTAGGCCCTCCCACTGAGGCGGGCGGCATGCTATATTCTGCCGATGAACAGTCCCGACGCGATTGCCATCCTGCGACAGTCTGAACCGGCCCTGCGCAAGCGGGGCGTTTTGCATGCAGCGTTGTTTGGCTCGGTGGCGAGGGGCGAAAGTCATTCCGGCAGTGATGTCGATATCATGGTCGAGATCGATCCGGATGCGCGGATCACGGTCTTCGATTACGTCGAGCTCAAAGAATATATTGCCAATCTTTTTGACGAGCCCGTTGACGTCGTCAACCGGGACGGCCTGAAATCATACGTCGCTCCCGCAGCGACGGCTGACACTGTCTATGCCTTCTGATCGCATCGAGGGGACTCTCCGCGACGTCTTGCATCACATCGATTTGGCGATCGAGTTCGCCGGAGGCCGTGATCGCGATGGGTTCGCGGCAGATCTACGGACCGTCTACGCGGTAACGCGGTGCCTGGAGATCATTTCAGAAGCATCTCGCCGCCTGCCTGATGACTTGAAAACGAGGCACCCAGCGATCGCGTGGAAGCAGATGGCGGCTGCGGGCAATGTCTATCGCCACAACCATGAGGACGTTGCAGCCCGCTTTGTGTGGGAGACGGTTCAACAGGCTCTTCCGCCTCTAAGGGCGGTCGTTGAAGAGGGGGTTGCGCGCCTGCAGAGTTAGCCCATTCTGGTCAGAGATGCATATCTCGTTGCGGGTACAAACCCCGTTACCAAACTGCCGCAATTATCATCCATAAGCTGCCATTCCCGCCTTCCGCTGCAGCCCGGCATTCGCTAAGGCTGCATCAAATCTGGCTCTTTTTCACGAGACCGTCTCAATGTTCCCCAAGCCGAAATCCGTGTTGCTGCCCAACACCTATGCCTTCGAATCCGAGCCGATGGTGAAGGCCACGGGCTTTCGCGAATACGACGCGCGCTGGCTGTTTCAGACGGAAATCAACCTGATGGGAATCCAGGCGCTCGGCATGGGGCTGGGCGCGCTGATTGCGGAGCTCGGCGTCAGCCAAGAGATCGTCACCGGTCACGATTTTCGCGGCTATTCGGCCTCGATCAAATATGCGCTGATCTCCGGCCTGATGGCGGCAGGCTGCAAGGTGCACGACATCGGGCTCGCGGTGACGCCGATGGCCTATTTCGCCCAGTTCGACCTCGACGTGCCCTGCTGCGCCATGGTCACGGCCTCGCACAACGACAATGGCTGGACCGGCGTGAAGATGGGCGCCAACCGCCCGCTGACCTTCGGCCCCGACGAGATGACGCGGCTGAAGGAGATCGTGCTGGGCGCCGAGTTCAAGAACAAGGCCGGCGGCTCCTATCAATTCCACGAGAATTATCCGGCGCGCTACATCGCCGATCTCACCAGCCGTCCGAAGC
Organism: Bradyrhizobium sp. MV1.5; assembly: GCF_055807615.1. Lineage (NCBI taxonomy): Bacteria > Pseudomonadati > Pseudomonadota > Alphaproteobacteria > Hyphomicrobiales > Nitrobacteraceae > Bradyrhizobium > Bradyrhizobium sp. MV1.5. The sequence continues at coordinate 10,368 of NZ_JBVVPL010000075.1, read as the reverse complement.
TCAAGCGCAAGCTCAAGGTCGTCGCGGCCTGCGGCAACGGCACTGCCGGCGCGTTCGCGCCGCAGGTGCTGGAGGCGATCGGCTGCGAGGTGATCCCGCTCGACACCGAGCTCGACCACACCTTCCCGAAATACAATCCGAACCCCGAAGACATGGAGATGCTGCACGCGATCCGCGACGCGGTGCTGCAGCACAAGGCCGATGTGGGTCTCGGCTTCGACGGTGACGGCGATCGCTGCGGCGTCGTCGACAACACCGGCGAGGAGATCTTTGCCGACAAGGTCGGCGTGATGCTGGCGCGCGACATGTCCGCGATCCACAAGGACGCACAGTTCATCGTCGACGTGAAATCGACCGGCCTCTTCATCACCGATCCGGTGCTGCGGAAGCAGGGTGCAAGAACCACCTACTGGAAGACCGGCCATTCCTACATGAAGCGCCGCACCCATGAGACGGGTGCGCTCGCCGGCTTCGAGAAGTCCGGCCACTTCTTCTTCAACAAGCCGTATGGACGCGGCTATGACGACGGTCTCGTGTCGGCGCTCGCGATCTGCGACATGCTCGACCGCGCCCCCGGTAAGTCGATGGCCGATCTCAAGAACGCGCTGCCGAAGACCTGGTCGTCGCCGACCATGTCGCCGCATTGCGGCGACGAGGTGAAGTACGGCGTCATCGACAAAGTGGTGAAGCACTTCGAGGGCTTGCAGGCCAAGGGCGCCAAGATCGGCGGCCAGTCGATCCGCGATCTCGTCACCGTCAACGGCGTCCGCGTCACGGTCGAGGACGGCAGCTGGGGCCTGGTGCGTGCCTCCTCCAACAAGCCCGAGCTCGTCGTCGTGGTCGAGAGCCCGGTCTCCGAGCAGCGCATGCATGACATGTTCGAGATGGTGAACAGCGTGCTGCGCACCCATCCCGAAGTCGGCGAGTACAATCAGAAGATTTGAGGCGCAAGCAAGTCGCCAGGCACGCGGCTGTCATGCCCCGGCTTGACCGGGGCATCCAGTACGCCGCGGCTTATCCGTACCCGATCGTCGTCTCTGGAATACCGGATCGCCCGGTCGAGCCGGGCGATGACAGGTTGCGTGTGGTGAGCCCTAAGCCGCCACCACCGCCGGGATCGGCAGCGCGGTGACCGACTTGATCTTCTCCATCGCGAAGCGTGAGGTGACGTTCTTCAGCGGCACGGCGCTGATCAGTTTCTTGTAGAACACGTCATAGGCCTGCATGTCCGCGACGACGACGCGCAGCATGTAGTCGACGTCGCCGGCCATCCGATAGAACTCCATCACCTCGGGCATGGCGCTGACGGCTTCGGCGAACTTCTTGAGCCAGGCGTCGGAATGGTCGGAGCTCTCGACCGACACGAACACGGAGATGCCGAGCCCGATCTTGTTCTGGTCGACCAGCGCCACGCGCTTCGTGATCACGCCGTCGGCCTCCAGGCGCTGGATGCGCTTCCAGCAGGGGGTCGAGGACAGGCCGACGCGGTCGCCGATCTCGGCGACGGAGAGGGAGGCATCGTCCTGCAGCACCATCAGAATCTTGCGGTCGATGGCGTCGAGGCGGCGGCTGGTCTCGGGGAGCGGGACGGCGAGATCGGTCATTTGAAGAACTTTGTTCCATTTCAAGGGACGTTTTCCCTGATATAGAGAAAATCTTTCCACGGCAAGCTTATATTCTCAGCGCGTCCTTCGAATTGCTGCGGTGCTCGCCTCGCAAAAGTTCTTCAACTTCAACGCGTTGCGGGGCGGCCAGGCCACCGCCATGGCGGGTGCATTTCAGCGCCGCGGCGGCCGCGGCGAATTGCAGCGCCTGCCCCACGCCGCCGCCTTCGGCGAGGCGAAGCGTGAAGGCGCCATGGAAGACGTCGCCGGCGCCGAGCGTATCGACCGCCTGAACTGCGAACGCCGGCGTCTCCTCGATCTCTCCGGCCTCGTTCAGCCAGATCGTGCCGCGCGGGCCGCGGGTGGCGGCGAGGAAGGCTGGCGTGAGCGCGGCCAGGCGCTTCAACGCATCGCCGTCATCGGCGATGCCGGCGGTCTGCTGAACCTGTTCGCTGGCGAATAGTAGATGCGACGCTGTCGTGAGCAGTCCGTCGTGCAACGACATCGCGCGATCGACGCCGACGATGACGGCAATGCCGCGCCGGCGTGCCTCAGTGCAGAGGTCCGTGCAGAACGATGCGCAGCGGCTCTCGACGAGGACTGCCTGACAATCGGCGAGCAGCTTGTCGGCGTCGGGCAGCTCGACTGTCCACAGGGCCGGATCGCGATAGATCGTGAGCGTTCGCTCGCCCGTCGCGTCAATGATGATGGCAGAGACGGGCGTGGTCGCATCAGGTATGCGCACGATATGGCTTGTGTCGAGATTCTCCGATGCCATGCGCTCGAGAATGAAGCCGCTCGACGTCTCCCGCGCATCGCCCATCGGACCTGCGAACGCGACGCGGCCGCCAAGCCGCGCGATCGAGATCGCCGCGTTGAGTGCGTTGCCGCCGCAGATCTCCGCAAGATGCGTGGCGTTGGCCTTGCTGCCGCGCGCGGGTACGGCCTCGACCCGAAACGCCAGGTCGCGCACGGGAATGCCGATGCAGAGGATGCGCGGCGCGATCACAGAGTGCGCCATCTCCGGTCTCAGCTCTTGTCGTGCACCCAGCGGCCAAGCAAATGATGCGCAATCGCAAACGGATGCGGGCCGGCGAGCCCGTCCGGATGAGTCCGCGTCAGCATCAAGGCCGCCTCCTGGCGCGTGAACCAGCGCGCATCCTCCAGCTCGGAGTGATCGACGACGATGTCCTCGCTCACGGCCCGCGCGCTGCACCCGATCATCAGCGACGACGGATAGGGCCACGGCTGGGTCATGTAATACTGCACGTCGGTGCAGCGGATCCCCGACTCCTCGAAAATCTCGCGCCGGACCGCGTCCTCGATGGTCTCGGCGGCCTCGACGAAACCGGCGAGGCACGAATACATGCCCGGCGGAAACTGCTTCTGGCGGCCGAGCAGGCACTTTTCGCCGGCGGCGACGTGCATGATCACGACGGGGTCGGTGCGCGGGAAATGCTCGGCCTTGCAACTCGGGCACTCCCGCTTCCAGCCACCTTCCTTCATCGCGCTGCGCGTGCCGCAATTGGCGCAATAACCGTGGCGCTGATGCCAGCTCACCATCGATTTCGCCATCGCGATCGCCGACAGCTCCTGCGGCGGCACCGCGCCCTGCATCGCCATGCCGCGCAGCTCGCTGAGAGCGTAGTCCTCGCGCCCGACCAGCTTCTCGGACGCGGCCTGCGACAGGCCCATACCGAACATCGCGGCGCCGTCGCGCAGACCGAGGAAGATCGTGCCGGGATTGGCGCCGCATTTCAGCGCCTCGTCGATTCCGAGCAGCGCGCGTACTTTTTCGCCCTCGCGCTTCACCAGCAGCGAGTCGCGGTAGACGACATAGGCGCGCGAGGACGGCTTCTGCTCCATCGCGAACAGCTTTTCGTCGTCGCGGCGCAGATGCGCGGCGCGGTCGAGAATGTTGGTGACGAAGGCCGGCTGCCCCAGCGGAAACGAATCGAATGCTGACATTTCTTGTTCTTTCAACCCAACCAGATCTTGCGGCGAAGCGCGCTGATGAAACTCTGCACCTCGGTGGCGTCGTGCGCCAAGGGCTGCATCACGCCCCAGACCGGCCGCGGCCAGGCGGCGTCACTGGTACGGCGCGCGATGATGTGGACGTGAAGCTGCGGCACGAGGTTGCCGAGTGCCGCGATGTTGAGCTTGTCGCATCTGGTGATCTCCTTCAGCGCGCGCGAGACGCGGGAGATCTCCGTCATCAATTGCGCCTGCTGCACCTCGTCGAGATCGATGATCTCCACCGCATCCGCGCGCCGCGGCACCAGCAACAGCCAGGGATAATGCGCGTCCTTGATGACCAAGACCTTGGACAGCGGCAAATCGCCGATGTCGATGGTGTCCTCTTTCAGGCGGGAGTGCAGCGACCAGGCGGGTTCGGACATGAAGGTTTCCGGATGGCCCGATGGGGTCGGGCGTGGCGGGGCGGAACCCCTGAATATTTATGCGGACCATACGACAGCGATTCCGATAGGGGAAGGATCGCGCTCCGCGGCAGCCGCATACGCGATCGTCGTCCTGGACAAGCGCAGCGCAGATCCAGGACCCCTTACCACCGGATTGGGTTTGGCGAAGATTCGGGCGCAAATTGCCCGACGTCGCGCAAGATCTTGATGGCGCCGAACGGCGCCAAGGCCTGGTTGTAATCGACGCGAAGGTCGACCTTGTCGTCGAACTCGTTGCGGATCGCGGGGAGGTGCTCGAGATCCTCGCGATGCGGCTTCACGCCGGTCTTGACCTTCTAGATGAAATTGCCGACGCCCTGGATGCGCCATCTTGATCGCGCTTCCGACCAGGACAGCCTGAGACGTTCGACGGTCGCTTCGGTCATGTCAGGCCTCCATTGACGTGCCAGACCTGGCCGGTGACGTAGGACGCTTTTGGCGAGGCGAGGAAGGCGATGATCTCGGCGACTTCCTCCGACCGCCCGCGGCGGCCCATCGGGATCAGCGCCTCGGTCGCGGCGATCTGCTCGGGTGAAAGCCGGCTTTCGCTTGGTTTGTCCTTGACGATGAGGCCCGGCGCGACTGCGTTGACGGTGATGCCCTCCTTGGCGAGCTCGACTGCAGTGAGCCGTACCAGCGCTTCGAGCGCGGAGCGGCTCGCAGCCGTCGCGGCGAAGGGCGCGAATTCGGGTCGAATCGCATGCGCCACGAAGGACGATACCGCCACGATCCGCGCATCTCGTCCCGCACGCAGCTGCGGAAGAGCAAGCTTGACGAAACGTGTGAAGGCGAGGGCCGATTCGTCCATCGCCTGCAGGAATTGATCCGCGGGCGTGCCGATCGCGCTGCCGCGCCGGGCGTGACCTCCGACCAGGATCAATCCGTCAAGCCGGCCAAAATCGAGATGGGCGGTCGCGCAAGCAAGCGTCAGGGCCACTTCATTGGCGAGATCGCCGAGGCATGTTGCAACAGCCGCGCCGCTTGCTTTGGCTTCCGCGGCGGTCGCCTTGAGGCCGTCCTCATTCGATCGGGTATGCAGCACGAGCCCGACGCCGGGAGCTGCGAGCAGTTTTGCTGTGGCACGGCCGATGCCGCTGGCGGCGCCGGTGACGAGATAGACGCGATTGATTTCGGACATCACGAAGCCGTTGTGGCCGGCGGCAATGCGCCGGTGCGGTGGAAGGAAATGGCTGAGGAAGGCGCGCGTCGCCGCCTCCCGCGGATTGTCGCTCACCAGCAGCGCCGGGTCTATCGGCTGGGCAGACCGGGAATTGCCCGAATGCTGAGCAAGCCACCATGAAGCCCAGCCTGTTCAAGCCGATACCCGCTTGCTTTCCGGTCCTTTTGGCCCCAAATAGGGACCGGGAGATTGGCGGTGGACGAGCCACTCGCCAACCGGGTCAGGTCCGGAAGGAAGCAGCCCTAACGAGGTCCGGATCGGGTCGCTCGTCAGTCTCCTACCTGTTTTTCCGAGCGAATTGCGCCGGCGGCTCGGGCCGCCAGCGCGCTCCTTTCCGCAAAGCCGGCCGAAAGACACTTCATTGCGGATCGACCGATGACCGACGCTGGCGCCCCTCCCAACCCTGACAGCGCCGGCCAGGCCAGCACGCCCTACCGGGTGTTGGCGCGGAAATACCGTCCTTCCAGCTTCGATGATCTGATCGGCCAGGAAGCCGTGGTCCGCACCGTCTCCAACGCATTCGAGACCGGCCGCATTCCGCAGGCCTGGATCCTCACCGGCGTTCGCGGGGTCGGCAAGACCACCACCGCGCGCATCCTTGCCCGTGCACTCAACTACGAGATGCCGGATGGCTCGGTGAAGGGCCCGACGGTCCAGATGCCGACGCTCGGCGTGCATTGCCAGGCGATCATGGAAAGCCGGCACATGGACGTGCTGGAGATGGACGCGGCCTCGCATACCGGCGTCGACGACGTTCGTCAGATCAATGACAGCGTCCGCTACGCGCCGGCCAGCGCCCGCTACAAGGTCTACATCATCGACGAAGTCCACATGCTGTCGACGGCGGCGTTCAACGCCTTCCTGAAGACGCTGGAGGAACCGCCGGAGCACGCCAAATTCGTGTTCGCCACGACGGAGATTCGCAAGGTTCCGGTGACCGTGCTGTCGCGCTGCCAGCGTTTTGACCTGCGCCGCGTCGAGGCCGACGTGCTGATGAAGCATCTCGCCAACATCGCGGCCAAGGAAAACGTCGAGATCGAGCCCGAAGCACTCGGCATCATCGCGCGCGCCGCGGAAGGCTCGGTGCGCGATTCGCTCTCGCTGCTCGATCAGGCGATCGCGCATGCGGCAGGCACCGTGAAGGCCGATGCCGTCAGGCAGATGCTGGGGCTCGCCGATCGCACCCGGGTCATCGATCTTTTCGATTCGCTGGCGCGTGGCGACATCGCATCCGCGTTCAGGGAGTTCCGCGACCAGTACGACGTCGGCGCCGATCCGATCGTCGTGCTCTCGGATCTCGCCGAATTCGTCAATTTCGTCACCCGCGTGAAGATCGTGCCGGCGACCGCCGACAACGTTGCCTATGGCGAGACCGAGCGCGTGCGCGCGCGGGATTTCGCCTCGAAGATCTCGATGCGAGTTCTGTCCCGGATGTGGCAGATGCTGCTCAAGGGCATCACCGAGGTGCAGGCCGCGACGCGGCCCGCGGCTGCCGCCGAGATGGTGCTGGTGCGCATCGCCTATGTCGCCGACCTGCCGACGCCGGACGAAGCGCTCAAGATGCTGGAGCAGAACGGCGGCGGCTCGCCGGTCGTGAGCGGCGGCAGTGCCGCGCGCAACGCGCCGGCCGGGCCGGTGGCGTCCGCAGCGCCGGTTCGCATGCCGACTTCGTCACCGTCCTCGTTCGGCGGCGGTGGTGCCCGTCCGCAAATGGCTGCGCCCGCGCCGGATCCGCAAGCTGCCGCGCCCGTATTGCGCGTCACGAGCTTCACCCAGCTCGTCGCGCTGGCCGGGCAGAAGCGCGATCTCCTGACCAAGGGCGCGCTCGAAGGCGACATGCGCCTCGTTCGTTTCGAGGAAGGCCGGCTCGAAGTTGCGCTCGAGCCCAACGCCTCCAAGACCATGATTTCCGATCTTGCGCGCAAATTCGAGCTCTGGACCGGGCGCCGCTGGACCGTGATCGTCTCCAACGAGCCGGGCCAGCCGACGCTGCGCTCGGTGAGCCAAGCGGCCAAGCAGGAACATGCGCGTACCGCCGAGGCCGATCCGCGCGTGCGCGAGGTGCTGTCGCGTTTTCCGGGTGCGAAGGTCGTCGAGGTCCGCAGGCTTGCCCCCGAGGCGCCGGAATCCGATATTAATGCCGACTATGGCAGTGACGATCCGCCCGACGGTTCCGACGGCGACGATCTCTAGAGCCAATTTTCCAAGGACAGCACCGATGGTCGATATTTTCGGCATGATGAAGCAGGCGCAGCAGCTGCAATCCAAGATGCAGGAGATGCAGGACCAGCTCGCCAACGTCGAGGTCGAGGGCATCTCCGGCGGCGGTCTCGTCGCCGTGCGCATGACCGCGAAGATGGACGTCAAGGGCGTGAAAATCGATCCTTCGCTGATGAAGGCGGAAGAGCGCGAGGTGCTCGAGGATCTGCTCGTCACCGCGTTCGGCGAGGCCCGCCGCAAGGCGGAAGCCGCCATGCAGGAGAAGATGCAGTCGCTCACCGGCGGGCTCGGCCTGCCGCCGGGGCTGTCGGGGCTGTTCGGCCAGTAGGATGGGCGCTGTTGCAGGTCCTGAAATCGAGCGGCTGGTCCAGCTTCTCGCGCGGCTGCCGGGCCTCGGCCCGCGCTCGGCGCGGCGCGCCGCGCTGCATCTGATCAAGAAGCGCGAAGCGCTGATGATGCCGCTGTCCTCGGCCATGCAGGTTGCGCTCGAGAAGGTCCAGGTCTGCAAGACCTGCGGCAACATCGACACGCAAAGTCCCTGCACGGTCTGCACCGATCCGAGGCGCGATCCCTCGATCATCGTCGTCGTCGCCGACGTTGCCGATCTCTGGGCGCTGGAGCGGGCCAATGCCACCCAAGGGCGCTATCACGTGCTGGGCGCGACATTGTCGCCGCTCGACGGCGTCGGCCCGCAGGACCTCACCATCGAGGCGCTGGTCGCGCGCGCGCATGAGGCGCAGGTGCATGAGGTGATCCTGGCACTGAATGCCACCGTCGACGGCCAGACCACGGCACACTACATCACCGACCTGCTTCAGGACGCCAACGTAAAAGTAACCCGGCTCGCCCATGGTGTGCCGGTCGGCGGCGAGCTTGATTATCTCGATGAAGGTACGCTATCCGCCGCGATGCGGCAGCGTACCCTGTTCTAGCCATCAGACTTACGGAACGGACGACATGACGAAACTTTTCGCCAAACGATGGGCTTTGGTCGCGACGCTGACGATGCTGGCGACGCCGGCCATCTCCGCGCAGCAGGACGACGGGGCTCCGCCGCCGTCGAGGCCCGGCAAGCCGATCAATGCCGGCGAGGTGCTCTCGGGCGAGCTGAACACGATGAAAGTGCGCGACGTCAAGAACGTCGGCAAGCGGATTGCCATGTACCAGATCACCTCCGAGCCGCGCCGGCTGCCGCCGCCGAACGGATTGTGCAATCTCGAGACCGGGCCCGAAACCTTCCAGCTCGTTCCCAGCGGCGATGCGCAGGCCGCACAGCTGAAGACGTTCACCGGCAAGGAAATCTCGGTCAAGGTCGACGAGATCGCCTGCGCCAGCGATCCCGGCCAGATGAGCGAGGCCGTGATCACGAAGTGGAGCCTGATCAAGAAGCAGTAGGGTGCGGGGCGCTCTGCTCTCTCCGTCATTGCGAGGAGAACTTGCGACGAAGCAATCCAGACCGTCTCCTCGGCGGCAGTCTGGATTGCTTCGCTTCGCTCGCAATGACGAAGGGAAGAGAGTCGACCTAAACCCTCACCGGCCCCAGCGCATCGAAATGCCCGCGCTTCTGCAGCCAAGCCAGCAGCACCAGGCTCGGGATCGCCACCAGCATGCAGATCACGAAGAACAGCGGCCAGCCGGTGGTATCAGCCACGAAGCCGGCGCCTGACGAGAGATAGGTCCGCCCCACCGCGGCAAGCGCGGTCAGCAGCGCATATTGCGTCGCCGTGTGCAGCGGGTTCTGGCAGAGCGCCGAAAGATAGGCGACGAAGATCACCGTGCCGATGGCGCTGGTGAAGTTCTCACAGGTGATGGCGAAGGCGAGCGCCCATTGGCTGGTACCGACAAAGGCCAGCCAGGAGAAGGAGAGGTTCGCGAGCGCCTGCACCACGCCGCCGATCCAGAGGCTGGTCGCAAGCGAATAGCGCCTCGCGACGAAGCCGCCGGCAAAGCCGCCGATCAGCGTCGCCGCGAGGCCGACGCCCTTCACGATCGCCGCATAGTCGTTGCGGGAGAAGCCGAGGTCGATCACGAACGGCGCGGTCATCGTGCCGGAGAAGGCGTCGGTGAACTTGAACAGCACGACAAAGGCGAGTGCCGCAAGCGCGTCCTTGCGCGTCAGGAATTCCGAGAAGGCGCCGATCGCCGCGTGCAGCACGCGCGCCAACGCGGTCTGCGTCTGCGTCGCGGCTTCCGCCCGCACCGACTGCTCGGGCTCGGTCGCAACCAGCGCCGTGATCGTCCCGATCAGCACCATCGCCGCCATCACCACATAGCCCCACATCCAGGCGGAGGTGCGGGTGATGCCGGTGCCCTCGAAGCCCGAGACGACGAACAGCGCGCCGGCGGTCGAGACCAGCATGCCGATGCGATAGGCCGCGACATAGGACGCCATGCCGGCGGCCTGCTCGCTCTCCGGCAGGCTCTCGACGCGGAAGGCGTCGACCACGATGTCCTGCGTCGACGAGGCCGTCGCCACCAGCAATGCGCCGAGCGCGACGTAGAATGGCGAGCGCGCGGGATCGGTCAGCGCCAGCAGCAGAATCGCTGCGATCAGCAGCAATTGCGAGAACAGCAGCCAGCCTCGCCGCCGCCCGAACGCGCGCGTGAACAGCGGCACATGCATCGCATCCACCAGCGGCGCCCACAGGAATTTCAGCGTGTAGGGCGTGCCGACCAGCGCAAACAGCCCGATGGTCTTGAGATCGACGCCGGATTCCCGCATCCACACCAGCAGCGTCGAGCCCGACAACGCCAGCGGCAGCCCGGACGAGAAGCCGAGGAACAGCACGATCAGCACCCGCGGTTGCAGGTAGACGGCAAGGCTGTCACGCCAGGACTTCTTGATGCGAACAGGCCGGTGCGTATTTCGAATCCGCGCAGCGAGCTTCGAGGCCCACAGACGCCG
>NZ_JBVVPL010000074.1:0-14024 GCF_055807615.1 Bradyrhizobium sp. MV1.5 | reverse complement strand
CGCATCGGGACAATCCCCTCGAGGAGAAAGCCCTCACCAGGCGCTGCGCGCCGACCTCTCCCGCAAGCGGGAGAGGTGCACCACCTTCGTGGTTAGCTTACGCGCTCACACCCGCGCCGATCGGGCAAGACACGCCGGTGCCGCCCAGGCCACAATAGCCGGCAGGATTCTTGGCCAGATATTGCTGATGATAGTCCTCGGCAAAGTAGAATTCGCCGGCGGGTGCGATCTCGGTGGTGATGGTGCCGAGACCTTTTGCAGCAAGCGCCTTCTGATAGAGCGCCTTCGATTGATCGGCGGCTTTCTTCTGCGCGTCTGAAGTGGTGTAGATCGCGCTTCGGTACTGCGTGCCGACATCGTTGCCCTGACGCATGCCCTGCGTCGGGTTGTGGCTCTCCCAGAACGTCTTCAACAGCTTCTCGTACGACACCTTGTTCGGATCGAACACGACCAGCACCACTTCGGTGTGACCGGTGCGGCCCGAGCAGGTCTCTTCATAGGTCGGGTTCGGCGTGTGGCCGCCAGCATAGCCGACGGCGGTGGCGTAAACGCCCTCGCCGAGCTCCCAGAACTTGCGCTCGGCGCCCCAGAAGCAGCCGAGCCCGAACACGGCCTGCTCGAGACCAGCGGGATAAGGCGGCTGCAACTTCGCGCCGTTGACGAAATGGGTGGTCGCGGTCGGAATGGCTTGCGCACGGCCCGGCAGCGCTTCCGTGGCGCTCGGCAATGCGGTGGTCTTGCGCATGAACAGCATGGACGGATCTCCAAGAACGAGCTGCCCGTCGCCAAGGACAAGCTATTGAGCCAAGGCAATGAGCCAAGCGCTCAGGCGGCGTGCTCGCGATCAGTTGGGAATATAGGTCTTTACGCGCAAAGGGGCAGCCCTGTTACGCCGCGCGCGGCCGCTTCAGTCGCGCGAATTGAAAGCTCAATCCCGGGAATAGCCGATCAGCGGCTTGCGCGGGCGGAACAGGATCATCAGGAGGATGCCGAGAATGCCGAGGACAGCGAAAACCGGCTGATCCAGCACCAGCCGGATCACCGAGGTCCAGAGCCAGGGCGCCTTGGCCTCGACCCAGGTCCGGAATGCCGTCTGGCTGGCCTGATTGATGTCGTTCCAGAACTGGCCGAAGCGGGTGAACCGCAGGGTCTGGTCGGCCACCCAGCGGGCGCCGTCATAGACCATGAAGATGAACCCGCCGGCGAGCAGCAACAGCCCAATCAGTCGGAAAAAGCCGCGGATCATGCCTCACCCTATACAGTCGTCCGATCGGACGACCCTCGGAACGCCGCCAGCCAATACAAGGGAGACGGCAGAAATTCAACCTCTTCAGGGCGTTACGGCACTCATCCTCGCCCTGAGGGGCTGCTTTTGCAGCCCGGGAAAGCGTTGACGGTGCCAAAGACCCTCTCTATAAGGGCGCCAACTGGCGGCGGGCGCAATCCTGCCGCCGCTGTTCTTTGAGCAGATGCAGGCTCCTTGGGCTTAGAGGCTCCTTGAGCTGAGAGGCTCTTGGGCCTCAGAGACAGCCGCAAGGCTGTCGCTCATGTTCCGGGAACAGCCTAGCAACCGAACACCCTAATTCCGAGCGTCGATTACGCGGTCAAGCAAGCCGGCGCTACCCGACCAAGACGCGACCGGTACCCGCAAAGGACATTGAGACCATGGCCAATACCACCTCCGCCAAGAAAGCGACGCGCAAGATCGCCCGCCGCACCGCCGTCAACAAGTCGCGCCGCACCCAGATGCGCGGTGCCGTGCGTAACGTCGAAGAAGCCATCAAGACCGGCGACCGCGCCGCTGCCGTGACGGCGCTGGCGAATGCCGAGCCCGCCTTGATGCGCGCCGCGCAGCGAAACATCATTCATAAGAACAATGCCAGCCGCAAAGTCTCGCGGCTCACCGCGCAGATCGCCAAGCTCGCCAAGTAAGCTCACCAAGTAAGCTCGCGAGTGATCTAGCAGCATTCGTTCGATCGGACGATCCGGACGCACATCGCATACGTCAAACAGCCCGGCATCACGCCGGGCTTTTTTGTTGCCTGCCATATTCACGCAAGCAGTCACGCGCCGAGCGACCTTCGATCGGAGGATTGCGGCGTTTGCACCATGACGTGTCCCGTAGTTTTACCTGCGAACGGTTTTGCAACAGCGGAAACTTCCACCGCGGTGCAAAAGGTCCTTGCGAGGCGGGCTCAAGTTGAATTCGCGGCCCCTGCGAGTTCTGCACACCGTAGTTTCCCCGGATCGCGAGACGCGAGGGAGTTACCCTGTGAAACAAGACTCAAAAAACGATGTCTCGCTAATCACTTATCGACATAGTGAGGGCAAGCATTTGGAAAATTCGCCTGCGCGTCGTGCGCGTGACGCTTTTGTAAAAAATTTTTGGCGGTGGCGGAGAATTGTCACATCAGACGCGGCACCTTCGATTCTGTGCACGAATCCAAAACCTTGCTCTGAAGGCCTGTGCACAACTCCGCGTGGCGTTAACGCAGATCAAGATTTTTGATGCCTCAAGTGTGAATCAATTCCGTTGCGAGTCTTTCCGCATAGTGTATTCCTTAAGACGTCAGCGGCGCCCACGATCTTGAGACCAGCGCGGTATCGGAAACGGGGCGAGCGTGCAAATCGGCGGCGGTGTGCACGTAGGCGGCGCTTCAACAAGCGATGTCGGATCAAAACCCACAGCAATGTGGGAACGGTAGCTTTTTGTCTGAATGTCTCCAAGCGGGATCTTTCTCTCGCGCTTAAGAGACGTCTTGAAAGCTGCCCCGACAGGCATGATGGCGAAGCCGAGCGGACGACGAGTACACGGGCAGGCATCCGATGACGACGCGGGTGTCGTTTGGACACGCAGGACCTTGTCGCGAGCAATCACGGCAGGACGGGGAGGTATCATGTCTTACGAACTCAACGCGGTATTGAAACACATTTCGACTTCCAGCATTTCGACTTCCAGCGATGCCGTTTTAGATTCGTCGGACACCAAGCCTCCCGCGTGTCACGGAGCGCCGAGTACGCGCTGACCTCGCGACCCCTCCATCTCTAGACATTGCTGATCGGACGCGGCGTTTCCGCCGAACGGTCCAGCCATGCCTGCAGGTGAAATCGCTTGAGGTCGCGCCATTGCAAACATCCCTGGACAGGTATCCCTGGCAGGAACTCTGCATGGCGCTCACCACGCAACCTTATCTCTCAAGAAAAGTTCTCAAATGATGACAACTCCGGAACAGGATCGCTGGTCACGCGTGAAGAGTCGGCTGCGCTCGAACGTTGGCGAGGACGTCTATACGAGCTGGTTTGCGCGCATGGATCTGGAAGGCGTCCAGGACGAGAGCGTGCGCCTGTCGGTGCCGACCCGCTTCCTGAAGAGCTGGATCCAGGCCCATTATGCCGAGCGCGTGCTGTCGTGCTGGCAGGCCGAGATGCCCGAAGTCCATCGCATCGATCTCACCGTGCGTTCGGCCGTGCGCCCCGTGGTTCAGCAGAAAGAAGCGCCCGCGCCGGTCGAAACGCGCCGCTCGCCTTCGCCGGAGCTGCGCTCGACCGCGACCGCGCCGGTCTCGGCCAATCATGATGCGCTCGGCGGCTCGCCGCTCGATCCGCGCCTGACGTTTGCGAGCTTCGTTGTCGGCCGCTCCAACACGCTGGCGCATGCGGCTGCGCGTCAGGTCGCCGAGGGTCGTCGCGGCGATCCCGTCATGTTCAATCCGCTCTACATCCATGCGGGCGTCGGGCTCGGCAAGACGCATCTCTTGCAGGCGGTGACCTGGGCCGGCAATTCCGGCAACGAGCGCAAGGTGCTTTATCTCACCGCCGAGAAATTCATGTACGGCTTCGTCGCCGCGCTGAAGACCCAGACGGCGCTCGCCTTCAAGGAAGCGCTGCGCGGCATCGACGTGCTCGTGATCGACGATCTCCAGTTCCTGCAGGGCAAGTCGACCCAGGCCGAGTTCTGCCACACGCTGAACGCGCTGATCGATGCCGGCCGCCAGGTCGTGATCGCGGCCGACCGTCCGCCGTCCGATCTCGAAAGCCTCGACGACCGCGTGCGCTCGCGGCTGGCCGGCGGCCTCGTGGTCGAGATGGCCTCGCTCGGCGAGGAGCTGCGGCACGGAATTCTCAAGTCGCGCGTCGCCGCGGCCCGCGCCCATCATGCCACCTTCGAGGTGCCGGAGGAGGTGCTGACCTATCTGGCCCGCGCCATCACCCATAACGGCCGCGATCTCGAAGGCGCGATCAACCGCCTGCTGGCGCACTCGAAGCTCAACAACCGGCCGGTGACGCTGGAGATGGCGGAGCACGAGGTGCGCGACCTGATCCGGCCGCAGGAACCAAAGCGGATCAAGATCGAGGACATCCAGCGCGTGGTGGCACGGCAGTATAATGTCAGCCGCTCCGACCTCCTGTCCTCGCGCCGGACCGCCAACGTGGTTCGTCCGCGCCAGGTGGCGATGTATCTCGCCAAGACGCTGACCCTGCGATCGCTGCCGGAAATCGGCCGCCGCTTCGGCGGGCGCGACCACACCACGGTGCTGCACGCGGTGCGCAAGATCGAGGCCCTGGTTTCCAAGGACACGGCGCTGTCGGACGAGGTCGAATCGCTCAAGCGCCAGCTTCAGGAATAAGAGCCTAGGCCTTTCCCTTCGCTCCCGCCGCCCCGGCCCTGCCTGGGCGGCGGTCTTGGTCTGCCTGGGCAGCGGCCTTCCTCTGCCTGGGCGGCGGCCCCGTCTTTGCGGGTAAATCGTGGGGAACCATCGCGCAATCCCTTGAAACGGATGACTTTACGCGCCACCTTGCGCGACCCTGACGGCTTTGGTCATATCGGCTGGATGATCCGGCCTTCCGGGGTCTTCGGTGCCGTGGCGCGCGTCCCGCCGCCCGGCTTTTCCAGATTTGTGTTTCCTTGGGGATCGGGCGAGTAGTGCAATGAAGGTTACGGTCGAACGCGCGCAACTCCTGAAGTCGCTGGGCCACGTCCACCGCGTGGTCGAGCGCCGCAACACGATTCCGATCCTCGGCAACGTGCTGGTTAGGGCCGAGAATACAAAATTGTCGCTGAAGGCGACCGACCTCGACCTCGAGGTCACCGAAACGCTCGCGGCGGAAACCGCGACCGCGGGCTCCACCACCGTGCCGGCGCACATGTTCTACGACATCGTGCGCAAGCTGCCGGATGGTTCGCAGATCGTGCTCGAAGCCGACGGCGACCGCGCCGTGCTGGCGATCCGCGCCGGCCGCTCCCGCTTCACGCTGCAGACTTTGCCGGAGAACGATTTCCCGGATCTCGCCGCCGGCGACATGTCGCATTCGTTCAGCCTCGCCGCCAAGGACGTCAAGCGACTGATCGATCGCACCCAGTTCGCGATCTCCACGGAGGAGACCCGCTATTATCTCAACGGCATCTATCTGCATGCCGCGGGCTCGGCCAAGGCCGCCACCCTGCGCGGCGTCGCCACCGACGGCCACCGCCTCGCCCAGCTCGACCTGGTCCAGCCCAAGGGCGCCGAGGGCATGCCCGGCGTGATCGTGCCGCGCAAGACCGTCGGCGAGGTGCAGCGCCTGATCGAGGACAACGAGGCCGAGGTCACGATCGAGCTGTCGCAGGCCAAGATCCGCTTCACCATCGGCAATGTGGTGCTGACCTCGAAGCTGATCGACGGCACCTTCCCCGACTACGGTCGCGTGATCCCGCAGGGCAACGACAAGGAGCTGGTCGTCGACAAGAAGGATTTCGAGAACGCGGTCGACCGCGTCTCGACGATCTCCAGCGAGCGCGGACGGGCCGTGAAACTCTCGCTGTCCCCGGGCAAGCTGGTGCTGTCGGTGACCAATCCGGATTCCGGCAGCGCGACCGAAGAGCTCGAAGTCGAATACGCTTCCGACGCCCTCGATATCGGCTTCAACTCCCGCTACCTGCTCGACATCGCCGCCCAGATCGAAGGCGACGTCGCAACGCTCCGGCTCGCCGACCCGGGCTCACCGACCCTGGTGCAAGACCGCGACGACAAGAGCGCGCTCTACGTGCTGATGCCGATGCGGGTGTGAGGGCTACCGGCGCCCCTTCGCATCGACTACATCCGTCATGGCCGGGCTTGTCCCGGCCATCCACGTCTTTGGAGGACCCAAACGTGGATGCCCGGCAATGACAAAGACAACATGACCCCCTCCCGCATTCACCGCCTGACGCTGACGCATTTTCGCAATTACCGGGCGGCGGGGCTCGAGGCTAAGGCTGACATGGTGGCGCTGGTCGGGCCGAACGGAGCGGGCAAGACCAATTGCATCGAGGCGATCTCGTTCCTGTCGCCGGGACGCGGCCTGCGGCGCGCGACGCTGGACGACGTCGCCGACAACCAGGGCGACGGCTCCTGGGCGGTGTCGGCGCAGGTCGAGGGCGCGCTGGGCCTTGCCACGCTCGGCACCGGCATCGATCCGCCGCGCGCAGATAGCCCGGTCAGCCGGCGCTGCCGCATCGACCGCGAACCGGTCAATTCGGCGGCGTCGTTCGGCGACCACATCCGCATGGTGTGGCTGACGCCGGCGATGGACGGGCTGTTCATGGGCGCGGCGTCCGAGCGGCGGCGTTTCTTCGACCGCCTGGTGCTTGCGATCGACAGCGACCATTCCAGCCGCATCTCCGCGCTCGAACGTTCGCTGCGCTCGCGCAACCGCCTGCTCGAGACGCGTAATTACGACGACCATTGGTGTGACGCGATCGAGCGCGAGACCGCGGAGCTTGCGGTCGCGGTCGCCGCAACCCGCGGCCAGACCGCGGCGCGACTGACCGGCATGCTGAACGTGCGCGCGCAGGCCTCCGCCTTTCCCTCGGCGCAGATCGCGCTCGACGGCTGGATGGAGAACGCGCTGCTGACGGAGACCGCGACCTCGGTCGAGGACCGCTACCGCCAGATCCTGCGCGACAACCGTCCGCGTGACGCCATCGCCGGCCGCACCACGGATGGTCCGCATCTCACCGATCTCCAGGTGATCTACGCGCCGAAAAGCATGCCGGCGCGCGATGCCTCGACCGGCGAGCAGAAGGCTCTGCTGATCGGGCTGGTGCTGGCGCATGCGAGCCTGGTCGCCGAGATGACCGGCATCGTGCCGTTGCTGCTGCTCGACGAGGTCGTCGCGCATCTCGATCCTGGCAGGCGCGCGGCGCTGTTCGACGAGCTGCGCAAGCTCGGCGCGCAGGTGTGGCTGACCGGCGCAGACCCCGCTGCCTTCGCCGAGATCGGCGCCGGGGGCGAGATCTTTGACGTCGAAAGCGGACAGGTATCGGCCCGGCGCTAGTCGCCGCCGTTGAACCCGCCCCATTTCCGCCGCGACTAGTTGCCGGAGGCGGCGCCGACGGTGTCGCAGCCGTTTTGCAATCGCGCAATGACATCACGCGCGAACCCCTGGAGAGTGAGATGCGGACGGCAGGGTCCGGGGCGCAAGCTCCGGCACGATGGCGGGCGTTTGCGTGCGGCCTCGTTTTGCTCGCGACGTGCATGCTCGCGGCAAGCGCCGGCGCCTGGATGCCGCATCTCGCGTCGCTGCTTTCGGCCGATCTCACACCGGATCCCGATGCCAGGCTGCCCGCACCGACCCGCTACAGCTTTCGAGGAATCCACACCACCCTGATGCGGGGCGTTGAAGCGCCACTTCGCGTCAAGCTCGAAGCCACCGTGCCCGCCGAGCTCGCCGACGTCCTCGCTTTCTACCGCAGCGAACTCGGAAAGCTCGGCTGGCAGGAGCAGCACGATGACGTCGTCGTCTCCCCTGATCACGTCCAGATCGCGTTCGTCTCTCCGCTCGGGCCGGCCAAGCTGGAGCTCGGCCGCAAGGACGGCAGCACCTTGGTCCATCTCGTGCAGAAGAACTCGGATACTGCAACCAGGGCGAACGTCATGCCCGAACCGGGCCGGGCGAAGCTGGTGCTCAGCAACATCGCCGAGACGGAAGCCGTGCTCGGGATCAACGGGCGGATCATCAAGCGCGCTGCTGGCGCTAACGCCGTCTCGCTGGATCTGGCGCCCGGCAAATATGCCTACGAACTGAACGTGCCCGGCCGTCCGGCCTACACCAACATGCTCACCGTCGCGGCCGGCGACGCCTGGGAGCTCACCGTCGGGCGCGACGGCGAGGCATGGTCGCCGCTCCAGCTGTATTGACTAGTCCGGGAGCTTTGAACCTGCCCGGTTCCTGCCGCGACTTCTCGTGTGAGGCCCGCCGACGGTGTTGCAGCCGTTGCAACCGTGCGCGCCAAGCGCCGCGCGACATCCTGGAGACGTAACGATGGCGATGATCCCGCGCGGGATGCAAATCCCGGCACGATGGCGGCTGCTTGCATGCGGTATCTTCCTGATG
This sequence comes from Bradyrhizobium sp. MV1.5, assembly GCF_055807615.1. NCBI lineage: Bacteria > Pseudomonadati > Pseudomonadota > Alphaproteobacteria > Hyphomicrobiales > Nitrobacteraceae > Bradyrhizobium > Bradyrhizobium sp. MV1.5. Next base: position 5,669 of record NZ_JBVVPL010000074.1, on the reverse strand, counting down.
GCGAGCTGCTCGATCGCGGCCGGTGCCGACGAGGGCATCGTCGACGTCCATGCGCTGCCGCAGCTCGAAGGTGCGATGGAAGACACCTCGCGCCCCGATTCCTATAGCGTCGAATATCGCGTACCGATGCGGCAGGCCGTGACACTGCCCGCGGTCCAAAAGCTCCTGAGCGACAACGGCTGGGTGCCCTATGTGATGCCGCTTGAGGAGAAAAGCAGCCTGCTGAAGTTTAGGAAGGGACGACAGGGCCTTTCCGTGCATTTCACACAGGCCCCCGGCCGGCCGGACCAGTCCGTGGTTTACTACACCACCGACCGGATCTACGGGAACGTGCCGTTTCCGGAAGGCGCAAGCGAGATCGTGTTCGACGGGACCCGACCCTATCTTGGCTGCGTCGCGCCGACGCCGCTCGATGCAACGTCGGATTTCTATGTCAGTCAGATGGCTGCGATCGGCTGGCAGAAGCTCACGTCCGAAACCGCCGCGCGCTGGACGACCAGTCTGAACGAGAGCGTTCCCAACGGCCTGCGCGCGTTCTACGCGCATGCCGATAGCAAGGAGACCGGCTTCTATCAGCAGAAGCCCGTGATGCTGACGCTGACGCGCCGCGACGACGGCCGCACCAATGTCGATATCCGGGTCGCGCCCTTCGCGCTGCCCAGCGAGCTCAAGGCCGATAGCGATCTGGCCGGCCTGCCGCGGCCGGGCCCGACCAAGACGGCCAGGGGTCTCGGCGGCGCGAGCGACAACAAGCGCGAGATGTCAGCCGCCGCGATGGCCGAGCTGCCCGCCGTGCTCGCCTTCTATCACCGCGAGCTTGCCGCGCGCGGTTGGCAGGAGGACGGCAGCGCGCCGCTCGCACCCGGCGACGAGGTCGCGATCAGGATCTCTTCGGCGGAGGAAACCGGCGTGCTGCGGCTCGGCCGCAAATATGATTTCACCATGGTCAGTCTGACCGCGCAGGTGAAAGAATCCGCGCTTGCCGCTCGCGCCAAGGCGAAGAAGGAGGCCGACGACAAGTTCCTTGGGGACGCGTTAGGTGCGGCCAAGCAGCTCATCACCGCCGACGAAGCCAGACGCAAGGTGCAGGCGGCTGCATTGTCCGACGCGCCGCTGAATGCGCTCGCCGACAGCAAGACGCCGGTGCCGCTGCCTGAAAACGCCGAAGGCGTGAAATTCGAGGGCGACGAGGGCAGGCTCGAATTCTCCTCGACATCGAGCGTGAAGGCGCTCACCGCGTTCTACCGCGCATCGCTCAAGCCGGCGGGCTGGAAAGAGCAGCCCTCCGTGATCAATCAGCCGAACATGGCGGTGATGGAGTTCGCAAAGAGCGGCAAATCGATATCGATGACCGTGATGCAGATGGGGCCGAAGGTGAACGTTAGCGCCAACGGCTCCGGTCTGGTCGTCGCCGCGGCGAAGCCCGTCGAGGCCAAATCGACGCAAGCCAAGACGGTCCAGACCAAATCGAAGGAGCCGCTCACGCCCGATCCCGATTCCGCCCTGCCGGTGCCGACGCAGCGCAGCTCGACCGGATTAAGCTCTACGAAATTCCCCGGCAGCGACCAGTCGTTCCGGACCGAGCTCGAAGCCAGCATCCCCGCCGAGCTTGGCGAAGTCCTCGCCTTCTATCGCGCGGAGCTGACCAAACGCGGCTGGCAGGAAAAGACCGACGGCGCGACCGTGACGGCCGAGCGGGCGGAGCTCGCGTTCACCTCGCCGGCAGGGCCGGCCATGCTGAAGCTCGGCCGCGCCAGGGATGAGACGATTGTCAGCCTGGTGCAGCGGAATCCGCAGGCCGCGGCCAAGGCCGACATCATGCCGAAGGCGGGGCAGGCGAGGCTGATGCTCGGCAATATGGGGCCGAAGGAAGCATCGCTGACGATCAACAATCAGACCGTGAAGATCGCGGCCGGCGCCGGCGGTCCGCAATCGCCGAAAGGTCCGATGCTCGATCTGCCGCCCGGCAAGTACCAGTACGCGCTGCGTCTGCCGGGACGCCCCGCTCGCACCGAGACCCTCACCGTGGCCGCCGGCGATGCCTGGGGCCTCCTGGTGGGACCAAGCGGAGATGTGCTGCCGCTTCAGATGTATTGAGCTGCAAGGCCGTTCCGGGGCGTTCCAGATGCCTTGGAACGTCCCTCGTCCCCGCAAAATCCACGCCTTCGAGAGCCCGAAACGGCTTCTCGAACCGCGCTTTTTCCAAGCCGCCGAATCGGCCTTCGAAGGCCTTGAAAATCGGCCGAAAAATCCTAAGTAATCAAGGACTTGCCGGGGGATACTTTGCGCTAGGCGCAATCCGTCTTTCGTGGCACAAATAGCCCGCATATCAGCGCCTTTTGCGCCGCTGATTCGGGCGACATCTCGAAGGCCTCTCATGACTGAACCTGCTCGGCAGACGCCTGCCGAAAACGAACCCTCAAATCCGAGCGATTACGGGGCGGAATCGATCCGCGTGCTCAAGGGTCTCGACGCCGTTCGCAAGCGCCCCGGCATGTATATCGGCGACACCGATGACGGCTCGGGCCTGCATCACATGGTGTACGAGGTCGTGGACAACGCGATCGACGAGGCGCTCGCGGGCCACGCCACGCGCGTGGACGTGATCCTCAATGCCGACAATTCCGTCACCGTGCGCGACGACGGCCGCGGCATTCCCGTCGACATCCACAAGGGCGAAGGCATCTCGGCAGCCGAGGTCATCATGACCCAGCTCCATGCCGGCGGTAAGTTCGACCAGAATTCCTACAAGGTGTCCGGCGGACTGCACGGCGTCGGCGTCTCCGTCGTCAACGCGCTGTCGAGCAAGCTCGGCTTGCGCATCTGGCGCGACAACAAGGAACACTACATCGAATTCGCCCATGGCGATGCGGTCGCGCCGCTCAAGGTGGTCGGCGACGCGCCCGGCAGGCGCGGCACCGAGGTGACGTTCCAGGCCTCGACCGAAACCTTCAAGAACATCGAGTATGATTTCGCCACGCTGGAGCACCGGCTGCGCGAGCTCGCCTTCCTCAATTCCGGCGTCAACATCGCTCTCTCCGACATGCGTCACGCCGTCGAGAAGCGCGAGGAGATGCACTATTCCGGCGGCGTCGAGGAATTCGTCAAATATCTCGACCGCAACAAGAAGGCGATCGTGCCGGCGCCAATCATGGTGCGCGCGGAAGCCAACGGCATCGGTGTCGAGGCCGCCTTGTGGTGGAACGACAGCTACCACGAGAACGTGCTGTGCTTCACCAACAACATCCCGCAGCGCGACGGCGGCACCCATCTCGCCGGTTTCCGCGGCGCGCTGACGCGCCAGGTCAACGGCTATGCCGAGGCCAACGCGAAAAAGGAAAAGATCGCGCTCACCGGTGACGATTGCCGCGAAGGCCTCACCGCCGTGCTGTCCGTGAAGGTGCCGGACCCAAAATTCTCGTCGCAGACCAAGGACAAGCTGGTGTCGTCTGAAGTGCGTCCCGTGGTCGAGAACGTGCTCAACGAGGCGCTGCAGGCCTGGTTTGAGGAGCATCCCTCCGAAGCCAAGATGATCGTCGGCAAGGTGATCCAGGCGGCCGCCGCCCGCGAAGCCGCGCGAAAGGCGCGCGAGCTGACGCGCAAGAGCCCGCTCTCGGTCTCTTCGCTGCCGGGCAAGCTCGCCGACTGCCAGGAAAAGGACCCGGCCAAGTCCGAGCTCTTCATCGTCGAGGGTGACTCGGCAGGCGGCAGCGCCAAACAGGGCCGCAACCGCGAATTCCAGGCCGTGCTGCCGCTGCGCGGCAAGATCCTCAACGTCGAACGCGTGCGTCCCGACAAGATGCTGCACAGCGAGCAGATCGGCACGCTGATCACCGCGCTCGGCACCGGCATCAGCGACGAGTTCTCGATCGAGAAGCTGCGCTATCACAAGATCATCGTGATGACGGACGCCGACGTCGACGGCGCCCACATCCGCACGCTGCTGCTCACTTTCTTCTACCGGCAGATGCGCGAGATCATCGACGGCGGCTATCTCTACATCGCCCAGCCGCCGCTCTATAAGGTCAACCGCGGCAAGTCCGAGCAATATCTGAAGGACGAGCGGGCGCTGGAAGATTATCTGATCGATACCGGACTCGACGACTGCGTCTACATTCCCGGCACCGGCGGCGATCGCACCGGCCGCGACCTGCGCTCGCTGGTCGACGACGCCCGCGCCGTCCGCGGCGTCCTGCGCAGCCTGCACACCCGCTACAATCGCAAGGTGATCGAGCAGGCTGCCATCACCGGCGTGCTCAACAAGGCGATCTACGGCGATCCGGAGAAGGCCGCCGCGGCCGCGCAATACATCGCCGCCCGCCTCGACACCCTCGCCGACGAGGTCGAGCGCGGCTGGATCGGTCAATACGTCGAAGGCCATGGTTTCCAGTTCGAGCGCACGGTGCGCGGCGTCAAGGACGTCGCTCTCATCGACGACGCGTTCCTGGGCTCAGTCGAAGCCCGCAAGCTCGACGAGTACACGGTCAAGCTCCAGGACGTTTATGCCCGCCCGGGCAAGCTGCGGCGCAAGGACACCGAGCACATGGTTTACGGCCCGGTCGATCTGTTCGAAGCCGTCACCGACGCCGGCCGCAAGGGCGTCTCGCTGCAGCGCTACAAAGGGCTGGGCGAGATGAATCCGGAGCAGCTCTGGCAGACGACGCTGGATATCAATGCGCGATCACTGCTCCAGGTGAAGGTCAAGGAGGTCGACGAGGCCGACGACATCTTCACCAAGCTGATGGGCGACGTGGTCGAGCCGCGCCGCGACTTCATCCAGGAACATTCGCTGAGCGCGACGATCGATATTTGAGATCGTTCGCGCGCCGACGATCTTGTTGGGGCCATCCTTCGAGACGCCCGCTTTGGCGGGCTCCTCAGGATGAGGTCTCGTTTCGCGGCGAAACTCTAAACCCTCATGGTGAGGAGCGCCGCCTGCGGCGCGTCTCGAACCACGAGGCCGAGCTGCCAGGAGCTTGTGCTCGGGCCATCCTCTGAACCTCACCACCCGCCATCGCGACGAAGTGGCATGAACCCGCGAGGCCTGTTCCGGCCCGGAAGCGCCACGCCATGACCAGCTCCGTAGCAACCAGTTCCGCTGTACCATCTCGCCGTTTGGGCATCATCGGCAGCATTGTCGGCATGCTGGCGCTGATGGCGGCGGTGTTGCCGCATTGGATCGTGCCGATCGTGTTTCCGCCGGCACCGACGGACCAAGTCATCGTCGACACCGGACACCGCATCAAAGACCGCGTGATCGCGCGGGTGAAGGGTATGGAGTATCAGGCTCCGAAGGTCGAGAAATCGGCTGGACGAAGCTGGAGCGAAGCCTCCTCGGTCACGGCGATCTCGCTCGGCCTGCTCGCGATCCTGCTCTCGGTCCTTGCGCTCATTTTTCGGGAGGAACGGCTCCTCGCCGCCGTGGCGGCCACGCTCGGCACCGGCGCCGTCGCGATCGAAATCTCCTTTGTCGTGATCGGCGCGCTGATCCTGATCGCGATCCTTTATGTGGTGGCGAATATCATCGGGTTGTTTTAAGTCCCGCCGGACAGGCTCGAGCCGCGGCCGGCGCAATTGCTACCGCGCTCAATTCTCTGTAGTTTCCGGCTCGACCACGTCGCCCATCAGCTTGGTGAAGATGTCGTCGGCCTCGTCGACCTCCTTGACCT
>NZ_JBVVPL010000073.1:0-15529 GCF_055807615.1 Bradyrhizobium sp. MV1.5 | reverse complement strand
AGGAGGGTGTACGCGACGAAGCAAAGCTCGGGCGAGATTCGTCGCGAGACTGCAATCCTGTGTCTGCTTTTCAAAATGCACGCAAACTTTGTCGAAACCGATCGGGATCGCAAATGTGCAACCGCGAGCAAACGTCATTGGCGCCTTGCCGTCTTGCACACGACTATATTGGCGCAATAATGCCGCTCTACGTTGTGACCGGGAATCAACCCGGCCCAGCCCCTGGAGGGCGACGAGAGTGTTCGCTCGCTACACTGCTGCGGCAGTCGCCGTTACTGCCTTGGCCGTCATCGCCGCCCTCGACGGTGCGACCGCGCAAACCGCCAGCCAGCCGCCGGATACGATGGCGGCGCGCGTCGAGGCTTGCACACCCTGTCACGGCAACAAGGGCGAAGGCACCAGCGACGTCTATTTTCCGCGTCTCGCAGGCAAGCCGGCCGGTTATCTCTACAACCAGCTCCTCGCTTTCCGCAGCGGCCGGCGCAAATACCCGCCGATGAATTATCTGCTGGAATTCCTGCCCGATCCCTATTTGGAGGCAATGGCCGAATATTTCGCCAGCGAGCACCCGCCGCTGCCACAGCCGGCGCCGAGCGAAGTGAGCAACGACGTCCTCGCGCACGGTGAGCTGCTCGCCACCAGCGGCGATGCCGGCCGCAACATTCCGGCTTGCGTAAGCTGTCATGGCCCGGGACTGACGGGCATGCAGCCGGGCATCCCCGGCCTGCTGGGCTTGCGCGCCAATTACATCAGCGCCCAGCTCGGCGGCTGGCGTTATGGCACTCGCACCGCGAAATCCCCTGATTGCATGCAGCTCGTCGCCGGTCACCTGACCGAGGCGGACGTCACCGCCGTCGCAGCCTGGCTTGCGACGCGGCCTGCCCCCGCCAACCCAGCCCCCGTGCCGAAAGGCACCTACGCGCTGCCATTCGGCTGCGGTAGCCAGCCCAACTGACGAGGCGGATGATGGGCTTCAAACTGTCGATCAAGCTCCTTTCCATGAAGTTGCTCGCCCTCGCCGCGTTCACCACGGCAGCAGCAGCGCAGGACAAGGACAAGACTGGTGACGTCATCTCGCGCGGCGAATATCTGGCCCGTGCCGGCGATTGCACCGCCTGCCACACCGCGCCGGAAGGCCGTCTGTTTGCCGGCGGCCGTGCCATGCCGACCCCGTTCGGCACGCTCTACACCTCCAACATCACGCCCGATCCGGAGACCGGCATCGGCAAATGGAGCGGCGACGACTTCTACAAGACCATGCACAGCGGCCGCTTTCCCGGTGGCGGCTTGATCTACCCGGCGATGCCGTTTGCGTCCTACACCAAGGTCACGCGCGCCGACAGCGACGCGATCTTCGCCTATCTGCGCTCGATTGCGCCGGTGAACCAGAAGAACAAGCCGCACGAGTTGCGTTTCCCTTACGACAACCGCCAGCTCATCCTCGGCTGGCGCACGCTGTTCTTCAGCGAGGGCGAGTTCAAGCCCGATCCGAAAAAATCGGCGGAATGGAATCGCGGCGCCTATCTGGTCGAGGGCCTCGGCCATTGCGGCATGTGCCATTCGCCGATCAACGCGCTCGGCGGCACCTCGCAATCCGACGCCTTCAAGGGCGGCCTGATTCCGATGCAGAACTGGTACGCGCCCTCGCTGACGTCAAACCGTGAGGCCGGGCTCGGCGACTGGAGCATCAAGGACATCACGGATCTGCTCCAGACCGGCGTCTCCATGCGCGGCGTGGTCTACGGCCCGATGGCCGAGGTCGTGCACAACAGCCTGCAATATCTCAACGACGAGGACACCCGGGCGATGGCGGTGTACCTCAAGGGTATCGCGGAGCCCTCACCTCCGCCGGCCGCGAGCTCGGCGCTGCCGACCAGCGAGAGCAGCCTTCTGATCAGCCTCGGCAAGACCGTTTACGACAAGAACTGCGCGAGCTGTCATGGTGCGCAGGGCGAGGGCAAGCCACCGCACTGGCCGCCGCTCGCTAACAACCAGTCGATCGAAATGCAGTCGGCGGTCAACCCGATCCGCATGGTGCTCAATGGCGGCTATCCGCCGGGCACCAAGGGCAATCCGATGCCCTACGGCATGCCGCCCTTCGCCGGCCTCCTCTCCGACAACGAGGTCGCCGCCGTCGTCTCCTACATCCGCACCGCCTGGGGCAATCGCGGCACGCCGGTCTCGGCGCGCGAGGCCAACGAGCTGCGCTCAGCACCGCTGAACTGAGGGCCCCATGTTCAACTCCGATCCGCCGACCAGCCCAGCCGCCGCCGACCAGGCCGTCGAGGAAGTCGTGGCGCAGGGACCGTCCGGCGCGATCGTGGTCGCCGGCATCGCCACGGCCTGCGTGGTGGCAATGTGGTTCGCCTTCTATCTGTTCGTGTTCCTGCCGCGCGGCTCGCTGCAATGAGCGCCGAGGGAGCCCACAGCAACGGCAGCGCCAGCGCCGAGGTCGCAGCCCGCGTCGAGCGGCGCTGGGCCACCATCGCCGTGATCATCGTCGTGATGATGGCGCTGCTGGCGGCGTTCGCCGGCATCCATCGCGCGACCATGCCGCAACCTCGCGTCGAGACTACCGATCCCTCGCGGCTGCATCTCTCAGGTGAGTTCGTCGAAAGCAATCTCGGCAGCGTGCTCGAGGCCAATGGCAATGTGACCGTGCGCGCGATCGGCCAGCAATATTCCTTCACGCCGGCCTGCATCGTGGTGCCCGTGGACACGCCGATCACGCTGCGCGCCACCAGCGCAGACGTCGTCCACGGCATCCTGATCCAGGGCACCAACGTCAACACCATGCTGGTGCCGGGCTACATCTCCGAGCAGCTCATGCGCTTTACGAAGAGCGGCGACTATCTGATGCCTTGCCAGGAGTTTTGCTCCTTCGGCCACGAGGGCATGTGGGGCAAGGTCAAGGTGATCGACAAGACTGACTTCGCGAACCGCGCGAAGGGCGGCGGGAGGCTGAGCTGTGTTGGTCAATAGAAAGCTCATCCTCGCTCATTTCTGGCTGGCCTTCGTCGTGTTCGGCATCGCGCTCACGCTCGGCGCCTGGCAGATGTTCATCCGCAGCCCGATCGGCACATGGCTGTCCAATCCCGAGCTCTATTACCGCTCGCTGACCGCGCACGGCACGGTGATGGGCTACGTCTTCCCGACCCTGGTCGCGATGGGCTTTGGCTATGCCATCAGCGAATCCGCGCTGGAGCAGCGGCTGGTCGGTGTGCGATTGGCCTGGGCGGGATTCTGGCTGATTGTGGTCGGCGCGATCATGGCGATGGTCCCGGTCGGGCTCGGCCGCGCCTCGGTGCTCTACACCTTCTATCCGCCGCTGATCGGCAACGTCTTCTACTACCTCGGCGTCGTGCTGGTCGTGGTCGGCTCCTGGATCTGGGTCGCGTTGATGTCGCTCAATCTGCGCGTCTGGCGGAAAGCCCATCCCGGCGCGCCGGTGCCGCTCGCAATGTTCGCCAATGTCGCGGGTTCGTATCTGTGGGCCTGGACCGCGGTCGGCGCCGCGCTCGAGCTGCTGCTGCAGATCATTCCGGTCGCCTCCGGACTGAAGGCCACCATCGACGCCGGCCTTGCGCGCGTGTTCTTCTCCTGGACGCTGCATGCCATCGTCTATTTCTGGCTGATGCCGACCTACATCGCCTATTACACCATCGTGCCGCGCGCGATCGGCGGCCGCATCTATTCCGACAGCATGGCGCGGATCTCCTTCATCCTCTTCCTGGTGGTCGCGATGCCGATCGGCATGCACCACACCTTTGCCGATCCGCAGGTCGGCGCCGGCTTCAAGTTCATCCATTCGGCGTTCACCGCGCTGGTCGCGCTGCCGACGCTGTTGACCGTGTTCACGATCTGCGCCTCGGTCGAGATCGCGGCCCGCCTGCGCGGCGGCCGCGGCATGTTCGGCTGGATCAGGGCCCTGCCCTGGGACAACCCGATGATGCTGGCCCTCGCCTTTTCCTTCGTCATGCTCGGCTTCGGCGGCGCCGGCGGCCTCATCAACATGAGCTATCAGCTCGATGCGTCGATCCACAACACGCAGTGGATCACCGGCCATTTCCACCTGATCTTCGGCGGCGCCATCGTAATCATGTATTTTGCGATCGCCTACGATCTGTGGCCGCATCTGACCGGGCGCGAGCTGATCGATCTCCGCCTGATCCGCACCCAGCTCTGGCTGTGGTTCATCGGCATGATCGTCACGACCTTTCCCTGGCACTGGGTCGGCATTCTCGGCATGCCGCGCCGCATGGCCTATTTCGACTTCGGCGATCCCGCCATCGCCCCGCAGGCACTTTCGGTCACCCTCTCGGCAATCGGCGGCTTCATCCTGCTGGCGTCGGGCATCATGTTCATCGTGATCCTGGCCCGCGCCATGCGTGCGCCGCAGGTCGACGCCGGCTCCTATCGCTTCGCGTTGGCCGTGCACCAGCCCACAACGGTCCCGGTCGCGCTCAACACCCATGCGCTGTGGGTGGCGTTGATGATCGCCCTCACTCTCACCAATTACGGCTATCCGATCCTGAATCTGGCCCTGACCGAGGGCACCTCTGTGCCGGCCGTTTATGTGGGAGCGCAGTGATGAGCACGCGGGAGCTCTTCACCCTCACCAATCGTCATTTCAAGACGAGTGTGGTCATCACAGCCGCGATCCTTATCGTCACGGCGATTGCAGGCTTCCTCGTGCTGCCGTTTGCGCAGCCCTGGGTTCAGTTCGCCAACGTCTGGGACGCAATCTGCAGCGCTGCCGGTGTGCCGCAACGCGCGGCGAGCGTGACTGCGCCGGAGCAGACCAAGCGACTGTCGGGGGTCGTACTGACGTCGAACACGCTGTCACGCCCGAGCCAGGAGGCGATCGGCCGCGGTGCCACGCTGGCGCAGCGTTGCGCGATCTGTCACGGCCCGACCGGTGTCAGCCGCGCGGACTCGCCCAATCTTGCGGGTCAATATGCCGCCGTGATCTACAAGGAGCTGCATGATTTCCGCACCGCCGCGCGCGCCAATGCGGTGATGTCGCCATTCGCCGTCAATTTGACGGACCAGGAGATCGCGGATCTCTCGAACTATTACGCCTACCTGCCGCGGCTGCCGGCCTATCACCCGACGCCGCAACTGCCGAAGCCAAACATCGTGATCTACGGCGCACCGATGCGCGGCATCGCGCCCTGCGGCGCCTGCCACGGCAGCCTCGACAACAAGACCGGCAGCCCGTGGCTCGAAGGCCAGTCCGAAGCCTACATGAAAGCGCAGCTGCAGGCCTTCGCCTCCGGCGAGCGTCGCAACGACATCAGCCAGCAGATGCGCAACATCGCGCGTGCGATGACGGCGGAGGAAATCGAGCAGGCCTCAGCGTATTATGCCTCGCAGCCGCCGGATGTCGTGAAGGCGGTGGATTGAAGCTAGGAGTTCGTGCCCCGGATGCAGCGCAGCGCCCCTTCAGCGGTGCGCTGCAGAGCCGGGGCCCATGCTTCCGAGCCGTCGGTGCGGCGTGGGTCCCGGCTCTGCGGAGCAGCGCTATGCGCTGCACCGCGTCCGGGACACGAGAGCGTGCCCGTCCGCAACCACTACGACGACGCCAGCTTCCGCCGTCCGTAGATCGCATCCGCCCGCTTCTCGAACGCGATGGAAAATCGCGCGAATGCGGCGTCGAACATCGAACCCATCAGGAGCGCCAGCATGCGGCTCTTGAACTCGTAGGCGAGGAAGAAACCGACATCGCAAACGCTCTCGCCTTTGGGCTCGAACGTCCAGCGGTTTTCCAGATTGCTGAAAGGACCTTGCAGATATTCGACCAGGATCTTCAAGTTGGCGCGGTCGAGCGTCACGCGGCTCGTGAAGGATTCCCTGACCAGCTTGAACGACACCGTCATGTCCGCGACCAGCACCTCGGTGCCGTCGGGTTTCGCCATGCGCTGTCGGACCTTCAGCGCGCTGCACAGCGGCACGAATTCCGGGTAGCGCTCGACGTCGGCGACCAGATCAAACATCTCGGACGCGCTGTGATCGACACGGCGCTTGCTCGAAAAATTGGGCATGGCGATTCAGCGGGCGCTTGCTGCCCGCGCGGCTTTCAGTTTCGCAAAATCCTCGCCGGCATGATGCGACGAACGGGTGAGCGGGCTCGCCGACACCATCAGGAAGCCCTTGGTGTAGGCGACCTTCTCGTAGGACGAAAACTCGTCCGGCGGCACGTAGCGCATCACGGCGTGATGCTTGCGGGTCGGCTGGAGATATTGCCCGATGGTCAGGAAATCGACATCGGCCGAACGCAGATCGTCCATCACCTGCTGCACCTCGTGGCGCTCCTCGCCGAGGCCGACCATGATGCCGGACTTGGTGAAGATGGTGGGATCGAGCTCCTTGACCCGCTGCAACAGCCGGATCGAATGGAAATACCGCGCGCCCGGCCGCACGGTGAGATAGCACGACGGCACGGTCTCGAGATTGTGGTTGAACACGTCGGGCTTCGCCGCGACGACGACCTCCAGCGCTCCCTCCTTGCGCAGGAAATCGGGCGTGAGGATTTCGATCGTGGTCGAGGGGCATGCAGCGCGGATCGCGCGGATGGTCTGGGCGAAATGCTCGGCGCCGCCATCAGTGAGATCGTCGCGGTCGACGGAGGTGATGACGACATGGGCAAGCCCGAGCTTGGCCACGGCCTCGCCGACGTTCTGCGGCTCGGCCGCGTCAAGCGCGTTCGGCATGCCGGTCTTGACGTTGCAGAACGCGCAGGCGCGGGTGCAGGTGTCACCCATGATCATGAAGGTCGCGTGCTTCTTGTCCCAGCACTCGCCGATATTCGGGCAGCCCGCCTCCTCGCACACCGTATGCAGGCCGTTGGCGCGCACGATGTTGCGGGTGTCGGCATAGCCGCGCGTGTTGGGCGCGCGTACGCGGATCCAGTCCGGCTTCGGCGGCGAAGCGGAATCGGGCCGGTTCACCTTTTCGGGGTGACGTGGGCGCAACGGGTTCGAGATGGTATCGACAATAACGACCATGGGGTGTCCGGCCTGACCAAGTCCTACCTAATCGGTCTGGCCGGGCATCGCAACCCGGCTCGCCCCGCTTCAGGGAACATGGCAGATATGGGCAATATCCTGCTCTGTTCTCTGGCGATTCTCACCTCGAATGGCTCCAGTCTCGAAACCTTCCACACCCCGGCTCGGCAAAGCGCTGAGGCGTGCCTTTTTCGCACGCAGCGTCCACGAGGTCGCGCCCGACCTGATCGGTGCGACCATGCTGGTCGACGGCGTCGGTGGGATCATCGTCGAGGTCGAGGCCTATCATCATACCGAGCCGGCGGCGCACTCCTACAATGGCCCCACGCCGCGGAACCAGGTGATGTTCGGCCCGCCCGGCTTTGCCTATGTCTATCGCTCCTACGGCATCCACTGGTGCGTGAACTTCGTCTGCGAGGACGAAGGCTCTGCCAGCGCCGTGCTGATCCGCGCGCTGGAGCCGACCCATGGCATCGCCGCGATGCGTCGGCGGCGCCATCTCCAGGATTTGCACGCGTTGTGCTCGGGCCCGGGCAAGCTGACCGAAGCGCTCGGCATCACCATCGCGCACAATGCCGTGCCGCTGGACCGTTCGCCGATCGCGCTGCATGCGCGGTCGGAGGACGTCGAGGTGGTGGCCGGCATCCGGATCGGCATCACCAAGGCGGTCGAGCTGCCCTGGCGCTATGGCGCCAGGGGCTCGAAATTCCTCAGCAAGCCGTTTCCGAAATAAGCTTACGACGCCTGCTTGAGCCGCTCCAGCGCCTCGAGCAGCTTGGCCTTGCGGGCGAGCGCGGCCTCGCGCTTCTCGCGCTCCTCCTCGACGACCTCCTCGGCCGCGTTGGCGACGAATTTCTCGTTCGCCAGCTTGGACTCGGCGCGCTTGATGTCGGCGTCGGCCTTCCCGATCTCCTTGTCGAGACGCGTGCGCTCGGCGGCGACGTCGATCACGCCCTTCAGGGGCAGCGCAGCCACCTCACCTCGCACCAGGAGCTGAACCGCGCCGTCGGGCGCACGGTCGGCGAAGGCGATATCCGACAGCCGCGCCATGCGCTTGATGACGTCGCTCCAGCGCGGCACGCGCTCCTTCGTCTCGGCCGAGGCGCCTGCGAGCACCAGCGCCGTCAGCGTCGCAGGCGGAATGTTCATCTCGGCGCGCACCGAACGGATCTGCGTGACAAGGTCGATCACCCAGCCGATCTCGGCCTCGGCTGCGGGATCGGTGAAGTCGGCATGGTCGAAGATCGGCAGCACCCAAACCGGCGAGACGAGCGCGTCGGTCGGCCCCGTCGTCGCCGCGAGCATCGCAAGCTGCTCCGGCGTCGGTTCGGCCGGCTTCAGCGGCCACGGTGCCAGCGCGAGCAGACCGTCGCGCTTGGCCGTCACCTCCCACAGCTCCTCGGTGATGAAGGGCATGAAGGGGTGAAGCAGTTTCAGGATCTCGTCGCGCGCCCATGCCACCATGGCACGGGTCTCGGCCTTGGCAGGGCTATCGGGACCGAGCAGCACGGGTTTTGCGAGCTCGAGATACCAGTCGCAATAGACGTTCCAGACGAAGCGGTAGATGCTGCCGGCAGCGTCGTTGAAGCGATAGGCCTCGATCGCCTCGGTCACCTCGCGCGTGGTGTGCGCGCTCTCATGCGCGATCCAGCGATTCAGTGTCTCCTTGACCTTCGCCGGCTCGAAGCCCTCGGGCACGGCGCAGTGGTTCATCTCCGCGAAGCGCGACGCATTCCAGAGCTTGGTCGCGAAATTGCGATAGCCCTCGACACGGCTGGTGGCGAGCTTGATGTCGCGCCCCTGCGCGGCCATCGCGGCAAGCGTGAAGCGCAGCGCGTCCGCGCCATATTGGTCGATCAGGCTGAGCGGATCGATGACGTTGCCCTTCGACTTCGACATCTTGGCGCCCTTCTCGTCGCGGACGAGGGCGTGGATGTAGATCGTCGAGAACGGCACCTCCTTCATGAAGTGCAGGCCCATCATCATCATGCGGGCGACCCAGAAGAAGATGATGTCGAAGCCGGTCACCAGCGCGTTGGTCGGGTAGTAGCGCTGCACTTCCGGCGCGTCTGCGGGCCAGCCGAGCGTCGAGAACGGCCACAGCGCCGAGGAGAACCAGGTGTCGAGCACGTCTTCGTCGCGCGTGATGAAGCCGTCACGCTTGTTGCGGTCGAGCGCCATCTCGCGCCCCTGCTCGACCGTGATGACTTCCTGCTCGACGTAATAGCCGAGGGCGTGGCTGACGGCCTCCTCCTCGGTCTCGGCGACGAACACCTTGCCATCAGGACCGTACCAGGCCGGGATCTGGTGGCCCCACCAGAGTTGGCGCGAGATGCACCACGGCTGGATGTTCTCCATCCACTCGAAATAGGTTTTTTCCCAGTTCTTCGGCACGAAAGTGGTTTCGCCCGAACGCACTGCCGCCATCGCGGGCTTCGCCAGCGTCTTGGCGTCGACATACCATTGGTCGGTGAGATAGGGCTCGATCACCGTGCCGGAACGGTCGCCATGCGGCACCATGTGGGTGTGGGGCTCGATCCGCTCGACGAAGCCGAACGATTCCAGCCGCTCGACGATGCGCTTGCGCGCAGCAAAGCGATCGAGCTTGTTGAACTCCTCGGCGAACTGCGAGGCACCTTCCGGCAGGTCGCGCAGATAATCCTCGTTGTCGAGGAGATCGAGGCAACCTTCCTTGTCGATGACGCTGATCCGGGCGAGGCCGTGGCGATTGCCGACCTCGAAATCGTTGAAGTCGTGCGCCGGTGTCACCTTCACCGCGCCCGAGCCCTTCTCCGGATCGGAATATTCGTCGGCGACGATCCGGATCTTGCGGCCGACCAGCGGCAGGATCACGTTCTTGCCGACCAGCTTCTGATAACGCTCGTCGTCGGGATGCACGGCGACGCCGGTATCGCCGAGCATGGTCTCCGGGCGCGTGGTGGCAACGACGATGAAGCTCGAGGGATCGTCGGGGCTGAAAATCTTGCCCTCGATCGGATAGCGCAGGTACCAGAGGCTACCCTTGACCTCGGTCTGCTGCACTTCGAGATCGGAGATCGCGGTGAGCAGCTTGGTGTCCCAGTTCACCAGCCGCTTGTCCTTGTAGATCAGGCCATCGCGGTGCAGCTCGACGAACACCTTGACCACGGCCTTGGACAGGCCCTCGTCCATGGTGAAACGTTCGCGCGACCAGTCGCAGGAGGCGCCGAGCCGCTTGAGTTGGTTGATGATGGTGTCGCCGCTCTCGGCCTTCCACTGCCAGACCCGCTCCAGAAACTTCTCGCGGCCCATCTCGCGACGGCTGGGCTGCTGGCGCTCCATCAGCTGCCGCTCCACCACCATCTGGGTGGCGATGCCGGCATGGTCGGTGCCGGGCTGCCACAGCACGTCGCGGCCGCGCATGCGCTCGAACCGGCACAGGATGTCCTGGAGCGTGTTGTTGAGGGCGTGGCCCATGTGCAGCGAGCCCGTCACGTTCGGCGGCGGGATCACGATGGTAAAGGGCACTGCGTCGCGGCGGTCCGGGCGGCCGGCCTTGAAGGCAAGGCTGTCCTCCCACACGACGGACATGCGGGCTTCGATATCGGCGGGCTGGTAATTTTTCTCGATCATGGCGCTGTTAGAAAGCCGCGCACGGGGTCCAAGTCAACGGACAAGTCAACGGAAAGGTCAAAGGAAAGCCAGGGCGGCAACAGGGCTTTCCGGTCCGGTCGGGAGACCGAATATGACGCACAAGCAGGGCTTTATGAGGGCTCTGCGGCCCGATCTACCTGCCGCCGCGCGATACCCGCTCAATTTCGGCCTTCACGATGCGTTCGACGAGGCCTGGCAAATTGTCATCCAGCCAGGATTTCAGCATCGGACGCAGCATCTCCTTGACCAGATCCTCCAGCGTTCGCGCATTGCTGCTGAGCACCGTGTGGGCCAGGGAATTGAAGGCGGATTCGACCGCGGAGACCGTCGATTGCGCCAGCATCGGCTGTTGGGGCGGCAGTGGCGGCGCATCGAAGTCCACGGGCGCATAGGATGCCGGCGTCGGACGCGGGGGCGGCGATTCGGCGAATTCGAGATCGTCGCGCGGCTCGACCTTGCGGAAGCTCGGCGGCGGCGGAGGCGGCGTCGGCTCCATCGCCAGCGCCATATCGTCGGTCAATTCCAGCACGTCGGGCTCGAGTTCGGGCTCCGGTTCGGGTGCACGGATTTCCGGCGCAGCCGTGGCCGTGTCGAGGCCCGCCAGCAAAGCGTCGATGTCGTCCTGATTGTTGGATGCATCCGCCTCGGGTGCGGGGGCCGGCGGCGGCGCCGGCTTTGCTGCCGGAGGCGGTGCGGGCTTCTCGGCGGCCGGCTTGGGCGGCGCGACCTTGGATGGCGGAATATCGTTGATCGCCTGCGGCTTCGGTGGCGCGGCGGGGGCGGCAGCTTTCTCGGGCTTGGCGGCATCCGCCGGCGGCGGCTTGGCCTCATCGTCGGCAATGATGCGCCGGATCGAGGCCAGAATCTCCTCCATCGAGGGTTCTGTGACCTTTGCAGGCTGCGTCATCTCCGACTCCACATCATCAACGCCCTCGCATGCGTTGTTTTACACCAAGCACGACAGGATTGGCCGGTTCCGGATGGGTCGCCCGACATTTTCGTCACGGCAGCCCGACTTGTCCCCAGATGACCGCTCAACGTGCAGCGGTGCGGCCCCTGCCGTCGGCACCTCATGCTTTACGCACACGGCATCGGATGCAAAGCGAATCGGCCCGCATCTTCTTGGCAAGGCTATGTCAGGGATTTTGATGATTGCAAGCAAAGCACCGGTCGGCTTCGGCTATTTGCGAGGCCGACCGGGTGATTACGGGACTCTAGCGGCCGTCTGGCGTGCGTACGCCGGCCCAGCTGTCGCGAACCTGCTGGTAGTGGACGCTGGGATCGTAGACCGTGGTGTTGAGGCCGAGGACCTGCGGCGCGAGACGGCCGACCGCGTTGAGCACCGAATAGGACGCCACCACGCGGTCATGCTGGGCAGTGACGAGCGCCACGCGCGCGTTGACCAGCGCCTGCTGCGCGTTGAGCACGTCCAGCGTGGTGCGCTGGCCGGCCTTCGCTTCCTCGCGCACGCCGTTCAGCGCGATCTCGGAGGCCGTAACCTGCGCCTGCGCGGACTGCACCTGCGCCTTGCCAGCTTCCAACTGGCCCCAGGCCTGCACGACGTTGGCGCGGGTCTGATCGCGTGTGGTTTCAAGATTCAGGCGCTGCTGCGCCAGATTCTCTTTCGATTGGCGGATGAGCGCATATTCAGCGCCGCCCTGATAGATCGGCACCGAGGCGGTCGCAATGGCGGACGCGGTCGTCGTTCGGAAGACCGTCAGCGTCTGCTGGTACGACTGGGTGATGCCAGCCTGAACCGTGAGGGTCGGCAGCAGCGCGCCTTCGTTGATCTTGACCTGGAGATAATTGACGTCGATGCCGAACATCGAGGCCGTGACGTTGGGGTTCTCCACCAGGCTGAGACCGACGGCGGAGGCGAGCGTCCCGGGCAGGAAACGATCGACCGGCGAGCCCGGCGCAAGGTTCGTCGGCTCGTTGCCGATGATCCGGCGGAAATTCGCGCGCGTCGTCGTGAGATTCGATTCGGCAGTCAGGGCCTGGGTCCTGCCGGCCGCGAGCTGCGCTTCGGATTGTGCCACGTCCGTGCGCGTCACCTCGCCGACATTGAAGCGATCGCGGGTTTGCTTGAGCGTCTGTTCGAGCACGCGCACGTTGCTGCGCTGAACTTCGAGGGTGGCGGAGTCACGAAGATAATCCATGTAGCTGGTGGCAGCCTGCAACAGGACCGTCTGCTCGAGCACGCGCAACGCCTCGCGGGACCCCGAGACCTGGCTCTCCGCCGCGCGCGTCCTGTTGGCGGTCTGATTGCCGTTGTAGAGCGTCTGGTTGATGGTCAGGCTGGCGCTGTTGGGCTGAAGGGGCGGATCGCTATGGATTGGCAGACCCTTCTGCTGCTGCTGAATATCTTGATATTGATAGCCAGTGCTGAGGTTGACCCCGACCTTGGGCCGATAGCCCGACAGCGCCTGCGGCACGTTCTCGTCGGTCGAGCGCACCTGGGCGCGTTGCGCGTTGAGCTGCGGATTGTTCTGATAGGCGCGCACCAGCGCAGCCTCGATCGTATCCGCCAAGGCAGGCGTCGGCGCGGCAAGCGCCAGCAGCAGGACCGAAACCGCTGCTCCGGTGAAGAGCTTCACCCCATGCATCCAAAAATTCCGTTCATTCTAACGCCCGGCTCGTGCCCGCGAGCTGGGTTACCGTCTACGAGTGGAGTCGTTGCCCCGTCGCAACATAGGACGTGGTCAAGCGCGACGGAACTACCTGAGGGTGGTTCTCGGTGGAAACTCTTCACGTGCAGCATCCCGGCCACACTTCTGATTCAGAACGGGATTTTAATGGGCTAAAGCCGCTATCGGCCGTCAGAAGACGAAGGCGGCGGCCCGTTCCAGCCCGGGAAGCACGGGGGCCGCGGCATCGAACAGCGCCCGATGGCCGAATTCGCCATGGGTATGGGTCACGATCATGGCTCGCGGCGGCCTGGATTCGGCCGAGACCCCCACCAGGCGCCCACCCTCCTTGAGCTGCCCGAGCAGCCCTGAAGGCGTCACCTCGGTGGCGCCGTTGAGGACGATCACATCATAGGGGCCAGCAGCGGCATCACCCTCGGCGCAGGCCGCGGCCTTGCAGGCCACGTTGGCAAGCCCGAGGGCGGCGAAGGCGTCGTTGGCCTTCTTGGCTAAGGCCGAATCGCATTCCGTCGCGATGACCTGACGCGCAAGCTTGGCGGTCAGCGCGGCGAGATAGCCCGTGGCGCAGCCGACGACCAGCACGTTGTCATCCTCGCCGATCTCGGCGGCCTGGAGCAGCTTGCCGGTCAGCTGCGGCTTGATCAGAAACCGCTTGGCGCCGTCCTCGCTGACGTCGAGATCGAGGTCGAGATACGCCAATGCCTGCCGGCTAGCCGGCACGAAAGCCTCGCGCGGAACCGTGAGCATGGCGTCGAGAACACGACGGTCGGTGACGTCACTGGTGCGCACCTGGCCATCGACCATTTTTAGGCGCGCCGTCGAGAAAACGGACATTTGCGGACCCTGCAAGGCGGACGATGCCGCGGACGAAAGTTGGCGGCATCTTTGGAACAGGCCCTGCGAAAACGCAACATGGCTTTGGCCCGCGAATCGGGCCGTTCCGCAACTCGCAACATCGAGGGCGAGACCTATTCGATCGTGACCGCGAGGCGGCCGATCAATGCGGCGACTTCATCCAGCCGTGCCGAATCGTGGGTCTCGACCGCGCGCGCCAGACAGGCGAGGCATTCGTCGTCGCTGAGTTCGAGGACGTCCCCCGGCAGAATGGAGGGAGCCAGCGGGGAACGGTCGACCTGGATGTCTCGCATGGAATCAGCTCCGTAAAGGACCGGCGCCAGGAATCTCGATTTCAATTGAGTCGTTTTGGCGTCGCCCCGTGGATGCCGGCTCGCCACGGTACACATGTAATTGAGAATTTGCCGCAACGAGATCGCACATCAGATCAGAGTCTGAATGCAAGCCGTTGACAATAAAGCGGAATTTGGCTCCCCGGGCTGGATTCGAACCAGCGACCATCCGATTAACAGTCGGATGCTCTACCGCTGAGCTACCGAGGAAAAGGGCGAACCCGTCGTTCGCGCGCGGCTGCGTATAACAAAGCCGCTTGCGCTTGCAAAGGACGAATTCGCTATCTGGCACATTGCCGCGAGGAAGGGCACGCGGCCCTCCTCCGCCTGGCCTCAGGTCAAATTACTCGGCGACGAACGAAGTGGTCTTGGTGCCGGAATCGTAGCGCAGCCGAAGTGCGGTGAACTTGCAGAGGTTGACGTTCTTCCAGAGCACGGTCTCGTCATAGTTCTGCCAGTCGACGCGGACATTCCAGACGCATCCTTCGTCGTCATCGTCGAACTCGACATAGGTGCTCGCCTGGTTCTGCAAGACCTTCTCCAGTTCGTTGTCCCATTCGTCCATGCCATCGTCCGGAGCGTTGAAGCCCAGGAATTTGATGGCATAGCCGGTCTCGTTGACGACAGTAACGTTGCGCGCGTCAGCCGCGAACGACGGCGTGGCGGCAATCGATAGACCGACCGCGATCAGTGCAGACAGAAAATACTTCATATGAAATTCTCCCGATCGAAACGGGCTGTCGGTGCCTGACGTCGATCGGCGCAGGCGCCGCGGCAACCAATGGCGTTGCCTTGAAAGATTCGTCGGAGGCGCAATCGAAAGGTTCAAGACGCGATCGATGCGCCCCCGGTTCGTTGCACGACGCGAGACGCGCAACGAGCGAATTCTTACCGATTCGAATTCTCCGCAGCAATGAACCGGCATTCATAGATCGGCGGGGTTTGTTGTCTCCGGCGCCGGCACCGCGCGGAATGTGATTTTTGTCGCAGGCACAACTTCGCGTCCTCGCGGTTTGGCTCGCCCGAGTTTTGCTTTGTCTCGTTCACCCTCCTC
>NZ_JBVVPL010000072.1:3322-17338 GCF_055807615.1 Bradyrhizobium sp. MV1.5 | reverse complement strand
CCGATATGCCATCCCCAGATCCTCTTCAAACGTCTCTTAGAGAATCGCAGATTCGCGATTTACGCAAAGCTCTCGCACGCGGGAGAGGCTCAGACCGAACTAGCGGCGAGATCAACTTCGCCAATTCGCACGAGATGCCAGCTAGATCTTGTTGTTCTCAGCCGCGATCCCGAGCCGCCGGACGATCTCCGTCCCCACGGCCCGCGCCTCAGGCCTCGAACCGATGCGAGGACTGCGAAACCGTTGCCCCGACTGCAATCGGATCACGACGATGCAGTGCTCGTCCTCGGACCGGCCGCGGCGCTCGACCGTGATCGTCTTCACGTCGCGCCCTTCGATGTGGTCGGCGCGCAACGTGCCGTCGCCCCACAGGCGTTCGACTCGGATATCGCCTTGGCGGATGATCCAGAAAGCGCCGGTCGCAAGATTGGCATATCTGTGCACGCCGAAAGCGGCGATCGCGCCGACCGGCAGCAGCATGATATCGACCGGCCCGGGCGACAGGCCACGCCAGAGCCTGTAGGCGTAGGGAACGGCGCACAATGCGACGACGATCAGCGCGACGATCCTGATGTCCCTCGTGGAAAACGGCTCGAGGGGGTCACCGAGACGCATCTCGGGATTGCTGGCATCGAGCGGATTGACCGGAGACTCGACATCGGGAACGTCGAATTGAGCGGCGATCCGCGCCACCGTGTCGTGCACATGCGTGACGTCGGCGATCGGCGGCGACGTCAGGCGTTCTCCGGAGGCCAGCGTGAAGGCCAGCTGAAAGCGGGCTTTCGCCCTCTTGCTGCCGGGAACCTGCAATCCCCTGATGTCGTCCTTGGCAACGATCCGCGTCCGCAGTTTTCCGAACGGGCGCTGCTCCCCGATCAGGATCTCGTCCGACGTGATGATCCACACCACCGCCGGCGCCAGCATGATGATTCCGACGAACGCCGCTCCCACCAGCAGCGCGACCACGGAGATGATCACTTCCAGGAGGTCGTGCGTGAACAGGCCCGGCGTGAAGCACAGCGCCACGGCGGCCGCAAAGCCGGACATGACCAGCCGCTGCGCGATCGAGGCGCCTTCACGAAGGCGAATGTCGGGGCTGCTGGTGGCGTCGTCCATCGCGGGCGCTGATCTCTGTCGGCGCGAAACTCCACGGACGGGTCCGTGGAGTCAAGCAGCGGCGGGCGAGCGGTCCTCGCCGGACGATCTGATCAATTCGGCGCAAGCCATAGCCTGAGACCGAACGAAATGATGGTGACGGCGCTCACCCCGCCGAGCCAGAGAACGGCGAACCAGATCAGCCGCCGCCTCAGCGGCATCAGTTCTGCTTTGCGCGACATCAGTGATAGCCGCTCCCGGCCCGGACCTTGCCGCGGAAGACCCAGTAGGCCCAGCCGGTGTAGCCGAGGATCAGCGGCACCAGTCCGGCCACGCCCACCAGCATGAAGAGCTGGCTGTTCCGCGGCGCCGCCGCCTGCCAGATGGTGATGCTCTGCGGCACGATATAGGGATACATGCTGATGCCCAGCCCGGCATAGGACAAGGCGAACAGCACCAGAGACAGCAAGAACGGCCGCGAGTCCTGCTTTCGGGTGAGACTGCGCATCAGGAGCGCGCTCACGGCGGCGACGGCGATCGGAACCGGCGCGGCCAGGACGATGCCTGGCCAGGCGAACCAGCGTTGTGCGTATTGGATGCTGAGAAAAGGCGTGGCGATGCTGACCGACGCGATGGTCGCAAGCATCGCGAACAGCAGATACCAACTCAGCCGGTAGGCCTTGTCGCGCAGGGCGCCCTCGGTCTTCAGGATGAGCCAGTTGGCGCCCAGCACGCAATAGCCGATGACCAGGGCGATCCCGGTCAGGAGGCTGAACGGCGTGAGCCAGTCCCACCAGCCGCCGGCATAATGCCGCGCCTCGACCTGCACGCCCTGCAGGATCGCCCCGAGCGCGATCCCCTGCGCCAGCGTTGCCACCAGAGAACCGGCGGCAAAGGCAATGTCCCAGCGGTTTCGTGCTGCGGTGGTGCGCCAGCGGAATTCAAAGGCGACGCCGCGGAAGACCAGGCCGATCAGCATCGCGATGATGGGCGTGTAGAGCGCCGGCATCAGCACCGCATAGGCGAGAGGAAAGGCGGCCATCAGGCCGCCGCCGCCCAGGACCAGCCACGTTTCGTTACCGTCCCAGACCGGGGCGACGCTATTCATCATGACGTCGCGGTCGGCCTTGGCGGGAAACAACGGAAACAGCATGCCGAGGCCGAGATCGAATCCGTCCATCACGACATAGACGAACACCGCGAAGGCGATGATGAAGGCCCAGACTGTCGCGAGATCGACGGTGGCGATCATGACGGCGCACCCTGTGCCGCAGCGCCCGAGGCCGGCGTGATGCCGGCGGCGCGCGCCGGTATGTCGCCGCGCGGCCCCTGCTCTCCCTGGTGAGGCGAGGCCGCCATCAGGCGCAGAATGTAAATGGCGCCCGCCGCGAACACGATGAAATAGACGATGACGAAGGCCAGCAGCGACGACCCCACCGCCGGCGCGGCCAGCGGCGAGACGGCGTCCACGGTTCGCAACAGGCCGTAGACCGTGAAGGGCTGTCGGCCGGTCTCCGTGGTGATCCAGCCCGCGAGCACCGCGATGAACCCCGCCGGGCCCATGTACAGCGCGAAGATATGCAGCGGACGGGAGTCGAACAGGGTGCCGCGCCAGCGTGCCCAGAGGCTGAACAGCCCCAAGCCGAAGATCAGGAAGCCAAGCCCGACCATGATGCGGAACGACCAGAATGTGATCGGCACCGGCGGCCAGTTTTCGCGCGGCACGGTATCAAGTCCTGCGAGCGGCGCATCGAGGGAGTGCTTGAGGATCAGCGAGGACAGTTTCGGGATCTCGATCGCGTAATCGACCCGGCCGGCGGCCTGATCGGGAAGCCCGAACAGAATCAGCGGCGCACCGTCCTTGTGACTTTGGTAGTGCCCCTCCATGGCCATGACCTTGGCCGGTTGATGCGCCAGCGTGTTGATGCCGTGCTGATCGCCGGCAAGGATCTGGATCGGCGCGACCAGTGCCGCCATCCACATCGCCATCGAGAACATCACCCGGGGGCCGGCGAGATGGTGGTCGCGCAGCAGATGAAACGCGCCGACCGCGCCGACCACCAGCGATGTCGTCAAATAGGCGGCGAGCACCATGTGCACGAGCCGGTAGGGGAAGGATGGATTGAAGATCGCCTCGAACCAGTCGGCGACCACGAACTGGCCATCAGAATTGACGGCGTAGCCGGCCGGGGTCTGCATCCATGAATTGGCGGAGAGGATCCAGAACGCCGAGATCAACGTGCCGATCGCCACCATCAGCGTCGCAAGGAAGTGCAGCCTCGGGCCGACGCGTTCGAGACCGAACAGCATAACGCCGAGGAAACCGGCTTCGAGGAAGAACGCGGTCAGCACCTCGTAGGCCATCAACGGACCGATGACCGGTCCGGTCTTGTCGGCAAAGGCCGACCAGTTGGTGCCGAACTGGTAGGACATCACGATGCCCGACACCACGCCCATGCCGAACGTGATCGCGAAGATCTTCAGCCAGTAGTGAAACAGGTTGAGGAAGACCTCGCGGCCGGTCCACAGCCAGATGGCCTCAAGCACCGCGAGATAGCTGGCGAGCCCGATCGAGAACGCCGGAAATACGATGTGGAACGACATCGTGAACGCAAACTGCGCGCGCGCAAGCACGATGGGATCAAGATTCGACAGCATCGGCGCTCCCGTACAACACGACAATCGTGACGACGCGGGCGCCGATCTGGCAGCTCAGCTATGCCATCGCGCCCGGCCACTGCATGGATGACTCATGCCGCGTGCGCATCCTATAGGACTCTTTGTCTAAGCTGTAAGACATCAGCTATTGGCGTTCAGCAGCTTTGCCACGGTGCGGTCGATCTCGTCATAGCGGCCTTCGCCCGCGTGCTGGAACACGATCTTGCCGTTCTGGTCGATGATGTACTGCGCCGGCCAATACTGGTTGCTGTAGGCGTTCCAGGTCCTGGAATCATTGTCCTGCGCCACCGGATAGGTGATGCCGTGCCTCTTCAGCGCCGCCTGGACATTGGAGGCCGAGCGCTCGAACGGGAATTCCGGCGTGTGCACGCCGACCACGACGAGACCCCGGTCCTTGTACTTGGCGTAGAGCTCGGTGACGTGCGGCAGCGTGTTGACGCAGTTGACGCAGCCATAAGTCCAGAAGTCGACCAGCACGACCTTGCCGCGGAGGTCGGCGAGGCTGAGCGGCTTCGAGTTGAACCAGTTGTTGATGCCGGTAAAGTCGGGCGCAGTCTGCTGGCTGGCGGCAGCGGTGACGACAGGGACGGCGCGCGCGGCCTCGTCGCAGATGCCGGGGATGACGGCGCCTGTCACGGCGATGCCGATCAGTGCGGCGGAGACGGCGAGCAGCTTGAAAGTCATGGACGAGTCCTCCGGTTGAGATGCGCGATGATCACAGGCCGATCTGGCCGGTGGGATAGAAGCCGGTGAGCCACGCCACGATCAGCGTGTCGTATTGGAAATAGGCGGCGAGCGCGAAGCCGATCACGACGACGCCAAAGCCCTGCTGCAGCCTCGGCGAAATGCGCGCGAGGCTGCGCACCCGCGTGGTGGCGGCCTGCCCGCCATAGGCAATCGCAAGCATCGGAATAGCGGCGCCGATCGCGTAGGCGACCAGCAGCGTGCCGGCCCAGGTTGCGTTCTTCGTCGTGGCGACCAGCGTCAGGATCGAGCCGAGCACCGGGCCGGCGCAGGGCGTCCAGACCAGGCCAAGCGTGGTGCCGAGCACGAGTCCGCCGAGCGCGCCCTCGCGCTGCGTGGCGCCGGAGTTGCCGAGATCGAGCCAGCCGTTGAGCCGGATCGACAGCCATTCGAACGGCGCCGGCCACAGCATCAACAGGCCGAAGCCGAGCAGCAGGATGGCTGCCGCCTCGCGCAGCACGTTCGGATCGAAATCGAACAGCCGCGTGATGGCGCCGAGCAACAGCGCGGTCGCGGAGAACGAGATGACAAAGCCGAGCGCGATCATCGCGGGGCGCAGATGCGAGCTGCGACCGATCGAGGCGCCGAGCAGGATCGGCAGCATCGGCAGCGTGCAGGGCGCGGCGATGGTGAGGATGCCGGCGAGAATCGCGAAGAGAAGTTCGAGCATCGGGGGCACTCGTGAAGGGGGTCACGAGGGCTGTTCGGGATAGATGTGTCGGACGTTACGCCGCGTCACACGTTCGTGACGGGCGCGGCTGCGGGCCGCAACGATGGTGCGTTCCCTCCCCCCTTGTGGGGGAGGGTTAGGGAGGGGGGTAGCCCAGGAGATGGTCTACCCGTCTGGCATCATGCCGCGCCTGCAAGTCGAGAGAGTCCCCGTGTGGCCCCCTCTCCCTGCCCCTCCCCCCACAAGGGGGGAGGGAATGAGAGAGACGTGCCCGCCTCACTCAAGCGCACCGCCGCAGCCGTCCACCCCAAACACAAAACGACCCGGAGGGGGGCATCCCGTCCGGGTCGTTGGAGGTCTTGGGAGGTTTAACGAAACCGTATGTGAGCTTTATAGGAGGGAAGTTTTTCCGCCTGATGTTGTGCTTTGTTTCAATTGTTTCGTCGGCGGTAACACTTCCGTGTCCGGGGTAGGGCCAAAACGAACGCCCTATCCCATTGAAATATCTGAACTTCAGGCGGCGAAGCGCTCGACGCCACAGCCCTTAAGCAATTCGGCCAGCTGCTTGCGGGCGTAGAACATCCGGGTCTTCACCGTGCTCTGCGGGATGCCGATGATCTGTCCGACCTCCTCCACCGACTTCTCATGGTAGTA
The DNA here is from genome assembly GCF_055807615.1 of Bradyrhizobium sp. MV1.5. Lineage (NCBI taxonomy): Bacteria > Pseudomonadati > Pseudomonadota > Alphaproteobacteria > Hyphomicrobiales > Nitrobacteraceae > Bradyrhizobium > Bradyrhizobium sp. MV1.5. Next base: position 11,496 of record NZ_JBVVPL010000072.1, on the reverse strand, counting down.
GACGAGGGTGATGATTTCGCGATGCGCGGGTGACAGCTTCTGAACGCAGGCGCGCAGGATGGCGCTGGTGTCGCTGCGGTCGAGCGAGGTCTCCGGCGTGTCGCAACCGTCGGCGATCTGGCGCACGTCTTCCTGATCGATGTCCTCGAAGCGACGCTGGCGCATCGCGGTCAGCGCCTTGAAGCGGGCGATCGAGAGCAGCCAGGTCGAAACCTGCGAGCGGCCCTGGAATTGGCCGGCGGTCCGCCACACGTCCAGAAACACCTGGCTGACGAGGTCTTCCGCCGTGGTCGCGTCGCGCACGATCCGCAGGATGAAGCGGTAGACGCGCACATTGTGCCGGCAATAAAGGATGTGCATGGACGTCCGGTTGCCGTCGGCAATGCTTTCGAGAAGCATGTCGTCCGAGGTCGCCTGAGCGGCAATGATGCTCTGGCTGGCTTGGGCGTTGATGGCGATGACGTTCGGCATTGACTTGGCTCCCCGTAGCGCCGCAACCGAGCGGCGTTTCCTTGGACCAAAGTGTTAATGAGCCAACGTTTCGGGACGTCTGCACGAAAAGGAGAAAATGGTTTCGTGCGCCGCCAAATTGTTTCGTCGAATTAGCCGCGACGAAACATTCGGGGCAAAAAAGCGTGGAATTTCAATATACGGAAAATACGGGGTGGGGATGAGGCGACGAGCGGAGGGGCCGGGAACGTATTTCGGGCTTTTGCGTTCGATGTCGCCTCAATCCCAGCTGTCGTCCTGGCCTAGTGCGCAATTGCGCACGGGGGGCCGGGACCCATAACCACGGAGTGGGTTTGGCGAAGACACGAGGGACCAGCCTCGCGCAGCAACTTCTGCTTGGGGTAACGGGTCCTGGCTTTCGCCAGGACGACGATGGGGCCTACGCCTTCTCGCCCGACGGCGAGAACAAATAGCCGCCGCCGCGGATGGTGCGGATCACGGCGGGTTTGGTGGGATCGGGCTCGATCTTGCGGCGGATGCGCATGATGCGCAGGTCGACGGCGCGGTCGAAGGCTTCGGCGTCGCGCGCATTGGCCAATTCCAGCAGGCGCTCGCGCGACAGCACGCGCTTCGGATTGGCCGCGAACACTTTCAAGAGCCCGAACTCGGATGCGGTCAGCGGGTGCTCGTTGCCCTCGTCGTCGCGCAAGGCCTGCGCTTCGAGATCGAGCCACTTCGTCCCGAACCGTACCAATTGCTCCTTGTCCGATTTCGCAGCCGCCGTTTCCGCCACGGCTTTCGCCGGTGCGCTCCGGCGCAGCACCGAGCGGATGCGCGCCATCAGCTCACGCAGCTCGCACGGCTTGGCCACGTAATCGTCGGCGCCGAGCTCGAGGCCGACGACGCGGTCGATCGGGCTCGCCGTCGCGGTGAGCATGATCACCGGCACGTTGATGCGGCTCTTGAGGTCGCGGATGATCGAGAGCCCGTCTTCCTCCGGCATGTTGAGGTCGAGCACGACGAGGTCGGGCATGCTGCCGTCGATCGCCGTGCGCAACGACTTGCCACCGTCGCACAGCGTCACGGTGAAGCCGTGCATCTTGAGGTAATCGCCGACCATCTCCCGGGCCGGGGCCTCGTCGTCGACGATCATGATGTGCTGGCTTTGGGTCATGGTCCTGAGATCACGGGATTTCGGTCGCGGGGAGGGTGATGGTGAAGGTCGAGCCCTTGCCGGGGCCCTCGCTTTCGGCGGTCACCTCGCCGCCATGCATGTCGATGATACGCTTGACGATGGACAACCCAAGCCCGGTCGAGCTCTCGCCGGCGGTCGGTTTTGCCGAAAGCCGCTGGAATCGGCCGAACAGGCGGCCGAGATCCTCCGGCGAGAGGCCGGCGCCCTCGTCGCTGACGCGGACGATGGTGTCGCCGCCCTCATGGCTGACGACGACGCCGATCTTGCCGCCGATCGGTGAGTATTTGATGGCGTTGCTGATCAAATTGTCGATCGCCTCGCGAATGCGGTCGGTGTCGCACATGGTGACGATGTTGACGGGCGCGGTGACGCTGATCGCCTGCTGCTTGTTGACGGCGAGCGGCTGGTTGGCCTCGGCGACCTCCTTGACCAGGGCCGCGACGTCGACCGGCTCGCGGCGGATGGTGATGTCGAAGGCGTCGGCCATCGCGTCCGAGATCAGATGATCGACCATCGTGGTCAGGCGCTTGGTCGCATCGCGGATGTGATCGACCTGGGCGACCACGCCGCCTGACGACGCGCCGGTCGAGATCAGCTCCTTCAGCATCTCGGTGCGGCCGAGGATGACGCCGAGCGGGTTCTTCAGATCGTGCGCAACGGTGCCGAGGATCTCGTTCTTGAAGCCGTTGGCGCGCTGCAGCCGCAGCCATTGCGCCGAGAGGCGGCGGTTGGCCTGCATCAGCGCGCGGGTGCGCTGGGCAACGCGGTCTTCCAGCTGGGTATTGGCGGCCTGGAGCTGCTGGTAGAGGATGACGTTGTCGAAGGCGATCGAGAGCCTACTGGAAAAGATCTCGACCAGCGAGCGGTCGGTCTCGGACAGCTCGCGCTCGGCCTGGAGCAGCACCACGACCTCGCGGCCGCTTCCGGTGCGCAAATAGATCACGCTGCGGTGGTCGGCGAATTCGTTCTTGCGGCCCTGGAACGCGGCTTCCACCATCGCGCGCAGATCGGGATCGAGCGCCTTCGATGAGGTCGTGCCGATGAAGCGGCTGTAGCAGCCGCTGCCGGCGAGCACCGAGAGCTCGGGGTCGATGCCGCCATTGTCGCGCAAGACCAGGATGCCGGCGCAATCGACGTTGAGCAGCGAGGCGAGCTGGGTCAGCACGCCCTCGGCGAGACGTTGCATCGACTTGAAGTCGTACAGCGTCGAGGCCGCGTCGATGATGATCTCGAGCCCGCGTCTTGTCTGCAGCATGCGCTCGAGCTGCTGGTAGGAACGCAGCGCCGCGGTCAGCGAGGTGAACAGCTTGTCGGCGGTGAGCTCGGTCTTGGCCTTGTAGTCGTTGATGTCGTACTGCACGATCACGCGCCGCTCGGGCGCCTGGCCGGGCTGTCCGGTGCGCAGGATGATGCGCACGGTCTCGTTCTTGAGCTCGTTGCGGATATACTCGACCAGCTCGAGGCCGGCGACGTCCGTTTCCATGATGACGTCGAGCAGCACGGCGGCGATGTCGCTGTGCGCGGCCATCAGCTTGCGACCTTCCGCCGCGGAATGGGCGGAGAGGATCTCCAGGCCCTGGCCGTTGAGGTTGTAGTCGGACAGCGCAAAGCGCGTGCCGTCATGCACGGCCGGATCGTCGTCGATGACGGCGATCTTCCATTTCCGGGCGTCAATATCCTCCGATGCGGTACCGGTATCGTCGATCAGGTGGAGGACATCGTCCTGTTCGGCCATTGAGAAGTCCCGTCAGTCTCTGTGCTTTGCCCGCCGCCCCTGGCGACCCGGGGCATGATAATGCGAAATGTGGTGCCTTGTCCCAGCTTGGATTCCAGCATCATGCGCCCGCCGAGCTGCTGGGTGACGAGGTTATAGACGATATGGAGGCCGAGTCCCGTGCCACCTTCATTGCGCCTGGTGGTAAAGAATGGGTCAAAGGCCTGGCGCTGCACGTCGGAGGTCATGCCGGCGCCGTCATCTGTGAAGATGATCTCGACGTCGTCGGCCCCGCGGGGGCGCGCCGAGATCGTGATCGTGCCGGCGCGGCCGTCGGCAAAGGCGTGGTTGGCGGCGTTGAGGAACAGGTTGGTCAGGATCTGGCCATAGGAGCCGGGATAGCCATCGAGCAGCAGTCCCTCGGGCATGTCGACTTGGAGCGTGATCGGCGAGCGCTTCAGTACCGGGCGCAGGCTCGCGATGATCTGGTCGGTGGCTTCGCTCAGTGAGAACTGCCGCCGCTCGGCATGCGAGCGGTCGACCGCGACCTGCTTGAAAGACTGGATCAGTTCGCCGGCGCGCTGCAGATTGGCGACGAGCTGCTGCGAGGCGTCGCGCGAGGACTGCACGAATTCTTCCAGCTGCGAGCGGCGCAGGCCGCCGTCGCCCTTGAGCTGGGCCTCGAAGATCTCGGTGCGCCGGGCAAAGCTGGACGCAACGGTGAGGCTGATGCCGATCGGATTGTTGACCTCGTGCGCGACGCCGGCGACGAGGCCGCCGAGGGCGGCGAGCCTCTCGGCATCGATCAGATTCTGCTGCGCGGCGTTGAGCTCGAGCAGCGCACTCTCGGCCTTCTCCTTGGACGCGCGCAGCTCGTCCTCGGTTTGGCGCTTCGCGATCGCGTTCTCGCGGAACACTTCCACCGCGCGCGCCATGGCGCCAACTTCGTCACGCGCGCGCGTGCCCTGCACCTCGCGGCCGAGGTCGCCGAGCGTAATCGCGCGCATCGCCGCCATGATCTGCTGCAGCGGCAGCCGGATCGACAGCGCAATCAGCACGCCGGCAGTGAGGATGATGCCGAGGAAGATCACGGCGATGGAAAGAACACGGCGGGAGATGTCCGCCAGCGTGCGGTCGAACGTCTCCTGCGCCTTCTGCTCGCGCTGGCGCATCTTGGTGGAGAGATCGTCGATGGCGCCGATCGCCTCGGCCTGGTTGGCGTCGATGGTGTTGCGCAGCAGCTCGGTACGGTTCGTGAGCTGCTCGGAGAGCTTTGCGAAGCCCTCGCGCAGCGCGGCGGTCCGGGCCGCGAGCCGTCGCAGCGCCATGCGCTGGAGGTCGTTGTCGGCGAGATCGATCATCACGGGGATGGTCTTCTCGATCGTCTCGGTGTTGCGGCGGGCGTCGTCGGCCGCACCCGATGACAGCGACAGATAGTAGGAATTGGCCGCGACCAGCATCGCGGTGAAGGCCTCGCGCGACTTGCCCAGCGAAGGCCAGATCAGCGCGTCGCGATGGCCGGTGGCACCTTCGATGATGGAGTAAAGCCCGGCCATGTCCCGGGCCGGTCCCTGCACCTGATCCTCATAGGTCCTGGCGATGGTGGCCTGCACGCCGCGCAGCTCGCCGAAGCCGTTGAGGAAGCGCTCGGTGGTGCGCTCCAGCTCCTCGACCGAGCCCGACAGCATCGGGTCCTTGGCGGCACGGTTGGCCAGCGTACCCAGCACCGCCTCGCGCAGCAGCAGGATCTCGGCGAACAGGTCGGGGCTCGGCTGGTTGATGTAGCGGTGGATCAGATTGTGCAGCCGCCCGGTCTCGCTTTCGAGCAGCGCCAGGATGCGGTCGGACTCGCGCACCTGGCGCACGTCGTCCCAAGCCGAGCCGAGCACCTGCGAGCCGTTCCAGATCAGCCCAACCAGCACGATGACCACGGCGGAGTTCAGCGCCGCGATCGACAGGATGCGCCAGCGGATCGGCACCGCCCGGAGCACGCCGACCAGCCGCGCGCGCAGCCGCCCCATCGGTCCGGGCGACCTGTCTGCATGCTCGCTGTGTCCAAGCCCGGGCAAGTGGCCTCACTCCACCTTGCGGATGCGTTCGATCAGCGCGGCCGCGGCCGGATCCTGCCCGGCCTTGGCGTAGATCGCGACCATCGCGTCCTCGAACGGCTTGCGGTCGATATCCCTGACGATGGTGACGCCCGCTGCTTCCGCCTTGCGCTGCGACTGCTCCTCGAGGTCGCGCCATTTCTCGCGCATGAAGCGGCTGGAGCGCTGCGCGGCTTCCCTGAAGATGGTCTGGTCGTCGGCCGAGAGGCTTTTCCAGGCCTTCAGCGAGATCACCAGCACTTCGGGGCTCATCGTGTGCTCGGTGAGGGCGAGATAGCCGGCATGCTTGTAATGGTCCGTCGTCACGTAGGAGGGCCAGTTGTTCTCGGCGCCGTCGATCAAATGGTTCGTAAGTCCGGCAAGCACCTGCCCATAGGGCATCTCGACCGGCTCCGCGCCGAGCGCGCGGATCATCTGGCTCATCAACTCCGACTGCTGCACCCGGATCCGCAATCCCTTGAGGTCGGCGACGTTCCTGACCGGGCGGACGCCGTTGTAGATCGACCGCGCGCCGGAATCGTAGAAGGCGAGGCCAACGAAGCCATAGGGCTCGAAGCTGCCGAGAATCTCGCTGCCGACCGGTCCGTCCAGCACCTTCTGCATGTGCTCGATGGACCGGAACAGGAACGGCATCGCCAGCACGTTCATCGCCGGGACGAAGTTGCCGATCAGCGCCACATTGGTCCGGTTGAGATCGATCGCGCCAACCCGGGTCTGCTCGATGGTCTCCTTCTCCTCGCCGAGCTGGCGGGAGTGGAATACCTTGACCTCGTGGCGGCCGCCGCTGCGCTCGGCGATCAGGGCGCCCATGTAGCGCAGCGCCTGCACGGTCGGATAATCCTCGGTCTGGGTGTCGGCGGCGCGGAATTCACGCGCAGCGGCTCCCGTCGCGCAGATGGCGATCAGAAGCGCGACGAAAACCACCCCGGTCCGCGAGCGTTCGGCACGGTTCAACACTGGCACACTCAACCCCTCAGTGGTGGAGTCTATGGCGGGAGGAAAAGGTTCAATGCAATCTAGCAGATGGTCGTGGGAAGGCCATCCCGCCCGGCACTGCTGCGTGATTGTGCGGCGCGGCCGGGGCTCATTCCCGGTTGAAACCGCGAATGCCGCGCCTTAAGCAGGGACAGCCGCTTTCGTCGTGCGGCATGGAAAGAGCCATCGTGACTTCAGCATCACGCCTTTTGCAGGTGGTTGCCACCTTTGCGGCCCTCTCATTGGCCGCGCCGGTGCGTGCCGCGACCGACATCGCGTGGTGGCACGCCATGTCCGGCGAGCTCGGCCGCCAGCTCGAGAAGCTTGCCTCCGACTTCAACGCCTCGCAGTCGGATTATCGCGTCGTGCCGACTTACAAGGGCAGTTACACCGAGACGGTGACGGCCGCGATTTTCGCCTTCCGCTCGCGCAGCCAGCCCGCGATCGTCCAGGTCAACGAGGTCGCCACCGCCACCATGACCGCGGCCAAGGGCGCGATCTATCCCGTGTTCAGCCTGATGCGGGACATGAACGAGCCGTTCTCGCTCAATGACTACCTTCCTGCGGTCTCCGGCTACTACACCGATGCGGCCGGCAATCTCTTGTCATTCCCGTTCAATTCGTCGACGCCGATCCTCTATTACAACAAGACCATGTTCCGCGACGCAGGGCTCGATCCGGAGGCGCCGCCGAAGACCTGGCCGGAGCTTGGCGCTGCTGCAAAACGCCTGCGCGATCGCGGCGCGGTGTGCGGCTTCACCACATCCTGGCCGTCCTGGATCCATGTCGAGAACTTTTCGGCGTTCCACAACCTGCCGCTGGCGACGCGGACCAACGGCTTCGCCGCGCTCGATGCCGAGCTGACCATCAACAATCCGTCTCTCGTGCGTCATGTCTCCCAGCTCAGCGAGTGGCAGAAGACCAAGGTGTTCGACTATAGCGGCCGCGGCCAGTCGGCCGAGCCGCGCTTCCAGAACGGCGAATGCGGCATCTTCATCGGCTCCTCCGCGACGCGCGCCGACATCAAGGCGAATTCGAAGTTCGAGATCGGCTACGGCATGATGCCGTATTGGCCCGACGTGAAGGGCGCGCCGCAGAACTCGATCATCGGCGGCGCCACGCTATGGGTGCTGCGCGACCGTCCGCGCGAGGAATACAAGGGCGTGGCGCGGTTCTTCGCCTATCTGTCGCAGCCCGGCGTGCAGGCCGCCTGGCACCAGAACACCGGCTATCTGCCTGTGACCCGCGCCGCCTTCGAGCTGACGCGCGCGCAAGGTTTTTACGAGCGCAATTCCGGCTCGGCGATCTCGTTCGAGGAGATCACGCTGCACCCGCCGACGGAGAATTCGAAGGGCATCCGGCTCGGCTCCTTCGTGCTGATCCGCGGCGCCATCGAGGACGAGCTGGAGCAGGCCTTTGCCGGCCGCAAGAGCGCGCAAGCCGCGCTCGATGCCGCGGTCGAGCGCGGCAACAAGATCCTGCGCCAGTTCGAGCGCGCCAGCCCGGATAGGTAGAGTTCTCAGATTGGACCTCTCTTTAACCGCGAAGGAAGTGCGCTCCCTCTCCCGCTTGCGGGAGAGGGGTGGGGAGAGGGTGTCTCCGCAAAGGGATAATCCCCTAGAGGAGAGGGGGCCCCCCCCCCCCCCCCGCCCCCCCCCCCCCCCCCCCCCCGGGGGGGGGGGCGGGGGGGAGGGGGGGGGGGGGGCGGGGGCACAACCCAGGCGGGCGGGGG
>NZ_JBVVPL010000072.1:0-3312 GCF_055807615.1 Bradyrhizobium sp. MV1.5 | reverse complement strand
ATGGCCCCCACATTAACCCCCGACGAACGGCCGCCCCCCCCCCGGCTGGGGGGTTTGGGGTGGGGAGAGGGTGTCTCCGCAATGGGACAATCCCCTAGAGGAGAGAACCCCCACCCGGCGCTTCGCGCCGACCTCCCCCGCAAGCGGGAGAGGTGCACCGTCTGCTTGGCTTGCATCGAATCAGCCAAAACCCGCTTGCCTGATCGGGCGTGCATGACCAGCGTTCCATCGCAAATCTTGCCAACTTTCACCGACGCTGCTGCCTTTCGCGCCTTTCGCTGCGACGCGTCGCGATGGCTGCCGATCGCGCTCGACATCGCGCGCAGCCACGGCCTCGATGTCAGCGCGCCGCACGTGTTTGCCACCGGCACCAATCTCGTGGTGGGGCTCGGCGATCACCTGATCCTGAAAATCTTCCCGCCGCTGCTCCGCGCGCAATTCGTTTCCGAGCGCGGCTCGCTGACGCAGCTTGCCGGCCGCCTTCATCTGCCGATTCCCGAGATCGTCGCCGAAGACGAGCGCGATGGCTGGCCTTACCTCGTCGTCACACGCCTTGCCGGCGCGCTCGGTTCGGAGGTCTGGCCCCAATTGGCGGAAGCGCAGAAGGAGCGCGTGCTGCGCCAGATCGGCGAGACCATTGCGTCCGTGCAGCGCGCCCCGCTCGGCCCGCTCGCACAGATCCAGCCGCGCTGGGACGACTTCATGCGCGCCCAGATGCAGGGCTGCAAGGTGCGGCATACGCGCCTTGGCCTGGCGCCGAAATTCCTCAGAGGCCTCGACGACCTCCTGGTTGATGCGGCCGCGCTCATACCGATGGATGCGCCGCCGGTGATCCTGATCGGCGAGTACATTCCGGAGAACTTCCTGCTCACCTGCCATGACGATCAATGGTCGCTCGCCGGCCTGTTCGACTTCGGCGACGTGCTGGCAGGGTGGCGCGACTACGATCTGCTCGGCCCCAGCGCCTTCATGGCAGCGGGCCGGGCCGGCCGCGTGCGCAACCTGCTCGAAGGCTTTGGCTATACGAAGCTCGACTTCGCGCTCAAGCGCCGCCTGATGGCACTGATGCTCCTGCATCGCGCCAGCGACCTCAACAGCCACGTCTGCATCGACGGCTGGCAGGACAAGGCCGACGATCTGGTCCAGCTTCAGGAGCTGATCTGGGCGGGATGAGTGCCGGTGATCCCCGCCGTCGTCCTGGACAAGCGAAGCGCAGATCCAGGACCCATTATCCCAGCGAGGGGTTTTGCGAAGACTCGTGGTCGCCAGCTTCGCGCCGCAGTTCGCCCTGGGGGAATGGGTCCTGGCTTTCGCCAGGACGACGGCGGTTCAATAAGCCGCCTGCCAAACAAGCGAGACTTAATTCAGCTTATTTTATGAGCAAATGCGCATCTTTGTATGCAATGCCCAAAGCTTGGCCTCGGATCGACGGCCCGATCAATAGCTGCTTCCTTTAAATATTTCAGAGGCTTATGGCGCTTTAAACTCTCTTTAAGCCTTGGCACGAACCTTGCGAATCCAGTTCCAACCATAAAACTTGTGTTGGAGCCATTTCATGAAGCGCCGCGATTTCCTCAAGTCCGTTTCCGGATTGGCCGCTGGCGCGGCGCTTCCGGCCATGCCGCCCGTGATCTTGTCGGCCAAGGCCGATGCGCGCTCGGAGACGTTGCTGATCGTCTCGGAAGGCGGCCCCAACAATCTCGATATCCACGGCGTCGGCACCAATGTGCCCGGCTACGAGGTGTCCTGGAATTGCTACGACCGCCTGATCAGCCACGAGATGAAGGCCGGTCCCGGCGGCGTGCCCTATTACGACCGCGACAAGTTCAAGGGCGAACTCGCCGAGAGTTTCAAGATCGACGACATGTCGGTCACCTTCAAGCTGAAGAAGAACGCCAAATTCCACGACGGCGCGCCTGTGACCGCCAAGGACGTGAAGTGGTCGCTCGACCGCGCCGTCAGCGTCGGCGGCTTCCCCACCTTTCAGATGAGCGCAGGCTCGCTGACCAAGCCTGAGCAGTTCGTCGTGATCGACGACTACACGGTGCGTATCGACTTCCTGAAGAAGGACAAGCTGACGATTCCCGATCTCGCGGTGATCGTGCCCTGCATCGTCAATTCCGAGCTGGTGAAGAAGAACGCCAGCGAAAAAGATCCGTGGGGTCTTGAGTACACCAAGCAGCAGACCGCCGGCTCCGGCGCCTACAAGGTGACGAAGTGGACCGCCGGTACCGAAGTCGTGATGGAGCGCAACGACGATTGGGTCGGCGGCCCCTTGCCGAAGATCAAGCGCGTGATCTGGCGCATGGTGCCGCAGGCCGGCAATCGCCGCGCGCTGCTGGAGCGCGGGGACGCCGACATTTCCTACGAGCTGCCGTTCAAGGATTTCCAGGAGATGAAGGCGAGCGGCAAGCTCAACGTGGTGTCGCTGCCGTTCTCCAACGGCATCCAGTATATCGGCATGAACGTGACCAAGCCGCCGTTCGACAATCCCAAGGTCCGTCAGGCGGTCGCTTATGCGATTCCCTATCAGAAGATCATGGACGCGGTGATGTTCGGGCTGGCCAATCCGATGTTCGGCGCCGCCAAGGACAAGCCGACCGAAGTCGCCTGGCCGCAGCCGCACAAATACAACACCGACATGGAGAAGGCGAAGGCGCTGATGGCCGAGGCCGGCTATGCCAACGGCTTCGACACCACGATCTCGTTTGACCTGAATTTCGCCGGCGTCAACGAGCCGCTCTGCGTGCTGGTGCAGGAGAGTCTGGCCCAGATCGGCATCAAGACCACCATCAACAAGGTGCCCGGCGCCAACTGGCGCACCGAATTGAACAAGAAGGAGATGCCGCTCTTCACCAACGTGTTCTCGGGCTGGCTCGATTACCCCGAATACTTCTTCTACTGGTGCTATCACGGCAATAATTCCGTCTTCAACACCATGAGCTACAAGTCGGCGGCGATGGACAAGTTGATCGACGGCGCACGCGCAGCCGCCGCGACCGGCGACACCGCGACCTACGACACCGACGTGAAGGGCTTCGTCGACCTCGCCTACAGCGACATCCCCCGCATCCCGCTGTACCAGCCCTTCGTCAACGTCGCGATGCAGAAGAACATCAGCGGCTACCAATACTGGTTCCACCGAAGGCTGGATTATCGCGCGATGGCGAAGGGGTGAGGGGGCGTGGCGGGCGCTGCACTCAAGAGTGAGGTGAGCACGCTCTTCAGGCTCCCTCCCCCCTTGTGGGGGAGGGTTGGGGAGAGGGGTAGCCACAAGCTCAGATCTCTCCCGGAGCCACCCCCCTCCCTGCC
>NZ_JBVVPL010000071.1:0-18654 GCF_055807615.1 Bradyrhizobium sp. MV1.5 | reverse complement strand
CTGTGAATGAGTTTCTGACAACCTCATTCTGGCACACTGATGCCGTAAGGGGCCGTCCACACCATCACCCCAGGGAGGAGTTAGGCGAAGATTCGTGGTTGGCACTTCGCGCCACGACTTCTCCCTGGGGTAATGGGTCCTGGCTTTCGCCAGGACGACAGTTGAGCCGCCTCCGGCCTACCTCACCCGCCTCGCACTGCTCCAGCTCTTCAGCGACGCCCACACGCCGCGTGACAGGCGGAAGCAGTCGACGGGCGTGGACGAGCCCAGCGCCAGGAAGCGATGCAGTTGGACGCCGCTCCACTGGAAGCCGCACTTCTCCAGCACGTTGCGTGACGCCGGGTTGGTGACGCGCGCACCTGAATAGAGATGATCGTCCTCGAACTCCTCGAAGAAGAAGTCGATCGCGCCGCGCGCGGCCTCGGTGGCAAAGCCGCGGCCCCAATGCTCGACGCCGAGCCAGTAGCCGAGCTCGGCATTGTCGGGCGTCGAGCAGTCGATGCCGACCATGCCGATGGGTCCGCTGTCATGCTCGATCAGGAACACGGTCTCGCTGCCGGGCGCGGCGGTGGCGCGGACGAAGGCGATAGCGTCGTCCTGCGAATAGGGATGCGGGAGGCGCCTTGTGTTGTCGGCGACGCGGCGGTCGTTGGCGAGAAGGGCGATGGTCCTGACGTCGGCGAGGGTCGGCCGCCGCAAGGTCAGCCGCTCGGTGGCGACGACGCTGGGTCTCGCCTCCTGCAAGGTCACGCTTGAAAAGTCCTGCAACATGTCCGGCTCCGTCGAAGTCACTAAGTGAAAACTCAGCACGCAAACGAAAGGGGAGGCCGGTTTCCCGCCTCCCCTGGAGCCTTCGATCTCTTTTGATCTCAAGGACTCCGCCGGTTCGGTCTGGGACCCGGCGGACTCCAAATTTGATCCACCGTCTATTCAGCCGCCTCTGCGAGCGGGAGCACCGAGATGAAGGTGCGGCCGTTGGCTTTGGCCTGGAACGTTACGCGGCCCTCGACCTTGGCGAACAAGGTGTGGTCCGTGCCCATGCCGACATTAAGGCCGGGATGCCAGGTGGTGCCGCGCTGACGCGCAATGATGTTGCCGGGAATCACAACTTCCCCGCCGAACGCCTTGATACCGAGGCGCTTGCCCTTGGAATCGCGACCGTTGCGCGATGAACCGCCTGCTTTTTTGTGAGCCATGGCTCGTCTCCGAAATCTTGCGTATGTCTAGATCAATTCCTTGACGGAATCATTTCACAATTTCTCACGCATCAATTCGTGATGGCGCGTGATCAAATTATGCGGCGGCCTCTTCGGTCGTGGTCTCTGGCTTGGCGACCTTCTCCCGCTTCGGACGCGGCCCCTTGGTGGGCTTGGCGCCGTCCGTCAGGATCTCCGAGATGCGCAGCACGGTGATCTCGTCGCGATAGCCGCGCTTGCGGCGCGAATTCTTGCGGCGGCGCTTCTTGAAAGCGATGACCTTGGGACCGCGCTTGTGGTCGAGCACCTCGACCGCAACGGACGCGCCTGCGACCGTGGGCAGACCCAGGATCGGCGTGTCGCCGCCGACCAGGAGAACTTCATTGAGCTGCACGATCGAGCCGACTTCGCCTTCGATCTTGCCTACTTCCAGGACATCATCCGGAACGACGCGGTACTGCCGGCCGCCGGTTTTGATGACTGCGAACATCGTTGTTTTCCTTCGTGTTCATTCCCGGCCTCGCGACAGAGTGTCGGGGCCGGCTTTTTGTCAGTCGTTATGGGTTTATGCGAGTTTTGTGCGGGCGGGAGTTATCCCTTTGAAAACCCACGCAAAAACAAGCGGCGCGAGAAACGCCCCGCGCCGGTTGCGGGATTTATAGCCGCTGACCGTCGAGAGTCAAGGAAAAGCCGGCGAAAACGGCCCGGATTTGAAGCATTTGGGCCCGATCCGGCCCCGCGGGCGAATTTCCGACAGCGCCGCAACCAACAGGTTCCCCCGCCGTTGTCCCCGCGAATTCAGTCACACGGGCAGGGGCTATCATGGCGACAGACGAGCTGGTCAAGACGACGACGGGCATCGCCCATCACGGGGCGGAGCGGCTGCCGTCGGTGGATATCGACAGCTTCAACATCGAGATGAAGGACGACGACGGCTTCATCGGCGACCGCGCCAGCAAGGGCGCGTTCAGGGAGATCCTCGAGCGCTGGCGCAAGCCGCTGCGCAAGTCCGGCGAGGACCCGTTCGGCAAGGAGCCGTCGGACGAGATCAGCAAGAAGACGCTGGACGCCATCCTGGTCGGCGACGACACCGAGGCCTGGGCGGTGGTGCACAGCGCCATCGAGGATTTTGCCCAGGAGCTCGCTTACGTCACCCGCCGCTTCCTCAAGTCCAAGGCCTGGGCCAAGACCGAGCGCATCGTGGTCGGCGGTGGTTTCCGCGATTCCCGTCTCGGCGAGCTCGCGATCGCGCGCACCGAGATCATTCTCATCGCCGAGGGCTTCAAGATCGACATGGTGCCGATCCGCCATCATCCCGATGAGGCCGGCCTGATCGGCGCGCTGCATCTGGCGCCGTCGTGGATCTTCGAGGCCCATGACAGCATCCTCGCCGTCGATATCGGCGGCACCAACATCCGCTGCGGCCTGGTGGAGACCAGCTGGAAAAAGGCAAAGGACCTGTCGAAAGCCAGGGTCGTGAAGTCCGAGCTGTGGCGTCATGCCGACGACGAGCCGACCCGCGAAGGCGCGGTGAAGCGGCTCACCAAGATGCTGAAAGGGCTGATCACCGAGGCCGAGAAGGAAGGCTACAAGCTGGCGCCGTTCATCGGCATCGCCTGTCCCGGCGTGATCAACGCGGACGGCTCGATCGAGAAAGGCGCGCAGAACCTGCCGGGCAATTGGGAGAGCAGCAAGTTCAACCTGCCGGCGAGCCTGCTCGAGGGCATCCCCTCCATCGGCGAGCACGATACCGCGATCCTGATGCACAATGACGGCGTGGTTCAGGGCCTCTCCGAGGTGCCGTTCATGCAGGATGTGGATCGCTGGGGCGTGCTCACCATCGGCACTGGGCTGGGCAATGCCCGCTTCACCAACCGCCGCAAGGACAACGGCAAGGACAAGGATAACGGCAAAGACGGGGATTCCACGGGCAACGGGAAGGAATCCGGCAAGAAAAAGGGCAAGGGCGACTGAGCGTAAAGGGCGACTCAAGCGAGGAGGCTCTTGGCTAAATCCACCGGCCGCGGGCTTGCTCCGCCTCTCCCGCGTGCGGGAGAGGCCGACGCGCCCCGGGCGATGCGAAGCATCGTCCGCGCGCGGCGGGTGAGGGCTCTCTCCACACGGGGGGTCTCAGACACGGTCGCCAGAGTAACCTTGACTGGTTAGGTTAAGGACCGGATTGCGTTGCGGTGCACCGGCCGCACGCTACGGTCGGAACCGTCGCCTCACCTGGCTGGCGAAGCCGCCCTTCCCAGCCAGTATTTCAATGAGCGGCACCGGGACCGCCAGTGTTTACCGCGTCTGGCGGTCCCACCCCTTTTTTTCGAACATGCGATGAATCTCAGTGCCCGCCCCATCCGGTGGTGCGCTCCCTCCCCCGCGCTTGTCTCGCCGAAGCCCGCCTTCGGGCGAAGGCGGATGCCGGGAGGGCGGGGGAGAGGGTGTCTCCGCATTGGGGTCGCGAATCGGACTCCACCTCGCGCCCGACAAATACGCGTCAAACCGGCAATGGGGCCGCCTTTCCCTCGCGTTCGTGCCGGGAAGGGGCGGCCGGGCCGAAACAGGCAGCGGATTTTCGCCCTCGCAAGCCTTGTCTGGCCCGCCATCCTCGCCTATTAACGCCCGAACCACAGGGGCCCTGCTCCTTACTTGGCGCCTTCAGGAGAGGTGGCAGAGTGGTCGAATGCACCGCACTCGAAATGCGGCATAGGTGCAAGCCTATCGGGGGTTCGAATCCCTCCCTCTCCGCCAATATAAATAACTATCTGATCTCATCTCGATACTAGATAAGCCATCGGTAACTTCACCGACAAAATTAGCTCTGCCCAAGAAAGATGTGGAGGCTTGATTCTGTATCCAATCAGCCCTTCTTGGCCGAGCATCTGTGGAATACGGTAAAGTCGCAGTTGTTTTGGGCGAGGCGTGCGTTTTTTGGGGAGGCGTGCGTTTTTTGGATGGGCGGGAAACCGGTTGCGATTGATCTATTTTGTGGGGCCGGAGGTTTCTCTTTAGGCGCGATCATGTCCGGTTTTCGTGTTGCGCTGGCCGTGGACTGCGATGCAAACGCATGTCGGACGTACGATGCAAACATCGTGAGGGGAATGCGAAGTAAAACGCGTCTCATTGAGGCGGACATCGCGGAAATGGCCGTGACGGAACTTCAAAGGGAGATGTTTGGGCTCAAATGCGACCTTATTATCGGAGGCCCACCCTGCCAGGGATTTTCGTCTCATCGTTTGAAAAATGCCGGCGTTGATGATCCGCGGAACCGGCTTCTTCTACGATACTTCGAGATTGTATCAGTACTCGCACCTAAGTTTTTTATAGTCGAGAACGTGCCAGGTCTTCTCTGGCCCCGTCATAGAAGTTGGCTACGTCGCTTCTATTCGATGGCCGCTGCTAGCGGTTACGAAGTTGACGAGCCGGCATCCATAAATGCAGCTGACTACGGCGTTCCGCAGCGTAGAAAGCGGGTGTTCATTCTGGGGCGTCGTCGCGACGTGCCCCCTGTGCTATTTCCTCCTGCGGCGTCGCATTGCAACCCGAAGCTGGTGGCTGGCACGTCATCCAAGCCGTGGAATCCTGTGCGAGAGGTTTTCAAAACGTCGAAAATCAAAGGCGATCCAAACGACATTCATATGAAGCACGGGCGTGAACTGACCGATGCTTTTAAGGCAACCCCGATTAACGGTGGTTCTCGAACAGCTTCTGGTCGGACGCTTCGCTGTCATCAGAAGCATGACGGCCATTCAGATGTTTATGGTCGCATTGACCCCAGCTTGCCCGCGCCGACCATGACGACGGCCTGTATAAACCCTTCCAAGGGGCGCTTTGTGCATCCCACTGCGCCTCATGGAATTACGGTGCGCCAAGCTGCGCGCATACAGACGTTTCCAGACTGGTTTGTGTTTCACGGAGGGCTGATGGCGAGCGGACAACAGATCGGAAATGCTGTCCCGCCACGCTTAGCTGAGCTGCTTCTCAAACCGCTCATGAAAAATTTGCTCAGTTCGAGACCCGAAAAAAAAAGGACTCTTGACGCTATCTCCGCTCACGAGGGCGAAGAGCATATTGGTTCCCTCTTCTAGGTTTGTGCGCACCGTCGCTTTTCAGCCTCTTACGCACCTGAAACGCGGTGCCCCGATCTCGATCCCAGCCCCAATCGGCGGGCGCGTCCACGTACGTAGGCGACAAGGTGCCACCGATCTCGATCAGATATCTTGCAGGCCGCGGAGGCCGATATGCCTGATTTTCTAGCGCCACGCCCCTATCGTCCAGATCGAGCTCGTCTCGTACATTGTCTGCAAACTGACTAGGGTCCCGCTTTAGTGACGTAATCGGATGAATCTTTATGACGTAGTCGCTAGACTGAACCAGTGCGTGTAGTAGCGGCGCCACGCGTCTCCGCGAGACTTGTAAGTCGTGACCATCGGCCCCTTCTTCCGCGATATCAAAATACGTGTGTGTCGTAACTACGGTCACGCCTCTGGTGCGAAACATTTCGTATAAGGCGGGCCAAAGAATCTCGCTGGCCTCCAAGCGCGGAAACTGCAGGAAAACGTTATGCACCCCGTCTATCAAGACTCCATGGTAAGGCGCGCCATCCAGTTCTGCCGCCTCGAGCTTTTCTGCTATCTGACCGATCAGTTCTTCAGGCCCCAGATAGCCCGGCGCGAAATGGGTAACGTCTATCCGCACATGAAGCTGGCTTTTTCGCGCAAAAGAGTCCCGGCTCCAGTGCCGTTGCTTCTTGCGCAGCTCTTCGTAGAAAGCCTGTTGATATAGGAAAGACAGAATGAGGATTCGTCTCTCCGATGGGTCGACGTCCTCGAACCAGGGCCACTCTTCATCGGTGACCTCCGTTTCGCTCTTAGCTTCAAGAGCAAATCGCGGATTTTTGTTTCTATTTTCGCGATTTTCTAGCTGCTTTTGTAGCCGCTCGTCATGCTGAAAGGGGCTTGCTAAGATTCTCATTCCGAAGAGTGATTTGCTGCTACTGCCCTTCCCCAAGACGAGAACCTGGGATCGATCTGAAATCATTACCAGCGGGCGATCTTCTTCGTCATTGGTCGGAACGTAGCCATCTCTCCTCAGCAAGAAATCGATGGTGAGATGCCTGCTCGGCTCGACCCAAAATCGGCCTCTACTTTCATCTAAAAACTTATGAATGTGTGGAAATATCCGGACGCCGGTATTATTGCTTGAAAGGTCTAGAACGTGCGCTCCGGTGCGGGAGACTTGTCGACGGGTTTTCTTGAGACGAAGGAGTCTTGACGGCGGATCCATTTCCGATTTTGCGGCCGCAAACTCTAACGACGCAACGATGTCGACCAAGTAGTCAAACTCCGACAAGTCGCTTCGTACTTCTTCAGCTGACATCGCCAATACGAATGCGCCAGTTTGCTGACACTTTTCGATTAGCATTCTCAGTTGCTCACCAGATGAGTCAGAGCCATTTGCTGGAAACATTTCATGCACGCCATCGAGTACGATGAAGAGTGGCATCAAGCCCGGCGGGCAATTCGCTGGCGTCGGAAGCTTTGATCCGAATTTTTGCAAAGTCTCTTCAAGGAACGCCAGCACTTCAACAAGCTTGTCACTATGCTTGCCTTCCACATGATGAGGGTAGAACCAATCTGCAGGATCTTTGTATGACTGCGTGCGCTTGATGAAGGTAGGAACGAGTGTTCGGATTCTTTGAATGAGGTCGTCAGTTCGCTCCTCACAAGAGAGGTACATTGTTTGAGTTCCTAGCGGCGCCAAGGCTGCCGCGATGGCGAGCGCCAGGGACGTTTTGCCAATTCCCGCCGTTCCATTTAGACGGCCTAGGACGCCGACCTTGGTTGTAAATCGTATGCCACCCTGAAATACCTGATCGGCACCCGCGATTGCGACCGGCAGTCCATCCAATTCATTCATGAGCTCCGCTGCTGTTGGCAGGCGTCGTACTTCCTTTGGGCGGTCAAACTGATACACGCCGACATCGGGAACGAGTGTCTCAGTTAGCAGAAACGATGGAAGCGAAATTTCCGGCTTCCTATCGTCATTCTTGGGATTCAAATAACCGTCTTGGCTGCCGAAGCGCAGCATCAGAAGGCCCTTGGATGCGAGCAAATGGCTTACAATGAAATCAGTGGCGGTTTTGAGAGGGAGATTGTCTCGCTTTCGATCGAAGCTTTCGATCTTGTTAAGGGAGGCTTCGACACGGTCAAACCTTATTATCTCGCGTATCCGCAGAAAGGCATTGCTTGTGACTTTTGCGTCTTGCCCGAGATCTGCTTCATTCGTTGCCCATTTTTTGCTGGCCGAGCCGCACCATCGGTCGTCAAAACGCAGAGCTTCCTCAAACAAGTATGCTCGGATAGCGGCGTGGGCTAACGCGGCGCTCGCAGGAAAGTCCGGGGAAGTGAGTAGATTTCGACAGAAGTACAGCGGCGAATAGCAAAAGCTAGGATGCGAATCTTGAGCCTCGGCACCTTGGTAACGCCTAGCTTGCTTGGCAACGTTCTCCGCGCGGGCCAGCATCCGGGACAGGACTAAGCTGAATCGACTAGGAGCGGCGGGCGGAGGAGGAGGATTCTTGTTGTCTCTTACAATCACGCGAAAGGATGTGTTTCGCGGCCCCTGAGCAAAGTGTGGGTCGAAGTGGTTAGAGAGCCCAGCGACGTACAAATAGAAGTGTCTATTTATAGACTCGACCGCTCGCACATCAGTGAGGAGAAGTTTTGAAGGTTCTTGGAGTAGCTTGAGAGTATCCGAATAGGCTCTCATGAACCCCACGAAAAAGGCCGGTAATGCTTCTCCAAAAGGAACTGCACCCTGCAGCAAAAATCTGCGAAAGCCAATCGGGCCCTGGTCACTCATGCTGCTGGCCTTTCTTCGTAGGCGTGTCGTAAGGACCAGTCGGTTTTGTCCGCTACATTCTTCATTCCAGTAAACAACCGGTCAAATTTAATGCCAGAGCTAGAGCGGTTGGCGTGCTGGCGACTCCGTCGCGCGACTTGAGCTTGATAGGTCGGCCCAATCGAGCCGCGGAGTTCTTCAGATACGCGTGCAGCAGTAACGACATCCAACGCATCAAAGAAGCGAGACAGACTCGCATTCGTCTCAACTCCTAAGTTGCCAGCTTCGCGTCTAAAAATTGTGATTAAGTCAATTGCTTGATCCGCGGAAAGCTCAGTGGATTTTGGAGTTTCTTCGAAAGCCCTCGCCACGTAGTGAGCTTCGGAGGTTTTAGCTATCAGCCGAAACCTTTCGATTGGCTTTTTTTTTGCTACGTCCTCCTGGTTCAATCGAACTAATGAACTGGAAGCAAGTGCCCCGCGTAGCTTGACGGCGCATGTAATTGGCCAAATTGTCTCGGCGCCCAGGTCGACCGCCTTGTTGGAAACGAGCCTTTCGATCAATTCTCCAAGCGCCTGATTCTTGATAGAGGTCTGGCCGATTAGTACATCTAGCCCTCGCCACTGTTCGACATCCGTTAGCGAAGGAACAATCTCGAAAAGCAGCTCTTCTGTCTGCTTCTTCGTGTCCTTGCTCAGATTTATTTGACGAACGAGTTCATCAAGCCTGCTCTCCCCAGCCGGCCCTTTTTGCTCCTTAGACCACTGCGTCAGAATGTGCTTTAATTCAGTAGCGTTCATCGCGCGCCATCACTGGTGAACTATACGTCGTAGTTATGAGAACCGGCGGCAAGTGCATCGGATACGTTAGCTTTGGAAGGATAAATGATCGTCTGGCTTAGGCGAGGCGAAACAGCGATCCATTCCCTTAACCCTAATGCAATCGGATTAACACATACCGGCCTCGTCCTGCCTGTTGGACGCCAAAATTCTTGAAAGAACCAGCTTACGTCGTACACGCAAGGTCTGCGGATCGGGTTGACTGACGTCAGCGGAATGCCGAAAATTGCGAACTCTTCACCCAACGAATACGGTAGGCCCAAAATGCATGGTAGCGTTCCCAGGTCGATACCTGCCTTGGGATCGTCGTCCGAGGCATCATTCTGAAATAGCCACACGGTTTCCTTTCTAAGGGTAACCCGCTCTTTCAGTCTGGCAAGGTCCCTCTGCTCATCGAGGGAGAGATACCCCACTGATCGGAAAACCAGGCTTACGAGCCGCTCAGCTTCTGCATGGTCGCAGCCCATCTGGTCAGCAACGCCTCGCTCAAGTCCGCGAACGGACCACACATTTCCAAGCACCCGTTCAGGAGGGGCCGTCTGCGCCTGCGGCGCATTCGAAAGGCCCATTTGTCTGTGCTCGCATTGCTCATCCCAGGCGTGGCCGCTTCCGACCATCAGGTCCTGCAATAGTTCGTGCTGATGGCTAGCGAGTTCGGAGGCCGCGACCCTCTCCAAATCTACTAATCTAGTATCGCCAACGATATTATTTAGCGTCTGGAGCAAGTGTTGATTTGATCGGATGTCACCCATAGATGCGGAAGTCCAAAAGAATTGATCAATTAATGGGCAATAGGACAACCAGAAATGGAGGAAAACTGCAAGAGTGTATCAGGATCGTGTCCCCAACACAGTGCTTCTAACGAGTTCGCTAGGTGACATCGAATATGGACCAGTTGGGCGTTTCAGGCCGGTCAGCCTTGATGCGGAAAGTGCGACGCAAAGGAACTGCGCCCGAACTCGTTGTTCGTTCGGCACTCCACTCCCTGAAGCTCAGATTTCGTGTCAATCGAAGCGACCTTTTCGGGAATCCAGACATCGTTTTGCCTAAATGGAAAACAGTGATCTTCGTACATGGGTGCTTTTGGCATGATCATGCCGGATGTCGAAGGGCCTCAAAGCCTTCTACCCGAGCGGATTTTTGGCAAGCCAAGTTCATTCGAAATCGGAAGCGGGACATCTTGGTTAGAAGGACGCTTCGGGCGAATGGTTGGCGGGTCATAACCATTTGGGAGTGCCAAGCTCGACGGCCAATTCTCAGAACGAGGCTCAGTCGTCTATTTCCGATTGAGATGAAGAAGCCGAAGGAAGATAGTTAGCCTGAGCGAGCGCCCCTATTTGGCAGCCCTATCCATCCGTTACCCCTTGCGGCGTAGCTCCATCGAAATCCATGATGATTTCTGGACCAGTCACGAACTGGTTGGGCTTCGGGGAGATGAAGGCGCACATCATTGATCGCGAGTTTTTCGAGCTTGCCGATAGCCCGCAATGCTCGCCGATCAGGCCTTTTGCAATAGTGATACCTTGCTCCTGTTTTGCCCGACGAGTCAAACGACGCCTGGCGTCATCCGAATCCGCCGACCCTAGGATCTCTGACGAGTCAGGCGTTTTCACCCCCCGCGTAAGTCATTGATCTTGCAGCCCCCGTCTACTGTGCATGGGGTTGTTTTCGCGCTTTTTGTTATTGGGCCGTCGAAAACTTACAGGTAATCGTCACGCCACCCCGGCTGGCTTGTCCAGTTGGGACCACCACCCACAAGGCAAAACGGACATGCAATCTTCCGGCAGCGGCTGGGGCAACGGGCTTCTTGGCGTCATCATCTTCAGCGGCTCGCTGCCGGCGACGCGCGTGGCGGTCGGCGGGTTCTCCGCGCTGTTCCTGACCTCGGTGCGCGCGGTCATCGCGGCGCTGATCGGCGTGGCCGTGCTCGGCCTGCTCCGTCAGGCGCGGCCGCAGCGCAAGGATCTCGTCTCGCTCGCCATCGTCGCCATCGGCGTCGTGGTCGGCTTTCCCTTGCTGACGGCGCTTGCGCTCCAGCACATCACCTCGGCGCATTCGATCGTCTTCATCGGGCTCCTGCCGCTGTCGACCGCGATCTTCGGCGTGCTGCGCGGCGGCGAGCGGCCGCAGCCGATGTTCTGGCTGTTCGCTGTTCTCGGCAGCGCCACGGTCGCGGGCTTTGCCCTCTCCAACGATGGCGTCGCATCGCTCACCGGCGATCTGCTGATGGTCGCCGCGATCGTGCTGTGCGGGCTCGGCTATGCCGAAGGCGCCGCGCTGTCGCGCCGGCTCGGCGGCTGGCAGGTGATCTCCTGGGCGCTGCTGCTGTCGCTGCCGCTGATGCTGCCGGTCGCGATTCTCACCTGGCCGTCGACATGGAGCGGCATCAGCGTGCCCGCCTGGATCGGGCTCGCCTATGTCTCGGTCTTCAGCATGTTCGTCGGCTTCATCTTCTGGTATCGCGGCCTCGCGATCGGCGGCATCGCCCGCGTCGGCCAGTTGCAGCAGCTCCAGCCGTTCTTCGGTCTCGCGCTTGCAGGCCTGCTTCTGCACGAACCGGTGGCCTGGAGCATGATCGTCGCGACCGCGCTGGTGGTCGCCTGCGTGGTCTTCGCGCGGCGGTTTGCCTGAGGCCGCCTCACTCTCACCCCAGCACCGTCCGCGTCAGCGTGCTCCGCGCGAACTTCTTCAGCGGCATCGGCTTGCCGAACAGAAAACCCTGCACGAGGTCGAAGCCGAGCTCGTTGGCAGTGACGAGGTCGGCGCGGCTCTCGACGCCCTCGGCGACGGCGTGCACGCCATAGCCATGTGAAAGCTCGACGATGTGGCGGCACACCGTGCGCTTGAGGCGATCATTGCCGCTGCCGGTGACGAAATGCCGGTCGGCCTTCAGCTTGATGAAGGGAAGTTTTCCGAGGTCCATCAGCGACGGCCAGTTGGCGCCGAGATTGTCGATCGACAGGCCGATATTGTGCAGACGCAGTTCGCGGGCGACCTCGACCAGGTGATCGAGGTCGCGGATCGCCTCCTCGCTCTCGATCTCGATCGTCAGCCCGCCGAACGCCGGATGCGTCGGCATGCGCCGGCAGAGATCGCGCACGGCCTGCGGCTCCTTCAGATAAGACGACGGCAAATTGATCGCGAGATCGACCGGGCTCTGCTGCTCCAGCAGATAGTGCCAGTCCTGCATGGCGCGCTCGATCACGAATTCGGAGAGGTCGCGCAGATGCGGGTCGTGCTCTTCGGGGATGAAATAGGCCGGCGGCACCACGCCCCAGGTCGGATGCCGCATCCGCACCAGCGCCTCGGCGCCGTTGCGGATCAGCGTGCGCGCGTCGATCTTGGGCTGGTACCAGAGCTCGAGCCAGCCGGCGTGCAGGGCCTCGCCGACATGCACGGCCGGGCTCGGCGCCGGCTCCTCGGGCAACAGCATCGCGACGCGGTCGCGCAGCGTCTCCGCGGCAAAGGGCGTGGTCAGCGGCGGCAGCATCTTGAGGCCGTATTCCTCGCCGACCTGCTGCACCGCCCTGACGATGATCGACTCGCGGGCGCCCACGGTCAGAACCCTGCCGTCGAAGGCCTCGCGCACCAGCGTCTCCAGAAACTTGCCGGGCTCGATGCCGTCGGCGGCGATGCCGAGCAGGATCAGGTCGGGCAATTCGCTCGTCAGCACGCTCTGCAGCTCCTCGGCGCTGGCGCATTCGGTGGTGACGAAGCCGAGATCCTCCAGCACTTCCGCGAGAAACGCGCGAAGATGGCGCTTGCTGTCGGCGACGCATGCGCGCGGCTTCACCTTTCGCCGTCCGAAGGTTTTGGGCCTTCGTTCGGCGAGTTCTACAATTCCGTCTTTCATCGCACGCCACTCCCGTTCCGTGCCGGTGTGTTAGCGACGTGAGCAGTTTCAAATATGGAGGGCTTCAGCCGATCGTCGAATTATCTGGGTAACGTTAAAGCGCCCATCATGTCTAAAATTGTCTGGATCTCGGTCGAGAAGTTTTTACGTCTGCCCGCGCATCGGGCGCAGAGTTGCGGCAATCACTGGAGATTTCGCGACGTGCCGTGCGGCGGCATGCAAGCGCACTGTCCTGCAATTGGACGCCGCCGCGCGCGCCTCGCCCAATTGAATAAGGCAGCGCCTCAATTGCGCGCGATGCGCGCATTTTTCCCGGTTCGCGCGTGACGGTTCTGCGACAATGCGTCGGCGCGCGCCGGCGCCAGTGTGAAGCAGATCACAAGCGGATTGCTGCAGGTGCGCTATTGCTTCGGACAGCCGGTGGTGGGCTGTTGAGGATCACAGCAATGACGTCGCGGCGAATAATGTATTGGTGGTTCAGGTTCGTGCTGTCAGGGCGATTTCTCGATCGCTTCCTGTGCCTGCCGCGCGCGCATTAGCGCGGGATCAGGTTTGGCCGATCAGCTTGCGCAACGCGGCCGCGCCGTCCTCGATCGCATCGCGTCCCTTCCAGGCCAGATAGGACAGCTTTCCACCGAGCGTGTCGTGGCTGCGCAGCCGTCGCGAACCGAGAATGTGGCCGACATTGGAGGGGAAGCGGCTCACCTCGGCCGATACCAGCGCCGCGATCGCGTCCATCAATTGCTGCAGCCGAATGCCCCACTCGCACTGCTCGATGCCGTCGATCCGCACCTTGAGCGCATATTCGGTGTCGTAGATCTCGGTGAGCAGGTCGCGCGCAATCAGCACCCGGTTGTGCCGGAGCGCGATGCGCAAGGCGAGGCGCCTGTCGTCGAGCTGGTCCAGCACCATGTGGACGACGCAGGCATAGGGCGTGGCGGCGACATCGGCGGGGCTCTTGCTCGCGGCGGCCTTGGTGGCAAGGCGCACCAATTGCCAGAACGTCTTCAGCCGTCTCGCCACCAGCGTCAGCGCGAACGGCAGCGCCTCGGGATGGGCCTTCTTGAAGGCGTCCAACCGTGCGGTGATCTGGTCAACCTGGCCGTCGTCGAATTTCGCGATCTTCTCGGGCAGCCTTTCGTTGAATTTCGGCAGCGCGGCGCCGGCGCGCAGCACATGCTGCATCTTCTTCACGTCGTCGAAGGCGGTGCGGGATGCCGTATATTGCGCGAGCTTGCCGCGTGCGAACTCGGTGCTCTCCGCTGATGCGAGGGTGCTTTCGAGAACCTTGACGACCTTGGTCTGGAAGGTCGATGCGATCTTTTGCACTTCCTTCGGGTTGTTGGCGGCGACCTGGTCGTTGATCGCCTTGGTGTAGTCGCGCGCCATGGTCGGCAGCAGGTCGCGGCAGATCCACTCCCAGATCGGGGTGAGGGTGTTGCGCGAGATCCGCCCCATATTGGCATGCTCGGGCGCGCCGTCGATCAGAAGCAGCTCGAGCGGCGCAAAGAAATGGCGCGACGGACTGGTGGCGCGCGCCTGGCTCGATCCGTCCTTGCGAAACTCGGCCCGCAACCGGGATTGGAGGTCGGATGAGCCCGGCATGTCGATGCCGCACAGCTCCAGCCGTTCGAGCTCGCTGAGCAGACAGCTGCGCGACAGCGGCGTCAGCTTCTGCAGGAAGTCCGATAGCTGGTCGATCTCGTTCATCGCACGCAATCTTCCGCAACGTTTCCAGCAGGCCTATCGGCCGCATGCATGGAGGCATTTGCGCGCTCTCAATTGCGACATAGAGAAGCAAGCCGCCGTTAATATATCGGTAAAATCCGGGTCCGCGCGTCATCGGCGGGGACGTGATCGTTAAGACGGCTGAGGGTGACCGCCCATGATTTGAGCAGTTTCATCAACCTAAGAATGTTGAGGGGCCTCGCGACTCAAGCACAAAGTGTGCCTGCGCCGGCGTTTCAGCACAAAGCTGCCAGATTCACCGTAGTCTTACGGAGCAAAAAGTTAACCACAGATCGCGTCGGGTTCCGCTAAACGAGTGACATGGGGTCACAGAATGATACGGCCACTGATTCGCGGCCGTCGGAATGGTACGAAAGCAACGCCGCTCCAACTCAAGAGCTCGATGTCGTCCGCCTGAACGCCGCCCGTGCCAAGGCGGCCGACGAAATGGCCGCCGCCATCGCCCGCGAGCTCAACGGTCCCCTCACGGCGCTCCTGCTCTATATGGGCGAGATCAAGCATCACAGTGATCAGCTCGCGCCGGTGACGGGTGATCGTGCCTATTTGCAGCGCGTCGTGGAGAATGCGCTGGTGCAGACCGAGCGGGTTTGTGGCCTCGTCAAACAGCTTGCCGGTTCTCACACGGGTGGCCTGCCGATCGCGTCCAGGGCCGAGGACGCCGAATCGAAGCTCGCGCGCGCACCACAGCCGCAGCGCGTGCCGAGCGCCGAAATGCACGGCCTGTCAGGCCAGAAGCGGCTGACCAAGCGCGAGCGCGAGGTGCTGAGGCTGATCAGCGAGGGCTATTCGAACAAGCAGGGTGCGCTTCGGATGCAGATCAGCCCGCGCACCTTCGAGAGCCATCGCGCCGAGGCGATGCGGAAGCTCGGTGCGCGCAACACGGCGGACCTCGTCCGTGCGGCGCTGCTGCATTCGATCGACTGAAGGCTCTTGCCTCGGGCCGCCCGCCAGCGGCGAGGGCCAAGGTGAGACACCTCTCGAGAAAGACCCGGGGCTTCGATTACGCTCAGAAATAATCTTCGGCGAAGGGACGCGCGCGCGGCGAGGGCCGCAGCGGCTTGAGCTCTTCCTTCGGCACGTTGGGAATGATCGTGATGGTCCAGCGGGGCGGCATGCTCGATTCCTGCTCCAGCACCGAGCGCACGAAGCCCGTCACTGTCGCCTCGCCAGCGGCCACCGTCGCCATCCGGCCGTTGAACTGTGCGATGCGGAAGCGGCGAACTTCTTTCTGGTCCGCGGTCTCGTAGGTGAACATGGAAACCCTCCTGGTTTCCGGCGACTATCGCTGCCTATGATTAGCCATCTGTGAAAATCCCAAGCCGTAGAAGTACGGCGGGCATGCACGCGTGAGTGGTTACGGCGTTTTCGAGCGAGCGCGTCAGCCCTCCGGCTCCAGCGCGCGCCCGGCGGCATAGGCCGCATCCATCAGGTCCAGGAGGTCGCGAAATCCGGCGTCGCCGAGGCTCTCCGCGGTCTTCTCCAGCCGCAGCGCCAGCGCCGCGAGCCGGACATAGCCGAACGTCCCCGCCGCGCTCTTCAGCGAATGCGCTTCGCGCGCGATCCTGCCGGGATGCTGCGCGAGCGCGAGCGTGCGGAGCAGTTGCAGGCGCGCGCAGGTGTCGCTCCAGAACACGTCGCGCACTTCGCAAGCACCGTCCTCGCCGATCTCGCGCACCAGCGCCTGGTACGCGCCCGGCTCGCGCGCGGGCTCGGCATCAAGCGCCGTCTGCGCAGGCGCGACGGTGACTTCGAACATGGTTTGGCCTGCCTTGATCACGGTTCCCTTGCCGCCGGCCCGTACAGGCGCGCGCGGCACGTTGCGTGTCTACGGCATCCGCATTTCAGTTCCGGTAGCAGGACAATCCGTGTTTGCGGGCCGGAATTAGCGGACGGTTTACCACGCCGCAGCACCAGTCAGCGCGGGCCGAGCAGCCGGTCATACTGCGCCTTCACCGTGGCGTAGCATTCGCACGCCGTCTGGCGCAGGCCGTCCAGGTTGAGGATCTGGATGTGTCCGCGGCTGTAGTTAATGAAATTCGCCTGCTGCAAGGTATTGGCGACCAGCGACACGCTGTTGCGCCGAGCGCCGATCATCTGCGCCATCGCCTCCTGGGTCAGCAGCAGCCGGTAGTCGCCGGAGAGGTCATGGGTGTGCAGCAGGCAGCGCGACAGCCGCGACTCCACCGGATGGGCTGCGTTGCAGCCCGCGGTCTGCTGCACCTGCGCGTACACTGCCAGTCCGTGACGCGCCAGAAGCGTCCGCAGGGTGCAGCTCTGGTCGGCCGCGACACGCAGCCGGTCGAGGTCCATCATCGAGGCGGAGCCTGGAACCAGCACGATGGCCGTGTTCAGCGCGCAGGCATCGCC
This sequence comes from Bradyrhizobium sp. MV1.5, assembly GCF_055807615.1. Taxonomy (NCBI): domain Bacteria; kingdom Pseudomonadati; phylum Pseudomonadota; class Alphaproteobacteria; order Hyphomicrobiales; family Nitrobacteraceae; genus Bradyrhizobium; species Bradyrhizobium sp. MV1.5. Next base: position 1,807 of record NZ_JBVVPL010000071.1, on the reverse strand, counting down.
CATGATGGAGAGCGTTCCGAGCAGGCTGTCGCGACCGATCATGGCGACTTGCACGTGCTCGCCCCTGGCGAGTTCCACCACCAGAGAGATGACGCCGCGATGGGGAAAGTAGGCGCGCTTGAGCGTTTCGCCGGTCTCGACCAGCACCGCGTCATGCGGCAGATCGCCCGTACGCAGGTGCGGGCGGATCAATTCATAATCGTCTGCCGACAGCGCGGACAGGAAGCCGTTGGAGGAACGCACCATCGTTTCCAAAGTAGCCTCCTGTCTCCCTGACCAGTGGGCCGCAGCACACGAAACTGCTTTCCGTCCGGGCAAGTTCCATCATGTTCCCGCCGGGATATATTGGCAATTGGGACAAGTTGTCCGATCGGCGACCGCCGCCTGACGCCGGGCTCGCCAAGACAGATTCCCTGACCATTTCCGAGGTACCGAGTTGGAGACCCAGCAGATCCCGATCGATCGACTGGAGCATCGGTTGGAGAGTGGTCGCGGTCATGGTTGATCCCCATGCGTTTCGACGTGATCCGCGCCGCGTCCGGTTCGTCATCCGGTTGTGCGGCGACAAATATTGTTATAACGGTTGTGTCGGTCTGCGTATACCCGTTGGGGGGCAGACAAGCTGGGCCATTTGCGGCGGAAATGAGAATGGCACGCTGATTCGCTCATGAGCCGGCGCGCCGGCCCTGCGAAGTTGTGCAGGTAAAAGCGGCAAGGGGGCCTTCATGGGCCGGAGGCGCTACATCCGCGCCGCGTCCGTCGCCTTCCCCGCTCCGCCAACGACCTTCGCGACTGTCCATTCCTCGAGCAAAGGAGCATGGCGTGCGCCACGGTTCAATTATTGAATCGCCGATTCGGGAAGCTCAAGCTGGGACAGAAGGTCTGCGCCATATTCTCGTCGTCGACGACGACCCGATGGTCTGCATGGCCATCGAGGTCTATCTCCAGCGCAACAATTTTCAGGTGACGATCGCCGAAGGAGGGGAAGCCGGACTTCGCGCGCTCGAACACCAACAGTTCGATCTGATGATCATCGATATCTTCATGCCGCACATGCGCGGGTTCGAATCGGTCCGGATCTTTCACGAGCGGGCGCCGGACGTTCCGTTGATCGCGATGTCCGGCTACGCGTTCGCAAATCTGAATTCGCCAGCCCCCGATTTCCTCCGGATGGCGCTGGAGCTCGGTGCGACGCGCTGTCTGCGCAAGCCGTTCACGCCGCACGCGCTGCTCGCCGCCGTAAACGATTGCTTGGCGGAGCACCGTCCTCACGACGACCTTGTCTCGGCCGCGCGCCTGGGTTAGCGCCGGCACCGGCCGCGGTGGACGCGGGTAACCGTTCGTTTACCGCGAATGCGGGTCTTGCGTATCTCGGCAAAGCACCAAGCGAAAGTGGCGAGACCGCCCCGGATTGCAGGCGGCTCGATACAATTCCGCGAAGAGCGCGGATATCGTCCTTCACAAGCAGGGCTTTCCCGCGCGCCTGGTCCCGCTGTTATCGGCACGTTCACCTCACGCGTCTCGCCGTTGCGGCGTGGTGCCGGATTTGCCGAAAAACGCTGTCGCATGCGGTCGAACGGCAAACTTGTCTTCAATATCCGTATTAGCACGGAGGATGAAATTAACGGGACCGTGAAAGGGGATGTCTAACGATCCAAGGCGGGGGACTTCCGTTCATGCCAAGCGCGGCTCGGGCGTCGAGGTCCAGATCCAGGTCAGTAAGGCGTAGCTCATGGATGATCTGTTGCGGGAGTTTTTGACGGAAACCAGCGAGAGCCTGGACACCGTGGACAATCAGCTGGTGAAG